>NZ_JBVVPS010000013.1:0-185551 GCF_055811355.1 Bradyrhizobium sp. WSM4873 | reverse complement strand
CCAAGCTCGCCGGCGGTGTCCACCGTCTCGACGGCCAGCTCATGGTCGTCCTCGACGTCGATCGCGTCCTCGAGCTCGCGCCCGAGATGATGGCGGCCTGATACGCCGGCGCATCGCCGACGTACCTGCAATTGGAAGCGCCCCCGAAAACGGGGGAGAAGCAGAGGTTCACATGCGAACTTGTCTCGTCGTTGATGATTCCAGCGTCATCCGCAAGGTTGCGCGCCGGATCCTGGAGGGCCTCGACTTCCAGATCCTCGAAGCCGAGGACGGTGAGAAGGCGCTGGAGGCCTGCAAGCGCGGCTTGCCCGATGCGGTCCTGCTGGACTGGAACATGCCGGTGATGGACGGCTACGAGTTCCTCGGCCATCTCCGGCGCATGCCCGGCGGAGACCAGCCCAAGGTGGTGTTTTGCACCACCGAGAACGACGTCGCGCATATCGCGCGCGCGCTGCACGCCGGCGCCAACGAGTACATCATGAAGCCCTTCGACAAGGACATCGTGACGGCGAAATTCCAGGAAGTCGGCCTTATCTGAGCGACCGCCCGGAGGCTGAACGGCTCCTTCGGCGTTTGTTTTCAACTGACCGTTTCAGTCTGAGTTGGTGAGTAAATGAGTGTTGCGTTCGCAGGTAATTCGACCCCGGGCTCGTCGCGGGAAGCCGGACCGTTGCGGGTGATGATCGTCGATGACTCCGTCGTCATTCGCGGTCTGATCTCGCGCTGGGTCGGTGCCGAGCATGACATGGAGGTCGCGGCCTCGCTGCGCACCGGGCTCGAGGCGGTCAACCAGATCGAACGCATCAACCCCGACGTTGCCGTGCTCGACATCGAAATGCCCGAGCTCGACGGCATCTCGGCGCTGCCGCAACTCCTGGCGAAGAAGCGCGATCTCGTCATCATCATGGCTTCGACGCTGACCCGCCGTAACGCGGAGATCAGCTTCAAGGCGCTGTCGCTCGGCGCGGCCGACTACATTCCGAAGCCGGAATCGACGCGCGAGGCGTCGGCTGCGGACATCTTTCATCACGACCTGATCCAGAAAATCCGCCACCTCGGCGCACGGCTGCGCCGCAAGCCCGCGGTTGCGAGCCCGCCGCTGGCGCCCGCAAGCCCGGCTCCGGCTGCACGTGGACCGCTTGTCGCGCGGCCTGCCGCGGCCGCGGCGGCTCCGGCCGTGCATGCGCCGTCTTCGTCCTCGGTGCTATCCATACGTCCGTTCTCGACCCAGGCACCGAAGGTGTTGCTGATCGGCTCTTCGACCGGCGGTCCTCAGGCGCTGATGGCGCTCGTCGCCGAGCTCGGCCCCGTAATCGACCGCGTCCCGGTGCTGATCACCCAGCACATGCCGCCGACCTTCACCACCATTCTCGCCGAGCATCTGGCACGCACGAGCCGCAAGCCGGCGGCCGAGGCCGTCGATGGCGAGCCGGTGAAGCCGGGCCGCATCTATCTTGCGCCGGGCGGCAAGCACATGCGCGTCGTGCGCAGCGGCGCCGACGTGGCGATCGCGCTCGACGATGGTCCCGCCGTCAATTTCTGCAAGCCCGCGGTCGATCCGCTGTTCACCTCCGCCATCGACATCTGGCATGGCGCCATCCTCTCCGTGATCCTGACGGGCATGGGCTCGGACGGCATGCGCGGCGGCAAGGACATCGTCGCCGCCGGCGGCAGCGTGATCGCGCAGGACGAAGCCTCCAGCGTGGTCTGGGGCATGCCGGGCGCGGCGGCCAATGCCGGCATCTGCGCGGCGATCCTGCCGCTCAACCAGATCGGCGCCCGGGTCAATCGCCTGTTCGCGGGAGACCGCTCGTGACGCCGGTCGACTACGACTATTTGCGCAAATTCCTGAAAGAGCGCTCCGGCCTCGATCTCTCCCCGGACAAGCAGTACCTGGTCGAGAGCCGGCTCCTGCCGCTGGCCCGCAAGGCGAGCCTCGCCGGGATTCCCGATCTCGTGCTGAAGATCAGGAACGGCGACGGGCGGCTTGCAAGCGACGTGGTCGAAGCGATGACCACCAACGAGACCTTCTTCTACCGCGACAAGATCCCGTTCGATCATTTGCGCGAAACGATCCTGCCGGGGCTGCTTCGGGCGCGTGCGGCGCGCAAGTCGCTGCGCATCTGGTCGGCGGCGTCGTCGACCGGACAGGAGCCCTATTCGATCGCGATGTGCGTGAAGGAGATGGGCGCAGCCTTCGCCGGTTGGCGCATCGAGATCGTCGCCACCGATCTGTCGCAGGAGGTGCTGGAGAAATCCAAGGCCGGCGTCTACAGCCAGTTCGAGGTGCAGCGCGGCCTGCCGATCCAGCACCTGATGAAATACTTCACGCAAGCGGGCGAGGTCTGGCAGCTCAATGCCGACATCCGCGCCATGGTGCAGTTCCGCCAGCTCAATCTGTTGCAGGACTTCTCCCATCTCGGCACGTTCGACGTGATCTTCTGCCGCAATGTGCTGATCTATTTCGACCAGGACACCAAGGCTGTGATCTTCGAGCGCACGGCGAAGATTTTGGAAGCCGACGGCACGCTGCTGTTGGGCGCCGCCGAATCCGTCGTCGGCATCACCGACGCGTTCCGCCCGATCGTCGAACGTCGTGGTCTCTATCAGCTCAACCCGACGCGCTCCGGCCGCCCGATGGGCGGATTGATGCCGCCGTCGTTGAAGGTGGCAGCGGCGTGGTGAGACGCATGGCCCGGGCCTATCGGCGCCGTGATGTTGCCGCGCGTTCGAAGCTGCTTTGCTTTAACGGACCGATGCTAGACCGATAGACGTCGGCCCGCGCGGTGCCTGTCGCCGCGTGGTGGACGATGTGACGTCGTCTGCTGTCGGAGAGACGAAAGACGAAAGCTCAACGTCGTTGACGTAGATCAACGGAGCGGCAGGTACCTGGAAACTGGTGGGGTTGTCAGGCCGTTCCTCCCTCGTCGGATGCGCCGTCCAAGACGCCGATCCGCTCGGCAAGAGAAACCAGTTCGGCTAACGACCGAACCTGCATTTTCTCCATCAAGCCGTGGCGGTGAGCTTTGATCGTGCGCTCGGTCGTCCCGAGCGTGTGTGCGATCTGCTTGTTGATTTTGCCCCGAACGACGAGGTCGAAGACCTGTCGCTCGCGCGGCGTCAATTTAGCGAGACGAGCACGAGCCATGTTCAGCATGGTCTGTAGGTCTCGTGACGATCGATGGTGTGCCAAGGCTCCGGCGATTGCGCGAAGAAGGTCTTCTGAGCTTACCGGCTTGCTCAGAAAATCCTGCGCACCCGCTTTTATGGTTCGCACAGTGATCGGAATGTCGCGATAGCCGGAGAGAAATATGATCGGCAATGTCGAGCCGAGTTCGCCCAATTGTTTTTGGAGGGCAGGGCCGTCCAAGTCGGGGATTTGCACATCGAGAAGGATGCAACTCGGAATGCTGTCGCTCGGCAGTCGGTCCAGCAATGCCTGCGCCGAGGTATAGACGGCGACCTCGTAACCGGCGTGCCTTAAATGACGCTCCATGGCCGTCAGGAAAGACAGGTCGTCGTCAACAATATGCACGAGCCCCGGCACCGGTCCCCTCTCCATTTCAGAGAGGCTACCGCGCTATTCAGGGTGCATAAGTGTCTTAATGCACCCTTTTAAGACATAGCTGATCTGTCGCAGCGAAAAGTCTCTATGCACTTTGTGCCACGCCGCCGCCGTGCCGGCCTTTGTCGATGCGCGAGCCGCGAATCCAACTGATGCTTTGAACTCGCGAATAGAACCCGTCATCCGGCGCTACGCGGCGACCTTCTCCCAGAAGGAAAGAAGGGTATCCCTCACAGAATCGCATGCGGCAGAAACCGCGAGCCGTTGCCGGTGATCGGGCTCTCGTCCTCGCGGATCGACAGGCCGCAGGGTTGGTGATCGACCAGCCAGCTTCCCACCACCGTATAGAAGCCTGAGAAGTTCGGCAGCGGCGCGAGCGCCTGCCGCACGAATCCTTCGGCGCCGTAGGGGCCTGCCTGCTCGTCGAGCGGCATTCCGCCTGATACCAGCGTGACATTGGCGCCTTCGCGCGACAGCAGCGGCTTGCGCACATAGGAGCTGCCGAGCTCGGCCGCCCGCGGATCGTCCTCGAAAAAAGCCGGCAGCAGATTGGGATGGTTCGGAAACATCTCCCAGAGCAGCGGCAGGATGCCCTTGTTGGAGAGCACAGACTTCCACGGCGGTTCGATCCAGCGTGTCTGTGCGTCCTTGAGCTTTGCGCCGAAGCTGTCGTGGAACATCCATTCCCAGGGATAGAGCTTGAAAGCGAGCGCGATGTCGCGGTCGTCGAGATCGACGAAGCCGCCGGTATCATCGCGCCAGCCGATCGCCTCGACATCGAGCAGCGTGGTCGTCAGTCCCGCCTGGCGTGCTGTGTCTTCGAGATAAGCGAGCGTGCCGGCGTCCTCCTCATTGCCCGTCGTGCCGGTGAGATGGACGTGGCGCCCCGCGGCAATGTGCTTCCATGCTTCGATCAGGCGTTCGTGGATGGAATTGAACTGGTCGGCCCGCGACGGGATGATGCGCCGTTCGATCGCCTGTTCGAGCCAGGTCCATTGAAACACCGCGGCTTCGAAGATCGAGGTCGGCGTATCCGCGTTGTATTCGAGCAGCTTTGCCGGTCCCTTGCCGTCGAATTTGAGATCGAGCCGGCCATAGAGGCTGCGGTCGTCGCGTGTCCAGCTCTCGGCGATCAAGCTCCAGAATGCGTCGGGTATCTTCAAGCGCTGCAGATGGCGCTCGTCGCCGATCACGCGGCCGGCAAGCTCCAGGCACATCGCGTCGATCTCGCCGGTCGGCGTCTCGATGCCGCGCTCGATCTCGTCGAGCGTGAAGGCGTAGTAGGCCCGCTCGTCCCAATAGCGCTCGCCGTCGATGGTGTGGAAGGCAAAGCCGCATTGTTCGGCGGTCTGCCGCCAGTCGTCGCGCTCGGGGCAGACGATGCGTTGCATGGGTCAGCCGCCGCCAGAGAAGCCATGGCCAAACGAGCCGAATCCGCCGCGGCTCACGCCGCCGGAGCCTGAATCGGACGACGTTCCGGACGAGGAATGGCTCGAGGAGTCGCTGCTGAAGAAGCTCGATCGCGACGACCAGCGCGAGCTGCCGCCGCCGCCAGACGAACTGCTTCTGCTGCTGCAGGCGGTGCTCGCCTGCACCGGCGCGGCTCCGGGGACCGTCGCCCCGGGGACGATCGCCCCGGCAGCAGAGGGCTCGCAAGTCTGCCGCGGCATCAGCGTGTAGGCGGTGGTGCCGACCGCGATCGTGCCCATCACCAGCAGCGCGACACGGCCTGAGCGCTTCGGCAGCAGTTGCGCAGGCGGCGGTCCGGCCGCCGGCCGACGTTTGCCGAACTCCTTTTTGGAGGGTTTGTCGGCCATGTCAGTAGATCATGCAGGCGGCGTTGAGCAGGCCCGCGGCGAACGAGGACAGCCCGAGCCAGATCGCGGGCGCCAACTCGCCGGCCGCGATCCGGGCCGGGAGGTTCGGCACCGGCATCCTGACGAGAAAGAGCACGATGATCTGCACGATCAGGGCAATGACCGCCCAGATCAGGCAGTCCAGCACATTGGCCGAATGCGCGATCGCGCTGACCAGCGGCGCGACGAAGCCCAGCAGGCTGAGGCCGAGTGCGATCGCCGCGGCCGGCTCGTTGTCGCGGATCAGCTGGAATTCGTTGTAGGGCGTGATGCGGGTGTAGACGAACAGGTACGTCACGATCGCGATCAGCCCGGTGCAGAAATAGACCAGGAAGGCGGGCAGGCCGGCCAGTGATTGCAGGATCATCGTTCCCCCATCGTGCAGCGACCATTCGTCGGCGGGGGAAGGATAGCGGTTCAACGGCGGCGGGACGATGAGGCCGCGCTCGCATCCCCAAAAACAAAACCCCGCCATTTGCGGCGGGGTCCAGGCTGGGAGGAGCAAGCCCCGAAGGGCTCGCGGGAAAACCCAGGATCAGGCGGGAATGCGCTCTTCGACCTCGTGCGGCTCGCGCAGCACGTAGCCGCGGCCCCACACGGTCTCGATGAAGTTGCGGCCTTCCGAGGCATTCGCGAGCTTCTTGCGGAGCTTGCAGATGAAGACGTCGATGATCTTCAGCTCGGGCTCATCCATGCCGCCGTAGAGGTGGTTGAGGAACATTTCCTTGGTGAGGGTCGTGCCCTTGCGGAGCGAGAGCAGCTCCAGCATCTGGTATTCCTTGCCGGTCAGATGCACGCGCTGGCCGCCGACTTCCACGGTCTTGGTGTCGAGGTTGACGACGAGGTCACCGGTCTGGATCACCGACTGGGCGTGGCCCTTGGAGCGGCGCACGATCGCGTGGATGCGGGCAACGAGCTCGTCCTTGTGGAAGGGCTTGGTCATGTAGTCGTCGGCGCCGACGCCGAGACCCTTGACCTTGTCCTCGATGCCGGCGAGGCCGGAGAGGATCAGAATGGGTGTCTTGATCTTGGAGACCCGGAGCTGCTTGAGCACGTCGTAGCCGGACATGTCGGGCAGGTTGAGGTCGAGAAGGATAATGTCGTAATCGTATAATTTACCGAGATCGACGCCTTCTTCCCCCAAATCGGTCGTGTAGACGTTGAAGCTCTCAGACTTCAACATCAGCTCGATCGACTGCGCGACGGCGCTGTCATCTTCAATCAGCAAAACGCGCATGCCAGTTCCCCATAGTCGCCGCTCCTGGGCGTCAGGTCGGCCGCATTCGCGGCACACAACAAAACGCCTTTGAACAACTGATTCGGATCCTGACAACAGATGGTTAACAAATTCTGATTCTGGAACGCAAGCCCTGTAGATGCAATTTTCGTCGAATCGCCCTAAGGTCTTGTGTGCGAAGCAGCTTTCGTTATCCGGTTGCGTTCAAGTTCCACTTTAAGAGACGGGCCTAACCGACTCCCGCGACTCAGCCTTCTTCTGAAGGGGAGCCACGCTCAGTCACAAAGACAGTGACGCAATGATTAACGATGCGGGTAAACACGAAGTTAAGCGCCGTTCAGAAATATGGCGAAACTTAAGGTTCTCGCCACGAAGCCCGGGATTATGAAGGCGATCACCTCATGAAGGCCCTCTCGTGAAGGCTCTTGCCGAACAGATCGGCGACATTGACGGCATCAATATTTACGGCCGTGTGGTCGGCGTGCGCGGCCTGATGGTCGAGGTGGCCGGCCCGATCCATGCGATGTCGGTGGGCGCGCGGCTCGTGATCGAGACCGGCGGCAACCGTTCCATCCCCTGCGAGGTGATCGGCTTCTCCGGCAACAATGCCGTCGTGATGCCGTTCGCCGGCCTCGACGGCGTGCGGCGCGGCTGCAAGGCCGTCATCGCCAATGCGGCAAATCAGGTGCGGCCTTGCGCGGCCTGGCTCGGCCGCGTCGTCAATGCGCTGGGTGAGCCGATCGACGGCAAGGGGCCGCTGCCTCAGGGTCCGGCGCCGATGCCGTACCGCAATTCGCCGCCGCCGGCGCACTCGCGCAAGCGCGTCGGCGCGGCGCTCGATCTCGGCGTGCGCGCGATGAACACGTTCCTGACCTGCTGCCGCGGCCAGCGCATGGGCATCTTCGCAGGCTCCGGCGTCGGCAAGTCGGTGCTGCTGTCGATGCTGGCGCGCAACGTCGATGCCGCCGTCAGCGTCATCGGGCTGATCGGCGAACGCGGCCGCGAGGTGCAGGAGTTCCTGCAGGACGACCTCGGCGAGGAGGGCCTGGCGCGTTCCGTCGTCGTGGTCGCGACCTCCGACGAGCCGGCGCTGATGCGCCGCCAGGCCGCGTATCTGACGCTCGCGATCGCCGAATATTTTCGCGACGAGGAGCAGGACGTCCTTTGTCTGATGGATTCGGTGACGCGCTTTGCCATGGCTCAGCGCGAGATCGGCCTGTCCGCGGGCGAGCCGCCGACCGCCAAGGGCTACACGCCAACCGTGTTCACCGAGCTGCCGAAGCTTCTGGAGCGCGCCGGTCCGGGCTTGGGCGAGGGCGCCATCACCGCGATCTTCACGGTGCTGGTCGATGGCGACGACCATAACGAGCCGATCGCGGATGCCGTTCGCGGCATCCTCGACGGCCACATCGTGATGCAGCGCTCGATCGCCGAGCGCGGCCGCTACCCGGCCATCAACATCCTCAAATCCGTCTCCCGCACCATGCCGAAATCGGCCGACCCGCAGTTCTGGCCGACCATCCAGAAGGCGCGGGCGGTGATGGCGACCTATGCCGACATGGAGGAATTGATCCGTCTGGGCGCCTACCGCGCCGGGTCCAGCCCCGAGGTCGACGAGGCGATCCGCCTGCACGAGCCGCTGGAGGCCTTCCTGCGCCAGCGCAAGGACGAAAATGCATCGTTGGCGGACGGCTACCGCCAGTTGGCGCAAATCCTCGGTGATTTGGAAACGGAACGCTAACTTTGTCCCGTCATCATCCCATCCCACAGAGTAGCAGAGCCGGTCTTGGCCCCTGTCGGGCCTGTGGGGAGACCGGTGTTGTCCCACGTGCAGCCAAGGGACTTCTGGGGAGTACGAGTCGATGAAGTCACGTGATACCCTCATCCGCCTGAAGAAGTTTCAGGTCGACGAGAAGCGCCGCCGGGTCACCCAGATCGAGACCATGATCGCCGACTTCCAGCGGATGTCGACCGATCTTGAACGCGAGATCTCGACCGAGCAGGAGCGCGCCGGGATCAACGATCCCTCGCACTTCGCCTATCCGACCTATGCCAAGGCTGCCATCCAGCGTCGTGAGAACCTGACCCGCTCGGCCGACGAGCTGAAGGGCCAGCTCGACGAAGCCAAGGCCGCGCTGGCCGAAGCCTTCGAGGAGCTGAAGAAGGTCGAGCTCCTCGACGAGCGCGATCAGGCCCGCGAACGCGCCGAGGAAAACGCCCGCGAGCAGGCCGATCTCGACAGCATCGGCCTGATGCGGGCCCGCATGGGCGCCGTCGCCTGAGACGCTAGCCGCCAGACTTGAGAGAATTTGCAGAACCCGGACCCCAAAGGTCCGGGTTTTCGCATGTCCTGTCCACAGAGGGGCGCCGCGCCCCCTTGGTGGTCGGCTTTGCCGCGCGCTATGGTGGCGGGGTGCCAGGGCCTGCGCGGAACGCGACGGGCCGCACATCGGGGGGCTGAATGCTGACGCCAGCAGAGCTGGTCGGGCTGATTGGGGCGGTAGCGCAGGGCGATCAGGCCGCGTTCGAGCGCCTCTACGTCGCCACGCGCGCGAAACTCTATGGCGTCGTGCTCCGTATCTTGCGCCGACAGGATCTCGCAGAGGAGGTCATTCAGGAGACCTATGTCAAGGTCTGGAACAGCGCCGGCCAGTTCAATCCCGCTCTCGCATCGCCGATCACATGGATGGCGTCGATTGCGCGCAACCGCGCCATCGATGTCGTCCGCAAGAAGACGGAAGTCTCCATCGAGGAAGAGCCGCAGGCGATGGAAGTCGCAAGCGACAGCCCCGATCCGCTGGCGCGGCGGGAGATGACCGAGGAATTGAAGCGGCTCCTCGAATGCATCGGCCGGCTCGAGCCGGACCGTCAGAGACTCGTGCTTCTCGCCTATTACAACGGCTGGAGCCGCGAGCAATTGGCGGAGAAATTCGCGGCGCCCGTCAACACCGTGAAGACGTGGCTTCGGCGCAGCATGATGGATATTCGCGAATGTCTCGGCCTTTGAGATTCGGGCTATGAGAGCTCGTACGGTGATGGTGGATCTGGACCGCAAGTGATGGCCTATACGGAGGACCATATCGCGCTCGCCGCGGAATATGCGCTCGGTACGCTCGACGCCGGCGAGCGCGCGCAGGTCGAGACCATGATGGCGGTCGACAAGGCGTTCGCCGACGTCGTGCAGGCGTGGGCATTCCGGCTCGGCGTCCTCAACCAGATGGTCGGCTCGATCGAGCCGCGTCCGATCGTGTGGGAGAACATCAGGTCCGAGCTCGCGCGGACGGGCTTTGCGCAGGATCCGCCAGCGCTGCCGGACGCAGCGCCGCCACCCGTGCCGGAGTTTTCCTCGCCCGACACCGTGCCTCCGCCGGTGGCGTCGGAGAATAAGCAGCAACCGGTACCGCAGCCTCCCGAAGCGGAGCAGCCCGAAACGACGCCACCGGCGCCCGATGCGCTTCCCGACGTCGCGCCGATCTTCATGCCGCAGGTCCACGCGCCAGACCCGGAGGTCGTGCGTGCGCCGCCGCCGCCGGTCGCCGACAACAGCAACGTGATCCGGCTCGAGGGCCGCGTGAAGCGCTGGCGCACCATCGCATCCGCCGTCGGTGCGCTCGCGGCCGCGCTGCTCGTGACGCTGTCGCTTCAGATCTTCAAGCCCGAGGCGCTGCCGGGCGGCTTGCGACCGGCGCCACGCATCCAGACCGTCGAGGTAAAGACACCGGCGCCGCTCCCGTCGTCGCAATATGTCGCGCTGTTGCAGGGCCAGGGCGGAGGTCCCGCCTTTATCCTCACCATCGACGGTGCGACCAAGAATTTTACCGTGCGCAAGGTCGGCGCCGCACCGGAGCCCGGCAAGAGTTTCGAGCTCTGGCTGATCTCGGACAAGCTGCCGCGCCCGCGCTCGCTGGGCGTGATCGGCGCCGGAGATTTCACCGCACGACCGGTGCTCGGTTCGTACGATCCCGACGTCGTCAACGGCGCAACCTACGCCGTCACCGTCGAGCAGGCGGGCGGCTCGCCGAACGGCCAGCCGACCTCGGCGCCGGTGTTTTCCGGCAAGCTGATCGAAACCGTGCCGCCCGCGCAGCCGCAGGCGCCCGCCAAGAAGTAGGTTTCCATTGTCGTCCTGGCGAAAGCCAGGACCCATTACCCCAAGAGCTTGTTGCGAGAGTGAGCGGTGGCCACACGGGTGAGCAACCACTCAATCTCGGGGTAATGGGTCCTGGATCGGCGCTCGCTCTGCTCGCTTGTCCAGGACGACATCGGGGGGCATTGGACGCTTCAACATCGTCGTGGCAATGCTGATCAATTTCCGTCGCCACGGTCCGTCCTGCCGTCGTCTTCCGACAAATCCAGCCGAATCCGCCCCCGATTTGAACCTCTCCGCTTGTCGCGGCGTCAAATGCCCGGAATTTGCAGTCGGCGCCCCCGATCATGGTGCCGGAGAGGGGCGAGAAATCAGATGGATGCAGCGAAAACGTCGGGCATCTTCATTCACCAATATGCGGGGCTGCCACACGGCCCGGCCTTCGAACATTGGCGAGAGCGGACTTTCGGGGCCTGCGGCCTGGATATCGGGCCGAGCCGAGGCGACAGCATCGATTGCCGGCTCCAGGTCAGCGTGGTCGACAATATCGCGCTCGCCATTCCCGAAGGCGCCTCCGCGCAATATTCACGCACCCAGAGCCACCTTGCCGACGGCAGCGACGATCTCGTCCTGATCGCGGCGCATGCGGGTCTCGTCCGCGTCGGGCAGAACGGCCATGCCGTGGAGCTTGCGCCGGCGCAGATGGTGCTCGTCGACATGAGCATCACCGGCACCGTCGGCCACACCGAGGAAGATCGCTTCACCACCATCCGCATGCCGCGCCGCGCACTGCTCGAGATCAATCCGCGCGCCGAGGACAAGCTGTCGCAAGTGCTCTCGGACGGCGCGGTCGCCGAGACGATCTTCCGCTACCACTCCCTTGCCGCCCATCACGCGCCGCATCTCGACGCCGTCGGCCAGCGCCTCACCGCGCAGCACATGGTCGATCTTGTCGGCCTCCTGCTCGGCACCGACGCCGAGCATGCGAGTCTCGCGCGCGGGCGAGGTCATGCGGCGGCCCGTCTCGATCTCATGCGCGCCGACGTGATGGCTGCGCTTGGCCGCAACGATCTCTGCCTGTCCGAGATTGCCACGCGCTCGGGCCTGAGCCCGCGCCAGGCCCAGCGCCTGTTCGAGCAGGCCGGAACGACCTTCACCGAATTCGTGCTGGAGCAGCGCCTGCTGCACGCGCGCAAGCTGCTCAGCGATCCCCGTGCCAGGACCCGCAAGATCAGCGACATCGCGCATTCGTCGGGCTTCTCCGATCTGTCCTATTTCAACCGCGCCTTCCGCAAGCGCTTTGCCGCGACGCCGTCGGAACTGCGCGAGGCCTGAGCCGAGCCGACAATTGGTGCGGCGCGCCGGTACCACGGCAGTTGGTCCGCCCGGCCGGATGGAGCTATAGCTGTCTGCGCGGTCAGACGGCTTGATCGTTCGTCGCTTCGTCGTCGCCCTCTTGGGAAATGCAGTCAACGGACATGGCGCGTATCGTCGTGCTCGGCGCCGGGTTTGCAGGCCTGTGGGCGGCCATCGGTGCCGCGCGCAAGCGCGACGAGATCGGCGCTGGCGGCGACATCGAGATCCGCGTCGTCGACCGCAATCCCTATCACAACATCCGCGTGCGCAATTACGAGGCCGATCTCAGCGAGGTCGCGCTTCCGCTGGCGCAACTGCTCGATCCGATCGGCGTCAGTCACGGGATCGGCGAGGTCGAAGCCATCGATCCGGCACGACGTGAGATTTCGCTGGTGACGGGTGGCGGCGACGAGACGCTGACTTATGACCGGCTGGTGCTGGCGCTCGGCAGCGAAGTGATGCGTCCCGACATTCCCGGCCTTGCCGAGCATGCTTTCGACGTCGACACCTATGCAGCGGCGCTCCACCTCCAGGATCATCTCAATTCGCTCGGACGCAGCGTGCCCGCGCCGGGGCGCTCGACGATCGTCGTGGTCGGCGCCGGCTTCACTGGCATCGAGGTCGCGGCCGAGATGCCCGACAAGCTGGCGCGCGCCGGCATCACCGGCAGCCGCCGCATCATCCTGGTCGATCCCAATCCTGCGGTGGGCGCCACGATCGGCGCACATGCGCGTCCCGTCATCGATACGGCATTGGCCTCGCTCGACGTCGAGACACGGTTTGGCGTCCGCGTCGTCTCCGTCGAGGCCGCCGGCCTGCGTCTGAGTTCGGGCGAGTTCATTCCGACGCGGACGGTGATCTGGTGTGCCGGGATGCGCGCGAGCCCCTTGGCGGCGAGCTTCCCGGACGCACGCGATCGTCTTGGGCGCCTGCTCGTCGATCCCATGATGCGGGTTGCGGATGTCGGCGGCGTGTTCGCGGCCGGCGATGTCGCCTCGAGCGTGGTCGACGGCTTGCATCCGACCGTGATGTCCTGCCAGTTCGCGCGTCCCATGGGCCGCTTCGCCGGCCACAATGTGGTCGCCGATCTCGCGGGCCTGCCGATGCTGCCGCTCCGGATCGACTGGTACGTGACCGTGCTCGATCTCGGCGGCTGGGGCGCGCTCTATACGGAAGGGTGGGACCGCGAAGTCCGCGCCACCGGCGCGGCCGCCAAGGCAACCAAGCAGACCATCAACCGCAAGCGCATCTATCCGCCGCTGTCGGGCAACAAGGACGAGCTGTTCGCTGCGGCCGCGCCGACCGTGCAGGCTCCGCCGCCGACATATGGGGCGCCGCGTGTTTGAGCTGGCCCTGCACCCATGAGCCGGGCGAAAGGAAGCAAAGGAAGGCAATGCCCGCCGAGGCTTTGACCCAACGCCGGCTGGGCCGTTGCGAACGGCATCACCGCAATCTCCTGGTCAGGACCTCCACGAAGCCGATAGAGTGCTCGTTACATCTCGGGGGTGGACATGCGGCGGCGGGAGCTTCTTGCCATACTGGGCGCGACGGTAGCCTTCCCTCTTGTGGCGCGTGCCCAGCCGGACTTGCCGATCGTCGCCGTGCTGGTGCCGGGACCTGCAAAAAACGCTGAAGATCGGATTGTGGCTATCCGTCAGGGCATGCGGGAGGCTGGCCTTACCGAGGGCATCAACTTCACCTTTGCTTGGCGCTACGCGGACGGTGTCTTCGACCGGTTGCCCGCCCTTGCGCTTGAACTCGCTGCTCTCAAGCCGCGCGTCATCATTGCTTCGGCTGCCGCCGCGCCGGTCACGCACAAGATGCTGCCCGACCTGCCCTTGGTCTTCACATCCTATGCCGCCGATCCCATCAAAGCGGGATTCGCCGAAAGCTATGTGCACCCGGGCGGCCATGCGACCGGCAATGTGATGAGTGCGGTTGGCGGCGAGCAGGCACTTACCGGCAAGCGCTTCAACCTGTTCAAGGAGCTGGTGCCGGACCTGAAGGCGCTCGGTTTTATCGGTTCGTCGTCTCTTCTAGCCACAATCGAGCTGAACGCATTGCAAAGCGTCGCTGGTCAACTCGGTTTTTCGGTTGCTCGACACGAAGTTCGTGGGCTCGATGACGTCGAGGCCGCGGTTTCGGCGAGCATGCGAGATGGCGTTGATGCCCTCTATGTGTCCGGCGAGCCGCTGCTCTACAACAACATGCGCCGCGTCTTGCCCCTGGTGATGGCGCCGGGAAAACCGACGGTCGGCACTTATCCGGAATGGGGCCGCGCCGGCTTCTGATGTCCTATTCGGCCGATCTGATCGACGACTTCCGCCGCGCCGGCATCTATGCCGCAAAGATCCTCGGCGGCGAAAAGCCTGCGAACCTGCCGATCGAGCAGGCCAGCAAGTTTGTGCTCGTCCTCAATCTCAAGACGGCCAAGGCTCTGGGCGTCACGGCGCCGGACCGCCTCGTGGCGTTGGCCGATGAAGTGATCGAGTCATGAAGGCACGGCCGTTGCCAAGACATGATGGCCTCATACAAGCCCTGGCGTTGCCCGTCGGGCAAAACACCCGAGCTGCCGGTCAACCCGCGCCAGCAAAAATATTCCGCTTTACCGAATTTCGGAATTGCGTATATTCCGCCTCACTCCGGCCCAAGGAAGAGGGGCGTATCGCGATCGTCACGAACGCGGGCCGGACGGCGGTGGACGTTGGTCACATCGGCGCGAAGGGTTTCGCAGGGCGGGCAACCGTGAGCGAAAGCGTCGCGCACACGACCGGTGTGACCGGCGTACGGCAAAATCGTGTGGTCCTGACGCCCGGGGTCTGTGCGTCAAGTCTTGTGGTGATGTGGTTGCCCAACCGGGCACACGCGTCAGCCATCCGCAAGGCGACGGGGGCAATAGTGCATCGCTCCCCGGGGAGATCACGACATAAGCCGTAAAGCCACTGCGCAGGGAAGGCCGGATGTTTTGGCTTCACCTGTATGCCGCTGTGCAGATTTCGCTACTGCCTTTCGCACAGTGGACCGCGGGCGCCAGCCGGCACCCGGTCTTCCCTGCGCCCTCTTTCATGTGAGGGTGAGGCGACCAATCAAAGCTCGGGCGAACAAGCCGCGAGGCTGCGAAGGTGTGTCTACGATGGAGATGCGAATTGAACGGGCGACGTCAACCTCACGCTCCGTCATTGCGAGGAGCCCTTGCGACGAAGCAATCCAGACTGGCGCCTTGGAGGGATTCTGGATTGCTTCGCTGCGCTCGCAATGACGAATTAGGGGGCGGTCTACGCGACTATTATATTTTACGTGCCCAAGCCCCCCGGTGTTACCGTGAGTAGTGCCGGGGGATTCGCGCCCGGACGTCTGTGGGGCTGCCGCCAGATGATCCGAATGTCTTTGCCATGGTTTCTTGATGTCGTGTCAGCGATCGATGCGATACCCAACACTTTCTTCCAAGGGAATCCCACGCGTCCGTCAGCTTACGTGTTCCACAACGCAAAAGGTCAGCTTGAAGCGCTGTTTAATCAGAGTATCTATGCTGCTTACTTACGAGCATCTCGCGAACAGGCAGGCAATCTATATGCGGCGATCGACGTCATGCTGAAATTGGTCGATGATCCGAATTCGACCATTTCTGACTACGATGTATGGTCGGTGACAACATCAACAATTTACGACGTCTAACGTCACCCAGCGAGGTAACCAAAAATGAGGACGCCCAGCTAGGCGCCCAGCTGGGCGTTAGATTTGGTCTGGGCTACGGGACTCGAACCCGTGACCTTTCGCTCCTCAGGCGAACTCTCTACCAACTGAGCTACGCCATCGCTGAAATAGAGATGAATCGCCCGAGATCGAGAATTGAAAGGCAATGGAAAATATATTGCCTAAGTGTTTGATCTTACTGAGACAGGTACGTGGGTAGGATGTTCCCGCGTCTGCAAGTGATCGAGCATACCCCAGACATGAGAAAGCGCCCGTGGGGGGCGGGCGCTTTCTGTAGTCGACTTGGGGTTGGGGTCGTCTACATATCCACGTGGCGACTTTGGGGGGGCTGATAAAGAGCCGCGTGAATTCCTGAAACTCAAATCTCCTTAGCGAACGAGGGAAACGTTCGAGCTGGTGATGGCGATCGGCTTGCCCGCCTTCATGACGCGAGCGGTCTGGGTCAGGCCTTCGTCTGAACTCGTACGCGCGGTGATCCCGAGACCCGCCACCGCGATGCCGGCAACGAGCGCGACAACCACGATCTTGAGGTGGGTCGAGCGATCTGCGCTGTAAATCGAGTGGTTCATGGAAGGCTCCTGCCGCCATCTACCCGAAGTAGTCGCCTGCGTGTTTGGGCAGGTTCATGCTTCCGGTGCCCAACAACCTAGTATTGGGGGGATTCGTTCCCAAGAGGCGATCACAAGAGCGTGACAGGACGTGAGAAGCCGCGATCAAAAACGGCCCTGGATCGTGCAATTTGGCAATTATTTCAAAGCTGTAATGTGCCTGTCAGGCGCCTTGCCGGCCGTTGATCGGCGAGGCGCCAAAACCTGAAAAACCATTTGCCTGTGGCCGAAAAACACACGGCTTCTTAAGGCAAATCAGATGCTTCCGACCGTTTTCAACCTCGCCCTGGGGTGGATTTCAGCCTGCGACAGCACGGTCGTCTGGGCCCGGAACCGCTCGACCAGGGAACGCACGAAAGGACGAATTGCCGCAGAGGTGACCAGTACCGGGGCCTCGCCTTCACGCGCGGCCCGCTCGAAGGCCTCGCGCACGCCGGTCATGAACTCCGACAGCTTCGAGGGCTGCATCGCGAGGCTGCGCTCCTCGCCCTGGCCTATAATGGATTCGGCGAAGGCTTGTTCCCACCGCGCCGACAGCGCAATCAGCGGCAGGTAGCCGCTGTAGGAGGTGTTCTGCGCACAGATCTGCCGCGCCAGGCGGGCGCGGACGTGCTCGACCATGGTGGCGGGATTGCGCGAGAAGGCGAGCGAGTCGGCGATGCCTTCCAGAATGGTCGAGAGGTCGCGGATCGAGATGCGCTCGGCGAGCAGCAGCTGCAGCACGCGCTGGATGCCGGAGACCGTGACCTGTCCGGGCACGATGTCCTTGACCAGCTCGCCCTGCTCCTTCGGCAGCTCCTTGAGCAGCTTCTGCACCTCGCCATAGGAGAGCAGGTCCGACATGTTGGCCTTGAGCAGCTCGGTGAGGTGGGTCGAGAGCACGGTGGCGGCGTCGACGACGGTGTAGCCCTTGAGCGAGGCCTCCTCCTTGAGGCTGGCATCGACCCAGGTCGCGGGCAGGCCGAAGGTCGGCTCGGTGGTGTGGATGCCGGGCACCTGAACCTGGCTGCCGCCGGGGTCCATGACCATGAACTGGTTCGGCCAGATCTTGCCGGTGCCGGCGTCGACCTCCTTGATCTTGATGATGTAGGTGTTGGCTTCGAGCTGGACGTTGTCGAGGATGCGCACGGCCGGCATCACGAAACCCATCTCGATCGCGAGCGAACGGCGCAGGGCCTTGATCTGCTCAGTGAGGCGGTCGGTGCCGTCGGGGCCGTTGACCAGCGGCAGCAGGGCGTAGCCGAGCTCGATCTTGAGGTCGTCGATCTTCAACGCCGCGGAGATCGGCTCCTCCGCCGCAGCGGAGCCGGCTGCGCCCGGCGTTCCCGGCGCAGGTGCGGTCTTCGCAACTTCCTCAGCCCTGGCAGTCGCGCGGTTGCGGTTGCGGGCGTGCCAGGCGAGCGCGCCAGCGCCGGAGCCGAGCGCCAGGAAGGGAAGGGTCGGGATGCCCGGCAGGGCCGCCAGCACCAGCATGACCGCCGCGGACATTGCCAGCGCCTGCGGATATCCGGAGAACTGCTTCATCAGCGCCTTGTCGGCGGCGCCGGAGACGCCGGCCTTGGAGACGAGCAAGCCGGCCGCGGTCGAAACGATCAGCGCCGGCACCTGGGTGACGAGGCCGTCACCGACGGTCAGCAGCGTGTAGCTGCGGCCGGCGTCGGCAAAGGACAGGCCCTGCTGTGCCACGCCGATGATCATGCCGCCGACGACGTTGATGAAGACGATCAGGAGGCCGGCGATGGCGTCGCCGCGGACGAATTTGGAGGCACCGTCCATGGCGCCGAAGAAGCCGCTCTCGTCTTCCAGATCCTTGCGCCGCTGCTTGGCGACCGCCTCGTCGATCAGTCCGGCGGAGAGGTCGGCGTCGATCGCCATCTGCTTGCCGGGCATGGCGTCGAGGTGGAAGCGGGCGGCGACTTCGGCGATACGGCCCGAACCCTTGGTGATGACGACGAAATTGACGATGATCAGGATGGCGAAGACGATGATGCCGATGACGAAATTGCCGCCCATCACGAAGCTGCCGAAGGCCTCGATGACGTGACCGGCGGCATCCGTGCCCTCGTGCCCGTGCGACAGGATCAGGCGGGTCGAGGCCATGTTGAGCGACAGCCGCAGCATGGTCGAGATCAGCAGGACGGTCGGGAAAGCGGAGAATTCCAGTGGCGCCTGGATGAACAGCGACGTCATCAGGATCAGGATCGAGAGCGTGATCGAAATCGCCAGGAACAGGTCCAGCACGATCGCGGGCAGCGGAAGGATCAGCACCACCAGGATGGTGAGGACGCCGAGCGCCAGCGCGATATCGCCGCGCTTGAGGATGTTGCCGATCTCGGCAAGGGTGGGGAAACCAGCGTTTGTGCTGCCTACGCCCTGTCCCGCGGTGACGTCGACCATGGTAGCTGCCCCTCCGCGCGACTGCCGTCCGCGCGCCCCAAACGTCTGCCCGACGGCCGAAGGGCCGCCGTTCCGAAAGTGAGGCACCGCACTGGCGTCCACAGGGCACTCCCCGTTCTACGCGGCTGACGACACTCGACTCCACTGGGCAATTCTTGCCGGGTGTATGGTTAGCAAAGGGTTAATAAAGGGTGTGGCATGGGGGCTGACCGGGGTATTTCGGGGCTCTCAGGCCGTCATTCCGGGGCGCGCGAAGCGCGAGCCCGGAATCCATGTGCCGCAGGCGTCGTGGGGAATGGATTCTCAGATGCGCAATTGCGCATCATAGCTCGCGCCAAGAGGCGCGCCCCGGAATGACCATCGTGGAGGCAGCCTACTTCGCCTTCTCCATTCGGGTCACGGTGTAACCCGAAGCTGCCTCCTCGGCTTCGAAGGTCACCTTGTCGCCGACCTTCACCTGCTTGAGCACGGCCGGGTCCTTGACGCGGTAGACCATGGTCATGGGTTCATCCATGCCGAGGTTCTTCGCGGCCCCGTGCTTGAGCGTGATCTTGCCGGCGCCCTCGTCGATCTTCTTGACCTCGCCGCTGATCGCGGCGCCCTGGGCCGCCAAGGCAGCTGTGGCAAGGCCGACGGCCAGCGACAGCGCTGCGGCGATACGGATGATGCGGTTCATGGGACTCTCCTTTATTGCTTCACGGTGACGTGGCCGACCATGCCGTAGTCGCGGTGGTCGGGAATCAGGCAAGAAAATTCGAATGTGCCGGCCCTGCTGAACTTCCAGAGGATCTCGGCTGTCTTGCTCGGCGCAAGCCTGACACCGTTGGGATCGTCATGCTCCATGTGCGGATGCTTCTTCATCTCCACCGCATGCGCGAGATTCTCCTTTGTGGTGGCGAGCAGGAATTCATGGTCCTCCTTGCCGACATTGCGCAGCACGAAGCGGATCTGCTCGCCGCGTTTGACCTCGATCCTGGCGGGTGCGTAGTCCATCTCGTTCAGCAGGATCTCGATGGTGCGCGCGGGCTTTTTGGGATCGCCGGGCTCGCCGGCCGAAAAGGTGCCGTGCCCGTGCTGGTCATGGGCAAAGGCCGGTGCGGTGGAAAGCGCGGCCAGCGCGAGACCGAGCTTGATCGTCGTCTTCATTGGTATCTCCAGTTGGTGGTGGTTCATCGAAACGCTCACATCTGCATGTTCTTCATCGGCGGTCCCCCGGGTTGTTGCCGCACGGGCTCCGGGGCCGGCGGCGCGACCTCGTAGGCGACGGTGCCTTGCGGGAATTGATAGGGGCCGGGATCGCGATAATCGTCGCGCGCGAGGCCCTCGCGGATCTTCATCACCGTGAACATGCCGCCCATCTCGATCGGGCCGAACTGACCGGTGCCGGTCATCATCGGCAGCGTGTTGTCGGGCGCGGGCATCTCCATGTTGCCCATCGCCATGCCGGTCGAGCCCATCGCCATGCCGTCAGGCGCGAGCTTGCCGACGGCCCTGGCGAGATCCTTGCGCGACACCCCGATCATGTTGCGCATGTCGTGTCCCATCGCATTCATGGTGTGATGCGACTTGTGGCAGTGGAACGCCCAGTCGCCGGGGTTGTCGGCGAGCACGTCGAACACCCTGACAGCGCCGACCGGTACGTCCGTCGTCGTTTCCGGATATTGCGCGCTCTCCGGAATCCAGCCGCCGTCGGTGCAGGTCACCGCAAAGCTGTGGCCGTGCAAATGGATCGGATGGTTGGTCATGCTGAGATTGCCGATGCGCACGCGCACCTTGTCGCCGAGCCTGACCGGCAGTGGATCGATGCCGGGAAATACCCGCGCATTCCACGTCCACATATTGAAGTCGGTCATCTCGTTGACCTTCGGCAGATAAGTGCCGGGATCGACGCGATAGGTGCTCATGACGAAGACGAAGTCGCGGTCGACGGCCCGAAAGTTCGGATCGCGCGGATGCACGACGACCATGCCCATCATGCCCATCGCCATCTGCACCATCTCGTCGGAATGCGGGTGGTACATGAAGGTCCCGCTCTTCCTCATCTCGAACTCGTAGACGAAGGTTTTCCCCGGCTGGATGTGCGGCTGCGTCAGTCCGCCGACACCGTCCATGCCGCTGGGAATGATCATGCCGTGCCAGTGCACGGTGGTGTATTCGGGCAGCCTGTTGGTCACGAAGATGCGGACCTTGTCGCCCTCGACGGCCTCGATGGTCGGGCCCGGCGACTGGCCGTTATAGCCCCACAGATTCACCTTCATGCCCTCGGCGAATTCGCGCACCACAGGCTCGGCGACGAGATGGAATTCCTTCCAGTCGCCGTTCATCCGGAACGGCAGCGACCAGCCGTTCAGCGTCACGACGGGGTGATAGTCCGGCCCGCTGATGGGTTGCAGCGGCGGCTGCATCACCACCTTGTCCATGTGCGGGGCTTCCGGAATGGAGGCGGCCTGGGCGCGGCCGCTGACGACGGATGCGCCGGCGAGCGCGGCGCCGCCCAAAAATCCTCGGCGGGAAAACATGCTGGCCTCCATGTCAATGGCCGCCATCGGCAGGCGCTGCCGCGGCGATAGTGGTTGAATTGTCGCCGTCAGCAGGCGCGCCGCCGCCATTGACGGCGGTCTGCAAGTCGGACTGGGCAAGGAAAAATCTTTGCTTGGCATCGATTGCACCGCGCAGCGACGCGAGCCGCTGCCGCGCCTCGGTGAGCAGCGCGAAGATATCGACCTGCATGCTGGAGAAGCGGAGCTGCATCTCCTCGGTAATGATTTTTCGCAAGGGGATGATCTCGCGCTGATAGTGACTGGCGATGTCGTAGCCGGAGCGATAGATCCGGTAAGCATCGCGCGCCTCGGAGCGTACATTCACGGCGCGCTCGGTCAGCCGATTGAAGGCGAAATTGTAGGTCTCCGCCGCCTGCCGCACCCGCACCTCGCCGCCGTCGAAGATCGGGATCTGGAACTGGACGTCGAAGCCGCGCTCGCGGAACGGCGCGCCTTCCGGATCCCGGGTGCGGCGGGAGATGCCGGCGAGATCGAGCAGTGTCACGAAGCGCGCCGCCTCGGTGAGGTTCAGCGACTTCGCCAGCGCGGTCAGCTCGAGCCGCGCGATCTGAAGGTCGATGCGATGGGCGACCGCGTCGGCTTCAATCGACGGCAAAGCCTGCGGCCGGCGCGGCAGCGGCGGCAGCTGGTTGGGCAGGCGGAAGTCGAGGCCGCCGTCCCACAGCCCCATCAGGCGCGCCAGCTTTTCGCGCGCGCTCGTCGCCGTCTGTCGCGCGGTGGCGAGGTCGGCGGTGGTCTCGGCGTAAAACACCTGCTCTCGGGCCTGATCGAGCTTGTTGATCGAGCCGGTTTCGCCGAGCTTGACCGCGAGCTGTGCGGTCGATTCCGCCGTCGCCTTCGCATCTGTCAGCAACGCCACCATCTCGTTGCCGCCAACGGCGCGCCAATAGACGCGGCGGACATCGGCGGCAAGCCGCAACGTCGCCAGGCCTGCGCGCAATTGCGCCTGACGAAAACGATCGCGGGCGATCTCCGAGCGGAACGGCAGCGTGGCGAGCGCAAGGATGTCGCCGACAATTTGACGCTCGATTTCGCTGGCGCCGTTGCCCGAGATCCGCGAGACCGAGAACACGGGATTGGGCGGCAGGCTCTGCTCGACGAGATCGGTCTCGGCCAGCGCCAGCTCGTTATAGGCGGCCTGAAGCCCCTTGTTGTTGAGCAGTGCGATCTGCACGGCGGTCTCGGGGTTGAGTGTTCGCGAGAGCAGTTGGCGAACGCGCGCGTCGACCGCGCCGGCTCCTTCGGTTGTTCGCACAAAGGCGACATCCTTTTTGATGGTCTGGCTCGTCAGCTCCGAGACGGCATTCATGCCGCTGTCGGGCGAGAAGGCGGCGCAGCCCGACAAGCCGAGCGAGGCAAGAACGAGCAGGCTTGGCACGAGACGGCTTGGCGCGAGACGGTGTGTCATGGCGCGCTCCTAACGGTCTTGCTTGGGCTGCGGCGCGACGCTCTCGTTACGCTCGCGCCATGGTGCCGGCGTCACCGGCCGCAGGCTGGTGTACGGCGCAATCGCCGAACGATAGCCGGCGCGCGCGACCTTGGCCGCGGGGTCGGCAGGATCAGCGCCGGCGATCTGTGTCGTTGCCGGCATGCAGCCGGACAACGCCAATGCCGTCGCGGCCAGCAGCGGCCAATTGAATCGAAAATGTCGTCCCCGCGCTGTGGATGCAGCGGCGGACTTCGCCCCGGAAAGCGTAAGCATGAGTCATTCCTGATCTGTCTGGAGACCACAGGTTCGCGCGCGCGGATGCGCGCTCGGCCTGACGTCGTCGCGCGTCAGATCAGACGATGGGAGGGCGGTAGAGCAGGGGAGCCGCCGTGCTGTGCAGGCTGGCCACGATCTCGGGCGAGCAGGCGGAAACCGGCTGAAGCGGCTTTGCGACGCTGGGCAGGTCGGCCGGCAGCGCGCTTACGCACATCATCGCGCAGCACGGTCCCGGCGTACCCTTGCCGTCGTGATGATGGGGCACGGGGGCGTCCTGCGCTGCGGCCTGGTGACGCGCATGCGGCCCGGCATGGTCATGTGAGGCGCCGTCATGCGTGTGGCCGGCCTGCATCTGGTGATGCAGCGGCACGAGGTCGGCGAGGAGCGCTTCGTCGAGGCACGGTGCTGGAGCGCTACCCCAGGCGAGGCTTGCGGCCGGCGCGAGCACGCAGAACAGATAGGCAAGGGCAATCACACGCCCCACCCTGATCCGCATCGATCGCGTCAATCGCATCAACATTCAGCCGACATGCCCTTCGCGCGGCAATGTTGCACGCGCTGATTTGCAAAATAATGACAAAACCCGCGTTCGCCAAGCTCCTTCTTACCGCAGTGCACCGTGCATGCCCAATATCGCGCCACAATGCTTGACCCTGTGGCGATCCGCGGGCCATGGTCCCGCCCGTGCACGCGCCAAATCAATCAGGACAAACACCTGAAGCATTCACCCCTGATTCGCGTCAGGCCTGGATGCGCCTCGTCATTGCGCTTCTGATCGGTTCGATCGGCGGCGTCGGCATGTGGGCGATCGTCGTCATGATTCCCGCGGTGCAGGCCGAATTCTCCGCCACGCGCGGCGCGGTGTCGCTGGCTTTCACTCTGATGATGTTCGGCTTCGGGCTTGGCGGCGTCATCGCCGGCAGGATCACCGACCGGTTCGGCATCGTGGCGGCGATGGCGATCAGCATCGCCTTCCTCGGCGTCGCCAACGTGCTGGCGGGTCTGTCGACCCAGCTCTGGCAATTCGTGGCGGCGTATTTCCTGATCGGGCTCGGCACGTCGGCGACCTTCGCGCCGCTGATGGCGGAGGCCTCGCACTGGTTCGAGCGCTATCGCGGCCTCGCCGTGACCATTGTCGCCAGCGGCAATTATGTCGCCGGCACGATGTGGCCGCCGCTCGTGAGCACGGGCATGCAGACGATCGGCTGGCGCTTCACGCACATCGGCATCGGCCTTGTCTGCGTGAGCCTGATGACGATCCTGGTGCTCGTCCTGCGCGCGCAGATGGGTGACGACAAGGTTCACGATCATGCCAATGCAGCGCCGCCGCGGGTCGACCTCAAGCTCTCGACCAACACGCTGACGGTGCTGCTCTCGATCGCCAGCATCTCCTGCTGCGTCGCCATGGCAATGCCGCAGGTGCATATCGTCGCCTATTGCGGCGATCTCGGATATGGCGTGGCGCGCGGCGCCGAGATGCTGTCGCTGATGATGGCCTGCGGCATCGTTAGCCGGATCGGCTCGGGCTACCTCGCCGACAAGATCGGCGGCATCCCCACACTGCTGATCGGTGCGCTGGCGCAAGGCTTTGCACTCGTATTCTACCTGTTCTTCGACAGCCTGACCTCGCTGTATTTGATCTCCGCGATGTTCGGCCTGTTCCAGGGCGGCATCGTGCCGAGCTATGCCATCATCGTGCGCGAGGCGATGCCGGCGAGCGAAGCCGCAACCCGCGTCGGCATCGTGATCTTCGCCTCGGTGTTCGGCATGTCCTTCGGCGGCTGGGTGTCCGGCGTCATTTTCGACGCCACCGGCTCCTACGCCGCGGCGTTCGCCAACGGCGTGGCGTGGAACGCGCTCAATATCGGCATCGTCTTGACGCTGCTGATCCGCTCGCGGATGAATGCCGTCAGGAACAGTCCGGGTTTTGCGACCTAGACTGCCTGTCCCGCCTTCAGCAGCGAACAACCCGTGATCTTGTAGCTGCCGTCCGCCTGCTGCTCGAGCGTGTAGAGCGCTTCCCAGGCCTCGCCATTGGCATCGATGATATGGACGTGCTGGGCAATCCGGCTGCCCTCGCTTTTGCTGTCGCCAAATTCAAAGCTCTTGTGCCGATAGACCGGCAGATAGCCGTTTTGCACCATAGACATGAAGATGTCGGGCGCGGGGAAGATCTCCCGGATTGCCGGCGCGGCGTAGGAATAGGCCGCGCGCGCGTCGTCGCGGCCGAATGCCTGCTCCTGGGCGCGGATGATATCCTGTGCCGTCGTGACATCGTCGGCGCGCGCTGAGATGGGACCAAAGGCGACACTGAGAAAGACCAGCAAGGCGGCGATGCGCATGACAGGCTCCGCGTTGAAATCCCGGCGGCGCCGATCCTAGCACATCTCGCCGGCTATCGCTTCCGCTTTGCAGCCGGCTTCGCGGGCTTGGCGGCCGCGCGTACCCTGGCTTTCGTGACAGGCTGCACCCGCAAACCGTCGACGAACACGTCGAGCATCCGCAGCACCGAGGATTGCCAGCCGGGCTGGTCGTGCATGTAGCACATGCCGAAGAACGCGCGCAGCAAGTCCTCGGGACTTATGTCTGCGCGCATCGCGCCGGCCGCGGCTGCGCGGTCGAGCAGCGAGCCGATCGCCTTGGTCAGGCGCTCAAAGGAAAAGGCATGCAACTCCGACCCGCTCTGCACCGCGAGTGCCAAGGCTGCGACCATGCCCTTCTTGGTGGCAACGAACTCGACGCCTGAGCGCAGCCAGCGCCTGAGCGCATCGACCGGGTCCCCGTTCTTCAACTGCTCGGCGAGCTCGCTGAGCTGCTCGACCTCGCGCCGGTACACCGCCTCGAACAAATCCTCGCGCGTCGGGAAATGCCGATAGAGCGTGCCGATGCCGACGCCGGCACGTTTTGCCACCGCCTCCAGGCTCGCCTCGGGACCACCCGCGTTGAATACGGCCTTGGCCGCCTCGAGCACGCGCTCGCGATTGCGCACGGCATCGGCGCGGGGCTTCCGGGTCTGGTCGGTGTGGTCGTCCATGCCGGCACTGTAGATCACGAATTGGTTAGATTGAACCCTTCGCTGGCTGCATCGCGTTGATGCGCACGGGCTTTTGACGAATTCCAAATATTTACCACCGGCTCTTGTTAAGCGGAGGGTGCCTCCGTATCTTCGGTGAAGTCGTTGGCGGATGGATGTTCGGCCGGCGCATGTCGACGGCGGCGACGGCGGTGGCGCGCTGCGCGACGACTCATGTCCATATCTGATCGGAGCCTTATATGAACCACTCCATCAGCCTCACCGTGAACGGTGCGCGGCGCGACTTCGTCCTCGACGATCCGCGCGTCACGCTGCTCGATCTCCTGCGTGAGCGCCTCCATCTCACCGGAACCAAGAAGGGATGCGACCGCGGCCAATGCGGGGCCTGCACCATTCTCGCCGACGGCAAGCGCATCAACTCCTGTCTCGCGCTGGCCATCAGTCATGACGGCGCCGACATTCTCACCATCGAGGGCGTGGCGCGCGGCGACCAGCTTCACCCCGTGCAGGCCGCCTTCATCGCCCATGACGGATTTCAGTGCGGCTTCTGCACGCCCGGCCAGATCATGAGCGCCATCGGGATGATGAGCGAGGCGCAGGCCGGCAACGATCCCGAGCGTATTCGCGAATGCATGAGCGGCAATCTGTGCCGCTGCGGCGCTTATGCCGGCATCGTCGATGCCGTGCTCGACGCGCAGGCCGGTATGGACGAATCCAACCAGAGGCGCTCCGCATGAAGCAATTTGATTACGTCAGGCCCGCCACGGTCGCCGAGGCCGTCGCTGCCGCGGCGCAGCCGGGCGCCGTCTATCTGGCCGCCGGGACCAATCTGCTCGATCTGATGAAGGGCGGCGTCAGCCGTCCGGATCGTCTGGTCGACGTCACCCATCTCGACGGGCTCGATCAAATCGAGCGCCTCGCCGACGGTGGTATGCGCATCGGCGCGCTGGTGAGCAACGCCGATCTCGCGCATGACGCCGACTTTGCCAAGGCCTACCCGGCTCTCGCCGAAGCGCTGCTCTCGGGCGCGTCAGCGCAATTGCGCAACGCGGCGACGGTCGGTGGCAATCTGCTGCAACGGACGCGTTGCGCGTATTTCTATGACGCCGCCAGCCGCTGCAACAAGCGCGAGGCCGGCAGCGGTTGCGACGCGCGTGAGGGCGAGAACCGCACCCACGCCGTGCTCGGCTGGAGCGAAAACTGCATCGCCACGCATCCGTCCGACTTCTGCGTACCGCTGGTCGCGCTTGACGCCATCATCGAGATCGAGGGCAGGAACGGGCGGCGCGAGATCGCGCTCGACGAATTGCATCGGCTGCCCGGAGATACGCCCGAGCGTGAATCGGCGCTCGAACCGGGTGATCTCATCGTCGCGGTGCGCCTGCCGCCGGCCGCGCGCGGCTTTGCCGCGCATGCGCGCTATCTCAAGGTCCGCGATAGGGCGTCCTACGCGTTTGCCGTCGTCTCGGCTGCGGCTGCGCTGCGGATCGAGAATGGCAAGATCGCGGAGGCGCGGCTTGCGCTGGGCGGTGTCGCCGCAAAGCCGTGGCGCGCCCGCGCTGCGGAGGACGTGCTCAGGAACGTCGCGCCCACGGTGGACGCTTTCCAGGAAGCCGCCTCGCGCGCGCTCACCGACGCAAAACCGTCCGGCGACAACGCCTTCAAGATCGAGCTCGCGCGCCGCATCGTCGTGCGCGCGCTGAGCCTCGCCGTCGCCGGTACGCCCGCGCGCATCCCCGCGCTGCCGGCCTCTCCCTTTGCCTCGACCTCCGGAGCCATTCATGCCCGAGCTTAATCTCACCAGCGCACCCGCCCATCTGCGCCACGGCTCGAACATCGGCCAGCCGCTGACCCGCCGCGACGGGGTGCTCAAGGTCAAAGGCCAGGCGACCTACGCCGCCGACAATCATCCGCCCGGCATACTGTTTGCGGTGATGGCCGTTTCCAGCATTTCGCGCGGTCGCGTGATCTCGCTCGATGTTGCCGCTGCCAAGCGCCACCCCGGCGTCGTCGATGTCATGACGCCAGACCACAAGCCTGAGCTCGCGATCGACCCCGAGATCAAGACCAATCCATTCGTATTCCGGATGGAGGTCTTGCAGAGCAACGAGGTCCGCTACGCCAACCAGCCGATCGCCGTCGTGATCGCCGAGACGCTGGAGGCGGCGACGGAAGGCGCGGCGCTGCTGGCGCCGCGCTACGAGACGCTGCCTGCGCTCATTGGGCTCGATGCGGGTGAAAGCTTCGTGCCGCCGGTCGTCGGCGTCGGCAACCCCACGGAAAATCATCGCGGCGATGTGGAGGCGGGACTTGCGTCGGCCGAGAAGCGGATCGACGCGGTTTACGAAACGCCGCCGCAATATCACAATGCGATGGAGCCGCATGCGATCGTGGCTGCATGGGATGGCGACAACCTCCAGATCGACATGCCGACCCAGGGTCTCATGCTGTCGCTGGCGCGTGTTGCCGAATTGTTCGGCATCGCGCACGACAAGATCCACATCCGCAGTCCGTTCCTCGGCGGCGGGTTCGGCTCGAAGGGGCTCATGGCTGGTCCTCCGGTCCTCGGCATCATGGCGGCAAAGCTCGTCGGCAAACCGGTCAAGCTGGTGCTGCGCCGTGAGCAGATGTACGGCCCGGTCGGCCATCGCGCGCCGACGCGGCAGCGGCTGCGCATCGGCACCGACGGGGAGGGGCACCTGACCGCGCTCGATCACCATGCGAGGACCGTGTCGAGCACGTTCGATGATTTCTACGAGCCCGCGGCCGATGCCTCGCACACGCTCTATGCGGCGCCCGCGATCCGCACGTCGCATGATGCCGTGCGCGTCAACACCGGCACGCCGCTGTTCATGCGCGCGCCCGGCGAGGCGACCGGCTCGATCGCGCTGGAGAGCGCGCTCGACGAGATGGCTTGGGCCTGCGGCATCGATCCGCTTGCCTTTCGCCTGAAGAACTATGCCGAGGTCGAGCCGATCACCAGCAAGCCGTTCTCGTCCAAGGCATTGCGCGCGTGCTACGAGCAGGGCGCGGCGCGCTTCGGCTGGGCGAAGCGATCGCTCCAGCCGCGGCAGATGCGCGACGACGATGGTCTTCTGGTCGGCTGGGGCATGGGCACCGCGACCTTCCCGGCGTTGATGTTCCAGGCGGAAGCGCGTGCCGTGCTTCGCCGCGACGGCTCCGGTGCCATGGAGATCGGCGCGCATGACATGGGGCAGGGCGCCTGGACGGCGCTGGCCCAAATCGCGGCCGACGAACTGGGGCTCGATATCGACCGCCTGGAGTTCAAGGCCGGCACGTCCGACCTGCCCGATGCCGGCATCGCCGGCGGCTCGGCACACACGGCAACCGCGGGTGCCGCGATCCACAGCGCAGGCGCCGCTGTGATTGCAAAACTCGCCGATCTCGCCGCCAGCGATGAGCGCTCTCCGCTGTTCGGCGCCGGCAATGCCGGCGTGATCGCGCGCGATGGCAGGTTGATCCGGCGCGACGACGAGAGCCGCGGCGAAAGCTACGCCGAGATTCTCGCGCGTGCCGGCGTCGCCGAGGTCGAGGCGCGCGGCACCGGCGCGCCGAATCCGGCCGCGATGGAGGAGTATGCGATGCACGCCCATGGCGCGGTATTCGCGGAGGTGAAGGTCGATCCCGAACTCGGTCAGGTCCGCGTCACCCGCATGGTCGGCGCCTTCGCCGCGGGGCGCATCGTCAACCCGCGCATGGTGCAGAGCCAACTGTTCGGTGGCATGATCTGGGGCCTATCCTTCGCCTTGCACGAGGAAGCCATCACCGACCGCCGCACGGGCCGGATCATGAACGCCAATCTCGGCGAGTACCATATCCCGGTGAATGCCGACGTGCCGCCGCTCGACGTGATCACGGTCGAGGAGCACGATCCGCACGTGAACGCGCTCGGCATCAAGGGTGTCGGCGAAATCGGCATCACCGGCAGTGCAGGGGCAGTCGCTAACGCCGTCTGGCACGCGACGGGCGTGCGTGTGCGTCGCTTCCCGATCCGGATTGAGGAGTTGCTGACGTAGCTTTGAGGCCGCGCGCGGACGATCCTCTCGCTCCGCCGCGCGCTAGTGCAGCTTCTTGCGAAGAGCCTTGAGCGCTTCTCGCTGCGCCTCGATGTAGTTCGCGATGGCCTTGCGCAGCTCCTCCGAATGGAGCCTGTCGCTGTCGCGCTGCACTTCGTCGAGCGCAGCCTCTGCATTTGCGAGCGTGATCTTCATAGCGAGCCCTGTTACGAAGCGGCCCCGGAAACCGGAGGCTGCTTGGCTATCGCTCGAAACATATAGAGGATCAGGCTGCGGAAATTGAGATGGCTCAAGCTCCGTATGATACCGGTGGCTCCGTGGGATTCCGGCTAACTTCAAAACGTCGGAGGCGTGCAGGCCGAAATGACCTCGCACGGCTTGCCGCCGACGCAGCGGAAGCGATGCGGGCGACGGCTCTCGAAATAGTAGGCATCGCCCGGATTGAGGATGCGGCGCTCGTCCTCGACGGTGACTTCGAGCTTGCCCGAGATCACGATGCCCCCTTCCTCGCCGTCATGGACGAGGTGAACGCGCCCGGTGTCGCTGCCGGGCTCGTAGCGCTCCTTCAGGATCTGCAGGCTGCGACCGAACAGATTGTCGCCGACTTGCCGATAGGAGATCGGCTTCTTGCCGACCTCCGTCAACTCTTCGCCGCGGTAGAAGATCTTGCGCCGGCTCTCCGGCTCCAGCGCGAAGAACTCGGCGAGCCCCATCGGAATGCCGTCGAGGATGCGCTTGAGCGCCCCGACCGACGGGTTCATCTGGTTGGATTCGATCAGCGAAATCGTCGAATTGGTGACGCCGGCGCGTTTGGCAAGTTCGCGCTGCGACAGCTTCTGGCGCGCCCGGATGAATCGCAGCCGTCCACCGATATCGACGCTCATGTCCCTGTCCCGTGTTGCAGGTGTTGCGGATCGCGCAAATATGGACCGGCAGCCCCAGTTAAATCAATGGCTTGCAGCCCGTCAGAAAAGGACTTGTTGCGCTTTTCAAGCCGTGCCTCTGGTACGAGGTCAGCAAAGGAGCGTGGCCCGTGACCCTTCATCAGATTCCGAACACCATCAAGACCGACTCGTTCTGGATGCCGTTCACGGCCAACCGGCAGTTCAAGAAGGCGCCGCGCCTGTTCTCCTCGGCCGAAGGCATGCACTACACCACCGTCGACGGCCGCAAGGTGATCGACGCCTCCGCCGGCCTCTGGTGCGTCAATGCCGGCCACGGCCGCAAGCAGATCGCGGCTGCCGTCGAGCGCCAGCTGATGACGCTGGATTTCGCACCGTCGTTCCAGATGGGCCATCCGCTGGCATTCGACTTCGCAGAGCGTCTGGCCGAGATCGCGCCGAACGGCCTCGATCGCATCTTCTTCACCAATTCCGGCTCCGAGTCGGTCGATACCGCGCTGAAGATCGCGCTCGCCTATCACCGCGCCAACGGCCAAGCGAGCCGCACCCGCCTGATCGGCCGCGAGCGCGGCTATCACGGCGTCGGCTTCGGCGGCACCTCGGTCGGCGGCATGGTCGCCAACCGCCGCGCCTTCGCCACCCTGCTGCCGGGCGTCGACCACATCCGCCATACCCACGATCTCACCCGCAACGCCTTCGCCAAGGATCAGCCCGAGCATGGCGCCGAGCTCGCCGATGATCTCGAGCGGCTGGTGGCCCTGCACGGCGCCGAGACCATTGCTGCCGTCATCGTCGAGCCGGTGCCGGGCTCGACCGCGGTGTTGCCGCCGCCGAAGGGCTATCTCCAGCGCCTGCGCGAGATCTGCGACAAGCACGGCATCCTCCTGATCTTCGACGAGGTCATCACCGGCTTCGGCCGCCTCGGCACGCCGTTCGCCGCCAACTTCTTCGGCGTCACGCCTGATATGATGACGACGGCTAAGGGCATCACCAACGGCACCATTCCCTGCGGCGCCGTGTTTGCGAGCCGCAAGGTTCACGACGGCCTGATGGTCGGCCCCGAGAACGCGATGGAGCTGTTCCACGGCTATACCTATTCGGCCCATCCGGTCGCCTGCGCCGCGGGCATCGCCACGCTCGACATCTACAAGGACGAAGGCCTGCTGACGCGCGGTGCGTCGATCTCAGAATATTGGCGCGATGCGCTGCATTCGCTGAAGGGCCTGCCCAACGTCGTCGACATCCGCAATTGCGGCCTGATGGGCGCGGTCGAACTGTCGCCGCGTGACGGCACCGTCGGCGTGCGTGGCTACGACGTCATGGTCGACTGCTTCAATCGCGGGCTGTACTTCCGCATGAGCGGCGATAGCTTTGCGCTATCGCCTCCGCTCATCGTCGAGAAGAGCCACATCGACGATATCGTGTCGATCCTCGGCGATGCCATCAAGCGGGTGGCCTGATAATTGCTCTCGCCGTTGCGGAGTTCCCTCTTGCTGCGGCGAGCGTGATGCCGCGGGAGTTTGACGAAGCGTGAAAGTTCTGATCCTCGGCAGCGGCGTCATCGGTGTCACCTCTGCCTACTACCTCGCGCGTGCCGGCCATGAGGTGACGGTTGTCGACCGTCAGCCCGAGCCGGCGCTCGAGACCTCCTTTGCCAATGCCGGCGAAGTGTCGCCCGGCTATTCCTCGCCCTGGGCTGGTCCCGGCGTACCGGTGAAGGCGTTCAAATGGCTGCTGATGAAGCACGGCCCGCTGGTGATCCGGCCGAAGCTCGATCCCGCGATGTGGGTCTGGCTGCTCAAGATGCTGCGCAACTGCACCAGCGAACGTTACGCGGTCAACAAGAGCCGGATGATTCCGATCGCGGAATATAGCCGCGATTGCCTGCGCGATCTGCGCCGCGACATCGGTATCCAGTATGACGAGCGCTCGCAGGGCACCTTGCAGCTGTTCCGCTACCAGGCCCAGCTCGACGGCACCGGAGAGGACATCGCCGTGCTCAAGGAGTACGGCGTACCGTTCGAGGTGCTGAGCCGCGAGGGCTGCATCGCGGCCGAGCCGGCGCTGGCGGGCGTGAAGGAGAAGTTCGCGGGCGGGCTGCGCTTGCCGCAGGACGAGACCGGCGACTGTCACATGTTCACGCAGGCCCTGGCCAAGCATGCCGAAGCGCTCGGCGTGCGCTTCATGTTCAACACCGGCATCGACCGCATCGTCATCGACGGTGCGCGCGTCAGCGGCGTCGCGACCAGCGCCGGCATGTTGCAGGCAGACGCTTACGTGCTCGCGCTCGGAAGCTGGTCGTCGCGGCTGGTCGCACCGCTCGATATTTCGCTTCCGGTCTATCCCGTGAAGGGCTATTCGATCACGGTGCCGATCAAGGACGCTTCCGGTGCGCCGGAATCGACCGTGATGGACGAGAGCTATAAAGTCGCCATCACGCGCCTCGGCAATCGCATCCGCGTCGGCGGCACCGCCGAAATCTCCGGCTTCTCGAGCCAGCTCTACGACGCGCGGCGCGCCACGCTCGATCACTCGCTGACCGATCTGTTCCCGCGCGGCGGCGATCTCGCCAAGGCGACGTTCTGGAGCGGCCTGCGCCCGATGACGCCGGACGGCCCGCCCGTGATCGGCCCGACGCAATACGCCAACCTTCACCTCAACACCGGCCACGGCACGCTGGGCTGGACCATGTCCTGCGGCTCCGGCCGCGTGCTCGCCGACATGCTGTCGGGCAAGAAGCCGGACATTGATGTGAGCGCGCTGACAGTGGACCGGTACAAATATCGGTTCGGCTAAGTCTCTATCCTCCCGTCATCGCGAGGAGCGAAGCGACGAAGCAATCCAGAGTGCCTCCGCGGTGAGAGTCTGGATTGCTTCGCTTCGTTCGCAATGACGGCTGCGCTTACCCCGTCCCCGTCACGCAATTCACCCACAGCACCACCGCGTTGGCATCCTCGGCCGGGTTGGAGAACCGGTGCGGCCTTCGGCTTGCAAACCGAAAACTGTCGCCGGCCTTCAGCGACCATGTCTCGCTGTCCACTGTCAGCATCATCTCGCCTTCGAGCACAAGGCCGGCCTCTTCGCCGTCATGCGTGTAGAGTTCGTCGCCTGTGGAGCCGCCGGGCTCCAGATGTACCAGGAACAGGTTGAGGCGGTTGTCGGCGCTGGCGGGGCTCAGCAATTGCTTCGACACGCCGGTGCGCCAGAGCTTCAACTCGGGCCGCTGAAGCCCGCGCGTGACGATTTGGTCGGATGCACCGTCGGCGTTCGGGCTCGCGCCGAACAGCGCGGCGATGCCGACGCCGAGCACGTCGGCGAGCGTGGCCAGCACGCGCAGCGACGGCGACGACAGGCCGCGCTCGATCTGGCTGAGAAAGCCGATCGACAGCTCCGTGCGCGAAGCGACCGTCTCGAGCGAGAATTGCCTGATCCGCCTGAGATCGCGAATGCGGCGGCCAACCGCGACATCCATTGCCGGCTCGGCCGCTTTGGCGATAGCCTTGGTGCTGGCGTTGGCTTTCACCTTCGCCTTCATCTGCACCTTCTTCACCGGCTTTGCGGCGGCCGGTCTGCGCATTCTTTTGCCACCGCTCACGTCAAACCGCTTCCTTCATGTGCATGAAAACCGCTTGCAACTGCCGTGAAAGTGTGACCAAATTTTCATATTGGTGAAAATAGGCCGAAACGGCTTGGCCCGCAACGTCTGCGATGACGAGATCCGCGAGCGCCGCCATCGGCCGGACCCAAAGGGGAATGCGATGAAGCGTTTTGGTCTGGCCGCGGTAGCGGCACTCGCGATTGCCGCAGCAGCGCCGGCTTCGGCGCAGCAAGTGCTGAAGGTCGGCTCGACGCCGACAGGCATTCCGTTCACCTTCCTCGACACCAAGACCAATTCCATCCAGGGCATCATGGTCGATCTCGTCACTGAAGTGGGCAAGGATGCCGGCTTCAACGTGCAGATCGAGCCGATGCAGTTCTCGGCGCTGATCCCGTCGCTGACATCGAGCAAGATCGACATCATCGCGGCCGCGATGTTCATCACCGCGCCGCGCAAGGAGGTCGTCGACTTCTCCGACCCGATCTACACTTATGGCGAAGGCCTCGTAGTGCCGAAGAGCGATGCCAAGGCCTACGCCACCCAGGACGATCTCAAGGGCGAGACGGTCGGCGCCCAGGTCGGCACCGCCTTCGTCGACGCGCTGAAGAAGTCCGGCCTGTTCGCCGAGGTCAAGGCCTACGACACCATCCCCGACATCCTGCGCGACGTGAACACCGGCCGCCTCAAGGCCGGTTACGCCGACTATCCGATCCTCGCCTACAATCTGAAGCAGGGCGGCTTCCCCGAGGTGCGTTTGGTCGACGGCTATAAGCCCGTCACCGTCGGTTCGGTCGGCATCGGCGTGCGCAAGGGCGAGGCCGCGCTGCTCGGCAAGATCAACGCCTCGCTCGCCAAGCTGAAGGCCAACGGCACCATCGACAAGATCCTCGATAAATGGGGTCTGAAGGCGCAAGGTTGATCGCGAGAGGCCGATCGATGAAGGCTGATCGATGAAAGGCTTCTGGCACGACGCGGCCGAATTCTTCCCGATCCTGATGAGCGGCGTCGTGCTGACGATCGTCGTCACCATCGGCTCGCTGCTGCTTTCGACGGTGCTTGGTCTGGTCTGGGCGATGATGCGGGTCTCGGGCATCCGCGTCCTGTCGCTGCTCAGCGCCAGCCTGATCAACGTGATCCGCGGCATTCCGATCATCGTGCTGTTGTTCTACCTCTACTTCGTGATGCCCGATCTCGGCGTCACGCTCAGCGCGTTGCAGGCCGCGATCCTCGGGCTCGGCATCGCCTACTCGGCCTATCAGGCGGAAAATTTCCGCGCCGGCATCGAGGCCATCGACAAGGGGCAGATCGAGGCGGCGCAATCGATCGGCATGGGCTGGTGGCTGACCATGCGTCGCGTCGTGCTGCCGCAGGCGGTGCGCATCGTGCTGCCGCCCTACGGCAACGTCATGATCATGATGCTGAAGGATTCCTCGCAGGCCTCGACCATCACGGTCGCCGAGCTCGCGTTGCAAGGCAAGCTGATCGCGTCCTCGACCTTCAAGAACACCAACGTGTTTACGATGGTTGCGCTGATGTATCTCACCATGAGCATTCCGCTGATCCTGCTGGTCCGCCACTTCGAGAAGCGGGCCGGCAAGAAATGATCGAGCTGACCGACGTCCACAAGAGCTTTGGCGAGAACGAGGTGCTCAAGGGCATCACGGCGTCCGTCGAGAAGGGCGAGGTGGTCTGCATCGTCGGCCCCTCCGGCTCCGGCAAGTCCACCATCTTGCGCTGTATCAATGGTCTCGAAAGCTATGACCGCGGCGAGATCAGCGTCGAGGGATTGAAGGTCGACCGCGACGCGCCGTCGATCGTGCAAGTCCGCACCCAGGTCTCGATGGTGTTCCAGCGCTTCAACCTGTTTCCGCACCGGACGGTGCTGGAGAACGTGGTCGAAGGTCCGCTCTATGTGAAGAAGGAGCCGCGTGCGCAGGCATTCGAGCGTGGCCGCGCGCTGCTCGCCCAGGTGGGCCTTGCCGAGAAAGCCAACGAACATCCGCCGCAGCTCTCCGGCGGCCAGCAGCAACGCGTCGCGATCGCACGGGCGCTGGCGATGCAGCCCAAGGCCATCCTGTTCGACGAACCGACCTCGGCGCTCGATCCCGAATTGGTCGGCGACGTTCTCGGCGTGATGCGCAAGCTTGCGGACGACGGCATGACGATGGTCGTCGTCACCCACGAGATGGGGTTCGCCCGCGACGTCGCCGACCGTGTGCTGTTCATCGACGGCGGCGTCATCGTCGAGCAGGGATCGGCAAAATCGGTGCTCAACCAACCGCAGCACGCGCGGACGCAGGATTTTCTGCGCCGCGTGCTGCATCCGCTCTGATCGGTCTTCGCCATGACCACGCGCCTGCCTCTGCCGCCGTCTCTCTATGCCGACACTGCCGTCCCGCCGGTGGCCACGCCGCCGCTCGACATCGACAAGACGGTCTCGGTCGCCATCATCGGCGGCGGCTACACCGGCCTGTCCACCGCATTGCATCTGGCGGAGCAGGGTGTCGAGGCACTGGTGCTGGAGGCGCAGGAGCCGGGCTGGGGCGCATCCGGCAATAATGGCGGCCACACCAATCCCGGCTTGAAGCACGACCCAGATCAGATCGAGGCGGATTTTGGCACTGAGCTCGGCCGCCGCATGATCGACTTCTCCTACGGCACGACGAATTTCACGCATGATTTGATCCGCCGCTACCAGATCCCGTGCGAGGCGCGGCAGAATGGTACGCTGCGCGCGGCCTATAACGAGGCCAGCGCCGCCGCGATCGAGACAACCGCACAACAGTGCATCGCGCGTGGCATGCCGGTGTCGTACCTCAATCGCGAGCAATTGCGCGAGATGACCGGCACGGATCGTTACATCGGCGCCATGTTCGATACCCGCGGCGGCGACCTGCATCCCCTCAGCTATGCCCGCGGCCTCGCGCGCGCCGCGATCTCCGCGGGCGCGCAGGTGCATGGCGAAACACCGGCGCTGTCGCTGCGCCGCGAGGGCAGCCGATGGCGCATCGAGACGCCGTGCGCGGTGGTGCATGCCGAAAAGGTGCTGCTCGCGACCAACGGTTTTACGGACGATCTCTGGCCGGCGCTCCGCCGCACCATTGTGCCGGTGTTCTCTTCGATCGCTGCCACCGCGCCGCTCTCGGACGACGTCGCGCGTTCGATCATGCCGACGCGTCCCGTCCTTTACGAGAGCGGCCACATCACCGTCTATTACCGCATCGATCAGCAGAACCGCCTCTTGATGGGCGGCCGCGGCCCGATGCGCTGGATCAGTTCGCCCACCGACGTCGCCTATCTCATGCGATACGCCGAACGGCTGTGGCCGCAGCTCAAGGGCGTTGCCTGGACCCATGGCTGGAACAGCCGGCTCGCCATCACCGCGGATCATTACCCGCATGTGCACGAGCCCGCGGACAACCTCCTGATCTCGCTCGGTTGCAACGGCCGCGGCGTCGCGCTCTCGACCGCGATGGGCGCGCAGCTCGCGCGGCGTCTGATCGGCGGCGCCAAGGCCGAGATCGACATGCCCGTCACCGGCATCAAGCCGATCCCGATGCACGCATTCTGGCCGGTGGGCGTGACGACGGCAGTGATCGCGGGCCGGGTGCGGGACCGGCTGGGGATCTAAGCTCAGCCCTCCGCCACCGCGTCGGCCCAGGGCTGGAAGATCTCGACCGCGCCGGAATTGGTGTCGCCGTCGCGCATCACGACGCTCGGGCAGGCGAACTTCTGCGGCAAGGACTGCACCCGCGCTTCCTCATAGTCGAATCGCGCCGCGAGCGTCTCACGTGTGTCCGCCGGCAACCTGGTATCGCCGATCACGATCGCGCCTTCGCTGGCGTCGATCCGCGGTTGGTGGATCGCGGCATCGAGATCCATGCCGAAATCCATCGCAAACGACACGATCTGCATCACCGACGGCAGGATGCGGCGACCGCCGGAGGCGCCGACCGCGAGCCGTCTGCCGTCCTTGGCCTCGGCGATGACAGGCGTGTAGTTGGTGAGGCAGCGCTTGCCAGGCGCGAGCGAGTTGGTGGTACCCGGCGTCGGGTCGAACCACATGATGCCGTTGTTCATGGCAATGCCGGTGTGCGGCGTGACGTATTTCGAGCCGAAGGATGACAGCAGCGTCTGCGTCACCGCTGCGATATTGCCGTGGCGGTCGACCACGGAGAAATGCGTGGTGCAGGCGGGCGCCAGATAGTCCGCGCCGAGCGAGCGCTTGCCGTCGGCGTCGCCCATGTCCTTGAGCCGCTCGCGATAGGCCGATTGCAGCGCGGCGGCATATTCGGCGTAGGCGGCCGCATCGGGCGCGCGTCCCGGCTTCAGGTTCTGTTGCAACAGGCGCAGCGCATGCGCCATCGTCGGCCCGGCCGTGAGCTCCGGCGTCGCAAACACCTTGCCGCCGCGATAGGGGATCGCCAGCGGCTCGCGCGGATGGGCTCGGAACGCGGCGAGGTCCTCCACCGACAGCGCGCCGCCGTCGGCGTTGATGTCGGATGCGATGCTCCTGGCGAGATCGCCTTGGTAGAAATCGCGCGGACCGGCGGCCGCAAGATGCGACAACGTCGCCTTCAGCGCATCCAGCGGCAGCCGCGTCTCGGACTTGATGCCCCATGGCGCGCTTGGAGGAAGGCCGTCCTTCAGGAACGTTGTCGCGCTCGCGGGATAGCGCCGAAGATCGGCCGCCGATGCCGCGATCGTCAGCGTGGTCCACCAGTCGACCAGCAGGCCTTCGCCGGCGAGGGCCGCGGCCGGCGCGACCAGATCTTTCCACGGCAGCCTGGCATGGCGGCGATGCGCCTCCTCCATGCCGGCGACGACGCCGGGCACGGCGATCGCGCCGGGGCCGTGGATGTTGCGGTCGTCCTTGACCCGCTGCCAGGGAAACAGATCGGAAGCCGCGCCTTCGCCGCTGAGCGGATAGTCGGCGGCGCGCAGGCCTTGCGGCGCGCACATGCCGTAGTCGATCACCTCGTAGCGATTTTCCGCGGCACGGTAGAGCACCATCGCGCCGCCGCCGCCCATGCCGCTGTTCCAGGGCTCCAGCACGTTCAGCGCGAAGGTGGTAGCGACGATCGCATCCACGCAGTCGCCGCCCGCCGCCAGCACTTGCGCCCCCACTTCGGCCGCCCGCCGGGACTGTGCGGCGACGATGCCGCCTCTGGATGTGACGGCGGGCTTGCGGACGGTTTGGGTGTGGCTGAACTGGTGCGGCATGATGATGTCTGTGTGCTGTCTTCGGTTTGGCTTCGTTGCGCTGAGCTCCGCGAAGAATGGCACATCGCCCCCACCGAGAACATCGAAAGGGCGAGGCGGCATGGCTGGTGTGAAACAGGCGAGGGAGGCGCCAACGCGAGAGTGCCCGGGGCATAGGCGAGCGGAAGCGACGCCGTCCTTCGGACGGCTACGCCCGGGCATCATGAGTTGAGAGACCGATCAGTGGGAAGCGGAAGCTACAGGGCTCAGCGCGCGCGATCCAGCCGGCTGGCCTGATACTTGGCGTGCCATTTCGGGCCAGGCCCGCGCATGTAGTGGAGCTCGGGCCGGTAGGGATTGCCCGCGATCCGGATCAGCGTCAGCCATTTGCTGGCGATGAAGTTCAGGGGCTGGCGGAGCAGGGTCAGTGACGCGAGCAACATGGCATCACCTCAGTGCGGCTTGCCGAGCATGGCAGTGAAGGGGAGATCGAAGATCTCCTCGCCATCGGAGCCGCTGACATGGATGACCCAGTCGCGCCAATCCTCAGCGCCGGGCGTCAGGATCATCGTGTTCATGATCTGGGCGGCACGGTCGCGCGCCTCGGTCAGGTTGGTCACGGCTGTGCCGCTGCGATCGATCAGCGTGCCGTCCATGTTGGAGCAGTGAAAATAGACCTGGACCATATGCGTCTCCTATTGGGAGCGATTGGGACGGCAAACCGATACCATTCCAAGCCTTCGCGAAACATTCGGGTCGAGCCCGGTAAGGGAATCTACGGAGATTGGTCGGCGCCAAGCCCCCTGCCGGTTTGATCACAAGGGGGTGTTGATCAACTGGACGGCATTCCCACGGCATGGAACAACCCTGGACGGAAAGTCCGGGAGGCGCCGTGAACCACCTCACATTTTGGCGTGAAAGCCGAAGCATGCGCGCGTGCGCGGTCGCCTTGGTGGTCCTCCTGACCCTGACCTCGGTAGGCTCATCAGAACCGGTCCGCAAGAGCGGCTATGCGATCGGAACGGAGACCTGCGGCAGTGCCGATCTGGCTTTTCCAAAAATCCAGATCGACATGAAGGCGGGATTTTGTGCGGGCCTCGTCGCCAGCGAGGAGGATCGGCTGAAATTCCCGCGCTCGATCGTCCAGGTGCCCGGTCGCGACCTGTTCGTGGTCGCCGACATGGCGGGCTGGGGCCATACCGATGGTCGGCTGCTGTTGCTCGACCCGCGCGCGCCCCACGGACAGCGGTTCAAGGAGCTGCTGACTGCAATCGAATATCCGTTCGGTCTCGTGATCGGCCCGGACAAGAAGCTCTATGCCTCGAGCGCGGAGACGATCTTCCGGTTCGATCCGCTCGCCGACAATCCGCGCGACACGGTCGAGACCATCGTCCGTCACATGCCGGGCCGCCGGATCACATTGCCCGATGGCACAAAGCTCGACGAGAGCGCGCACCCGCTCAAGCAGTTTGTGTTCGACAGGAACGGCCGGCTGTTCGTCAATGTCGGCTCGCACAGCGACGACTGCATCACGCCGGCGCCGATCACGAAACCTTGCGCGGCGGCCGAGGGCGCTTCCGCGATGGCGTCGATCTGGCTGTTCACGCCGCCCCCGGGCGGTATCTTCCCGGCGTTGAAGCCAGGCGAACCCGACCCGCCGCACGGCGTCTATGCGCGCGGCCTGCGCAACTCGATGGCGCTGGCGCTGCATCCGAGCTTTCCCGATGCGGGCTATGCCTTCCTGCAAGGCGAGAACGGCCGCGACCTGCCCGACATTTTCAAGCCGAACGAGGAGATCAACGCGATCGAGCAGGGCAGGCATTACGGCTGGCCTTATTGCTACGATCTGTCGACGCCGAGTCCCGAATTCAGGATCGTCTTGCAGTCGGGGGTCTACAAATCGCTGTGCACCGCGAACGCTCTCTACAAGGCGCCGTTCTCGCTGCTGCCGCCGCACGGCGCGCCGCTCGCGATGCTCTATTATCACGGGGCGAAATTTCCGGAGCTCGAGGGCAAGCTGCTGGTCGGCCTGCATGGCTATCGTCCGACCGGCAGCCGGGTCATCGTCTATGACGTCGACGACCACGGCTTCCCGAAGCCCGCCCCGGCGCCGGTGCCCTATCATGTCAGTTGCGCGGCCGATCCGACCCACAGCTTTCAGACCGAGGCCGGCGAGGTCGCCGCCGCGCCGTTCGAGGAACTGGTCGCAGGCTGGCACCGCGTCAACGGCGCGCGGCCGCAAGGTGCGCCCGTCGGCATGACGGTCGCGGAGGACGGCGCAATCTGGCTGGTCGAGGACAAGAACCAGACGGTGATCCGGATCGACCGCGCCGGGGGCGATGAGCCGCTGCCGTTGCCCTGCGACATGCGGAGCCAGGCGCTGATCGACCAGCTCGCGGCCTTCGTGGCCAGGGATGCTCAGAACAGCGCCCGGCTCACCAGCTTGCGCAAGGGCCTCGTCGAAAAACATTGCGTCGGCTGTCACTCGGATTTCGGCTTGAAGCCGGGCCAATCTGACGCTCAGAAGGACGCGACGGTGCTTCGCTTCATGCTGTCGCAGGATGGCTGGATCTATCCTGGTGATCCCGACTCCGGCAAGTTGCGCACGCGGCTTCGTGGGTTAGGCGCGGAGAAGCTGATGCCGCCGGGTGGCGAAGGCCTGCCGAAGGCCGAGCCTGGTTACACGCGCCTGCTCGATACGGCGGATCTGCTGGTGTCAAAAATGGTTCCAGGCATCCGGATGCGGACCAAGTCCGGCCCGCCGCAGCGCAAGTTCTTTGGCAAAACCAACAAGGAATGCGGCGAAATACCGGCCGCCAAGGTCGTCGTCGTGACACAAAGGAACGCTGTAGACAAACCCGGCTTCAGCCGCTTCTTCCGGCCGGCCGATCCCTATCTGAATGGCGAGTGCAGCGACGGCGATGGCTATTACATCCGGCAGGACTTTCTGGTGCCTGTGCAGTAGCGTTGTTCTCGTCCTTGCGACGGCACCGGCACGAGCGGAAACGAAACTGTTCGAAAGCGTGCAGGTGACGCCGTCAGGCGAATACACCTTTGGCATCGAAGGGCCGGCCGCCGATCTCGACGGCAATCTCTTCGTCGTCAATTTCGGCAAGCCCGGCACCATCGGCAAGCTGCCTGTCGGCGGCGCAGCGTCCGAGCCGTTCACGGCACTGCCCGAGGGCAGCGTCGGCAACGCCATCCGCTTCGCGCGCGACGGCACCATGTTCATCGCCGACTACAAGAAGCACAACATCTTCGCGATCCCGAAGGGATCGACCGAGCCCGCCATCTGGTTTCACTCCGACGAGATGAACCAGCCCAACGACATCACCATCGCCCGTGACGGCACGATCTACGCGAGCGATCCGAACTGGAAAGGTCGCGAAGGCCATATCTGGCGCATCGCGAAGGGAGCCGACGGAACGGTGCAGGGACAGCTCATGTCGGCGCCGCGCGCGATGGGCACCACCAACGGCATCGATCTCAGCCCCGATGACAAGACGCTCTATGTCGGGGAATCCAGTGGCGGTCAGATCTGGTCCTACATGGTCGGCGGCAACGAACTCACCAGTCCAAAACTCGTCAAGGCGTTTCAGCCCGACACCGTCGACGGCCTGCGCACCGACATGGCCGGCCGCCTCTATGTCGCGCGCATCCTCAAGGGCACGATCACGTTGATGAAGGCCAATGGCGCGGTCGAGCGGGAGATCGCGCTGAGGGCCAAGGAGCCGACCAATGTTGCCTTCGGAGGCCACGACGGCAAGACGATCTTCGTCACCCAGCGTCAGGGCGGCTTCGTCGAGTCCTTCCGCACCGACCAGCAGGGTCGCGAGCACTGCCTCCAGCGCGGGCGTTGCTGAGCTTCACGAGCGATCTGCTTCAGGCGCAGGGCGGTGCGACAGGGGCGGCATTCTTCTTGCTTGCATCTCGCCGCCGCGGGGATTTAGACATCTGTGGCACCCTCAAAGCGACCACGGAGTGTTCGAGTGAAAGCCGTCCATACCGAGCTGCATCGCAGCCACGATCCGCAATTCTTCCTGGTTCGCGGTGTCGTCAAGCGTACCACCGAGCAGCCCGAGCGTGCCGACCGCCTGCTCAAAGGGCTCAAGGACGGCAAGCACCAACTGGTCGAGCCGACATCATTCGGGCAGGGGCCGCGTGCGCGCATCCACAGTCCGGAATATCTATCGTTCCTGAGCGAGGCCTGGGAGGCCTGGACCGCGCTCGGCGATTCCGGTCCGGAGATGATCGGCAATATCCATCCGGTGCGTCATGCCGCGACTTATCCCACCCATATCACCGGCAAGCTCGGCTGGCACACCGCCGACACCGCGGCGCCGATCGGCCCGGGCACCTGGGCCGCGGCCTGCGCTGCGACCGACGTCGCGGTCACCGCGGCACAGATGGTGATGGACGGCGAGGATGCGACCTATGCGCTCTGCCGGCCGCCCGGCCATCACGCCTATCGCGACATGGCCGGCGGCTTCTGCTTCCTCAACAACAGCGCGATCGCGGCGGCGCATCTGCGGCAGAGGCACGAGCGTGTCGTGATCCTCGACGTCGACGTCCATCACGGCAACGGCACGCAAGGAATCTTCTACGCGCGGCCCGATGTCTACACCGTTTCGATCCATGCCGATCCCGTCGCGTATTATCCTTACGTGTGGGGGTACGCGCATGAGCGCGGCGAAGGTCCCGGCCTCGGCGCCAACCTCAACATCCCCCTGGCGATCGGCACCGGCGATGACGGCTACATCCAGGCGATGGACGTCGCACGCAAGGCGATCGAATCCTTTGCGCCCGGCGCCCTCGTCATCGCGCTCGGCCTCGACGCCTCCGAGCACGATCCGCTGAAGGGTCTCGCCGTCACCACACCAGGCTTCCGCCGCATCGGCCAGGCCATCGCAAAGATGGGGCTGCCGACCGTGTTCGTGCAGGAGGGCGGCTACCTCTCGGATATCCTCGGCGCGAACCTGACCTCGGTGCTGGCGGGATTCGAAGAGGCGCGGTGATTTTCGCCGAGTAGCCCATCATTCTCCGTCGTTGCGCGCGTAGCGAAGCAATCCAGAATCTTTCCGCGGAGGGACTCCGGATTGCTTCGCTACGCGCGCAATGACGATGTGGATGGATAGGTCGACTTCATCCACAACTCAAAACATCCCGCTTGCCGTGAGCGCCTTGCAGACGTGCTGCATCTCGGTCTCGTCCGCGACCCCGTCGAGCATGATCGTGGTCAGCCCCTTCGCGCCAAATTCCTTCAGCTTCGCGCCGATCTCCGCGTAGCTGCCGACGAGGTAGGGGCAGTCGGCCTGGAAGGCCAGGAACGGAAGCAGCCAATAGCCATTGTCCGCGAGTTCGCCGCTCTGGCCCTCGTAGAGGCGCCGTTTCCACACGGAATCGCTGTTCTCCACGGTGAGCACGAGCAGCTCGCGATCATCGGCATTATCGCGGAAACGCGCCTTTGCGGCCTGCCGTGCCTCGTCGCGTCCCACGCGGGCGAAGATTCCAAAATTTACCCCGGCGCATCGAGGCCGCGGTCGAGATCGGGTGGCAGCATCTGCATCTTGATGCAGCCGGTCTCCTTCGCCACGCGCCGTGCCGGCTCGGACTGGCCTGCGACCAGAAATTCCGTATGCGACAGCTCGCCGCCGAGCCCCTGCAAATCGCTGACCGCCGTCCCCGTGATCATGTTGAGATAGACCTTGCGGCCGTGGGGCTGCGAAGGACGAGACGAATTTTGCCGCCGTGAACGGGTGCATGTAGACCGGATTGACCGCGATCAGCGGTGAGGACCTCGTCGTCTCGCCGACGATGTGCTGGGCCATCGCCCAGGGCTCGACGAACACGTCGTTGCCTTCGAACAGCAGGATGCCTTCGAAGCCGTTACGGCGGGCGAACTGCGCCACCCGCATCAACTCGCCGACATATTTCTTGGGGGCGCGGTTGCGCGAAATCGCGGGAAAGACGCGCAGCCGCCACGGCGTCATTCAGCCGCCTCCTGCAGCGGCCATGCATTGCGGGTGATGGGAAGGCCGCCGGCGGCGCGGGAGCCGTCGGCGATCGCGAGACGATGCGAGGGCGACGGCGAGATCAGCTGAAATCGCCACCCGTGCGGATCATCGGCGATATCGGGCGTGAAGCTGATCTCGATGGCTTCGCGCGATACTTGCATCGCGAAAGCGTCGAGCGGCAAATTGAGGCCGAAACCCCTGGCCTTCAGATAGGCTTCTTTCAGCGTCCAGTAGTCGAAGAAGCGCTCGGTCGCAGCGGGCTCCGGCAGCCCGCGTAGCGTTTCAACCTCTTCCGGCGCGAAGAACCGAAGCGCAGTCGACAGCGGCGCCACTCGACGCGACACGGTCTCGACGTCGACGCCGACGGTCTCATGCCCTGACACGACGCAGGCGACGCAGCCGTCGGCGTGCGACAGGCTGAAATGCAGCGCGCTCGAGGTCTTGGGCGATACGACAAACGGCCGCCCGTAACGCCCGGGCGCAAATGACCAGTCGGTCGGTGCGACCTCAGGTGCGACGTGCGAGAGCGCAAGGCGCAACATCGCGTGCGCGAAAATATACTGTCGCTGGTGCCGCTCGAACACGAAGCGGTCGGCACGTACCCGTTCGTCGACCGAAAGCAGGCGCCGGCAGGTATCAACCGCATCCGGCGCGTCAAAAGTCTCGATCAGTCCGACAAACAGTTCAATTCTGTCGTCTGCCATCAATTGGGCCCATGGCGTCAGGCCGGGGCCAAATCCCCTGCCATGACGGAAGAATCAACTGAGAAAGAATCCACTAAGCGGACCGCTTCTAGCAGTCCACTCGGGCGAATCCTTGTCGATTGCTGGCCGGTTTACGGGCGCAAGCTTGTGCGAGACCCCAACTCGACACGCGAGCGGCCAAATCTGAAAACTGAAGCCCGAAAACTGAAGCCTGAAGATTCGTACAGCGTCCCGGCCGACGAGTCTTACGTCTTCTTCTTCTTGGACTTCTTGGAGCCGCCCAACATCGAAATGCTGGCGTCGACGTCCTTCAGCGCGGACTGCAGCTTCTTCTTCTCGGCGGCGAGCAACTACTGCAGGGCCTTGCGGTCCTTGTCGCTCAACGAGGTGCCCTTGGTAAATTTGATGAAACCCATAACGAACTCCCCGGTTGAAATATTCGTCCAAATCAAAACGCGAGAATAATCTTGCGCGATGGCGCCAAAGAATCAAGATGCAACTTGGTCATTCACAGCTTTGACGAGTGACCCCGTATTCGCACGTGCTCTGCGGCCGGTCATGCCGCCCTGCGATTGAGCAATCGGCCGAGTGGCGCCGCGACGAGATCCTCCATCCACTGGCCGACGGCAGCGCCGTCGAGCAGCTCGCTCTTGTAATTGCATGAACCGGTGATTCCCGTCGGCCGCTCCTTGAGCATCAGCACAGCCAGGTCTGGTCGATCGGCAGCACCGGCTGGCCTTCGCGGGCGACGTTGCCGATCGATCCTGTCGTGAGGTCAGGCAAGATCGAGCGGCTGGCGCAGCGGATTTTGCAGGGTGAAGTAGACCTGGAGCAGCGAGGCTGGATCGCCCCCTTTCCTGCTCGAACAGCACGCCGATCGACCAGCCATCGACGACGGCGTGGTGCGGCGTCAGCAGCAACACGTGATCGCAATCGTGGAGTCGCAACAGCCGGGCGCGCAGCAGCGGCGCGCGGGTGGTGTCGATCGGGACATAGGTCTCCTGTTCGATCAGGAGATTGATCTTGCGGAGCTCCAGCGCCGTGCGCCGCTTGTTGTTGTGGGGCTGACCGTCGCCGATCGTCTCGACGGGCAGGATACGGCCGAGGGCGCCGGGCGCGGCGACGCGGCTGACGGGCTCCCCGCCGCTCCAGCCGAAATGGGTCCGCAGCGATTTGTGCCGGCGCACGATGTCGTCGATCGCCTGCGCCAGGGCAGCCAGATTGAGCGGCCCCTGGAGACGGAAGGCGAAACGCAGGTTGAACAGCGGCAGTCCCTGAAGATTCTGCTCGATCCGCAGCATCTGCTCCTGCGCGATCGAAAGCGTGGGAGGGCTGCTTTCGATCAGGCTCGCTCCAGCCAGCCTCGCTAGACTTGCGGCCGGCTTGTGTGGCTTTGCCGCGACGGCCTCGTCGACCCGTCGGGCAATCTCGTCGATCGTCGGTGCCTCGAAGATGGTCTTGATCGGCAGCGACACGCCGAGCGCCCGAGCGACGCGCGCCATCGCCTGGCCCGCCAGCAGCGAATGGCCGCCGAGCGCTTTCGCTGCATCGAGCAGGGGCTGCCGTCGGATGGCTAATGCTTCGTTTCATTTTACCTTGATTGCGAATGTAAGTATCCAACGCGTCTCGGCGCCGCTATGACTGCGGCCTGATCGCCATACGAGCGCGCGCCATGCATTCCGTTGCCCTGCTGACCGCCAGCTACGCCAAGGATATCGAGCGCTTTTCGCTGCTCAGCGAGAGCATCGACACCTGGTTGACGGGCTACACGCGGCATTATGTTCTCGTTAACGATGAGGATCTGCCGCTGTTCGCGCGGTTCGCTTCCGACAAGCGCGTCATCGTTCCGGCCTCCCGCTATTTGCCGAAATGGCTGTGGGCGCTGCCGCCGGCCCTCCAATTCATCAGCAAACGGCGCGTCTGGCTGTCGCTGCTGTCGTCGCCCGTTCATGGCTGGCATATCCAGCAGATCCTCAAGATCGCCGGCGTCCTCAACGTGCCCGAACAGCGCGTCTGCATCCTGGATTCGGACAATCTGTTCTTCCGCGAATTCGACGTCGGCCAGTATGCCGGCGCCGAGAAGACGCCGCTGTTCGTCACGCGCAACGGGATCGACGCCGCCCACCCCTTGCATGTCCTGTGGCTCCGCACCGTCGATCAGCTCCTTGGCATCAAGGACCGGTCCTTCCCCGCCGACGACTATGTCGGCAACGCGCTGGTCTGGGACAAGGACACCGCGCGTGCGATGACCGACGCGATCAAGTCGGCGACGGGATTGAACTGGGTTCTGGCACTGTGCCGGAAGAAGAAGTTCTCGGAATATCTCATGTACGGCCATTTCGTCGCGAACGCGCCCGCGCATCTGGCCACCCATCGGATCACCGAGGACAGCATCGCGGTCTCGCATTGGGATGACACCCGCCTCGACCGCCCGGCTATCGAATCGATGATGCGCGCCGCTTCGCCCGACCAGGTGGCGCTGTGCATCCAGTCCTATTCGTCGACCTCGATCGACGACATCCGCGACGTGTTCCGCCTCAGCTCGCGCGACCGTCGCAGTCCGAGCCTGTCTCCGGAGGACATGGGGGACGAGGTTCAGTTCGAGGCTCCGAAGACGCGCTGAGACCCGGCGCCTTCACGCGTCCTTCGTGAACTTACTGATCACGTTCATGAACGGCTTCGGCTTGAACTCGCCGTCGAGCGGCAAGGGACGGTTCGGCTGCTTGTCCGCCCGCGCAAAGGTGCCGTTGATCCAGCTGTAGCGGTCCGAGAGGCCCCAGGTCAGGATCGAGCGCACTGGTCCGCTGGTCGAGATCGCGGTCAGGAGATCGTCGACGCGCTTGGCGACGATGGCATCGCGCTCCGCCGGCGTCCCCGTCAGCTTCTGGTCGTCGACATCGAGTTCGGTGACGTACACCTCGAGCCCCCAGGCGCGCAGCTCGGTGACGAACTCGGCGAGCCCATGGGTGTCGATCTCGAGTTCGGCATGCAGATGCGATTGCAGTCCCACGGCATGCAACGGCACGCCCTGGTCGAGCAGGTCCATGATGAGATTGCGGTAGGCCGCGCGCTTCGCAATGAACGTGTCCTTTGCCGACTCGATGTCGTATTCGTTGATCGCGAGCTTGACGAAGGGGTCGGCCGCGGCCGCCGTGCGGAACGCCAGCGGAATCCAGCGATTGCCCAGGTGCTGCGTCCAGAACGAATCGCGCCGGTCTCTTGGACTGCGTGGATTGTCCGGAATCGGCTCGTTGACGACGTCCCACGACGTCAGCTTGTCCTTGTAATAGGAGACGACGGTGCCGATGTGGTCGAGATAGGCGCGCTCGACGCCCTTGGCATCCATAATCTGCTTGGTCCAGTCCGGAATGTCGTGATACCAAGCGAGCGCGTGGCCGCGCATCGTCAGGTCGTTCTGCCGCGCGAAATCCAGGATCGCGTCGGCACGTTCGAAGGCAAAGGTGTGCGCGTCCGGACGCAGCATCGGCCATTTCAGCTCGAGCACCGGAACCACCTGCGTGCAATAGGTGCTGATGGCTTCGCCGAGCCTGGGATCGGCTTGCAGATCCCAGAGCGTGGCCGCGGCACCGAAACCCGGACGGCGCTGCGCCAGTTTCGACGCCGGCGCTGCGGACGCCGATGCGGCTGCCGCGAGTGCTGCGGCGCTGCCGAGGAGAAATTCGCGTCTGTCGAGCCTGGTCACGGCGTTCCTTGTCGAGCCAACGCGCCATCGTACCAAGCGGCGCCTTGCAACGCCGGGGTTTCCCCTCGTTGGGTTAACTTTGCTATCTGCGAATCTCGGTTCCTTTCCAGTGGTCGTGCTCCCACCAGGGAAGGGCAAATTTAACGCTAACCCGCGAAAGCGGCCTCAAAGCCGCATTCGCCGCCCGATCTCCAGACTTATGTGACATTCTTGAGAGATGCTGCGGCGCAATTCGTTCGCCCCGCCATGGTCCAATTGATGAACGGCCGTCACACTCGCAACAACGTTGCCGGTCCCGTGCTCGCATGCTGAACCGCCACTTCTCGATTTATCTCGTCGCCTACATCCTGCCTGCGGCGGTGGGCTTCTTCGCCGTCACGGCCTACACCCGGCTGCTGACGCCGGCGGAGTACGGCGTCTATGTTGTCGGCATCAGCCTGGCGGGCATTCTGGGCGCGATCTTCTTCGCCTGGATCAAGCTCTCGGTGTCGCGCTATCAGGCGATGTCGGCCGAGGTGGATTTTCGCGGCACGGCGATGGTCGCCTTCGCGCTCACCGTTGCCGTCCTCTGCGCCACCACGCCGCTGGTCTTCCTGTTCCGCAGCGATCTCAGCGTCGGGCTGTTGCTTGCCAGCATGTTCGTCGCGATCATGGCGAATGCCGTCGATGTCGGCCAGGAGTTCGAGCGCGCAAAACTGCGCCCTTACAGATTCGCGGCGATCTCGATCGTGCGCAGCGTATCCAGCGTCGGTTTCGGCCTGCTCGGCATCTGGCTCGGCTGGGGTGGACTGGGACTGCTTGCCGCATTCGGCCTGGGTTCGCTCGCCGGGATCATCCTGAACCTCGTCGGTGACCGCACCAGGATCGCGCGCTTTCAGCGCAGCCAGTTCGTGCAGCTCGCGCGCTACGGCCTGCCGCTGACGCTGGCCGGATTGTCCGTCGCGGTCTACTCGGCCTGCGACCGCCTCATCGTGGCTTATTTGCTCGGCAAGGACGCCGCCGGCATCTTTGGCGTCGCCGCCGATCTGCCGCGACAGTTCATGGTCATGATCGCCTCCAGCGTCGCCGCGGCAACCGTGCCGCTGGTGTTCCGGTCATTGTCGGAGAAAAACAACGAGACGACGCGGGAGCGGCTGACCGAGAGCCTCGAACTTCTGCTCGTCGTGGTCGCGCCCGTCGCCGTCTGGCTCGCGCTCGCAGCCGACCAGGTTGCCGGCACGCTCGTCGGCGTCGACTTCCGCGCCGGGGTGTCGGCATTGCTGCCGACCCTGGTGCTCGCGCGCTTGTTCGGTATCGCCAATCAATTCTACGTGCAGATCAGCTTCCAGCTTGCCGAGCGGCCGTTCATGCTGGCGGCGCAGTCGTTCCTGACGCTGGTCGTCAGCGTGGCGTTGATGTTCGTGCTGGTGGCCGGCCATGGCCTCTACGGCGCGGCGCTGGCGACGCTTGCGACCGAAGCGATCGGCTTCCTCGTTGCCGTCGTCCTGATGCATCGCGCCCATCCGGTGCCTTTCGACCTCCACCGCCTCGCCGGCGTTGCCGTCTCCGCCGCGGCGATGGCGGCTGCGATTCTCGTTGCACGATCCCAGGTCAATGGCATCGGCCTCGTTGCGCTCATGGTCGTGAGCCTTGCGGGCGGCCTCGCTTATGTCGCCGCCGGGTGGTTGCTGAACGTCGCAAATGTCCGGACGCTGTCGCTGCGTTTCCTGCGAACCTTCAATCGCAAGGCGCTGGGCGTTTAGCCGCGGTCTCTGACGAGACTCGGCCTCTTCGTCTGAAGCTCTGAAAGCGCCGCCTGGCTTGGCGATGGCTCGGTTCCGGCCGGAGCGCACAGCCGCCCGGGTCCAGGCGTAGGGCGATTTTGTTGCGTCGGTGGCCATAACCGTGCTTCTTGGGCGGCATGTCGGGAGCAGAGCAGATATGAGCCAAGGAATACCGGAAATCCGCGCATCGGCGCAGTTGCTCGCCCGCTATCGCGAGCCCGACAATGCGCGGGGTGTCCTCGAACTGGCGATTACGGCGATACCGTTCGTCGTCATCTGGGCTCTGATTTGGGCCGCTCTTGACCAGGGCTATTGGTTTGCCCTCCTGCTGGAGGTGCCCGCCGCGGGTTTGCTGGTCCGCCTCTTCATGATCCAACATGATTGCGGACACGGCTCTTTCTTCCGCGGCCGCCTTGCGAACGATTGGGTCGGCCGTGCCCTCGGCGTGATGACACTGACGCCATACGGCTACTGGCGGCGCAACCATGCAGGCCATCATGCGAACTCCGGCAATCTCGATCAAAGGGGCTTAGGCGACATCGACACGTTGACCACGCGCGAATTTCTCGGGCGGTCGCGATGGCGTCGGACGCTATACCGTCTGTATCGCCATCCCCTCGTGATGTTTGGCGTCGGTCCCAGTTATTTGTTCATCTTGAAGCACCGGTTGCCGGTCGGGATGATGCGTCGCGGCTGGAAACCCTGGCTGAGCACGATGGGCACGAACACCGCCCTCGCGATTCTCGCCGTCACGATGATCCAGCTGGTCGGCTATGGGCCGTTCCTGCTTGTGCATCTGCCGATCGTGGTCCTGGCAGCGTCGATCGGTGTGTGGCTGTTCTACGTCCAGCATCAGTTCGAGCACACGCACTGGGCCCACGACGAAACCTGGAATTTTCACGACGCCGCGCTGCACGGCAGCTCTCACTACCAACTGCCGGCTGTCTTGCGATGGTTCACGGCAAATATTGGCGTCCACCACATCCATCATTTGTCCAGTCGAATTCCCTACTATCGCTTGCAGGACGTGTTGCGCGACCATCCACAGTTCGCTGGTGTCGGGCGGATTACGCTGCTCCAGAGTTTGCGGACCGTGCGGCTGACCTTGTGGGACGAGGAGCGGCAGCGGCTGGTCTCTTTTGGAGAGGCCGCCTTGTTTGGCAAGGCAGCTTACGCCGCCCCCGCGCGGCTGCCGACTGCCGTTAATCCGCGCGTGCGGTAGCTGGGTTCTGTGCGAGCCGTCGATCCGAAGGCGACGGGCGTTCAGCGTCCGCCCCCCGGACATTCTGCCGCAGCGATAGACCGCCAGCTTCGGCCGCACGCCGCCCTTCCGCCTGCGCCAACCGTCGTATATGAGGTTTATCGCCGGAACGTGCCGAATGTCGCCACAGACGGAACGTAAGGCGGCTGCAATTTCTTAATTCAAAGATCGCAATCTGATCAATGACCGGCGGACTGGCATTTCGACCGAGGATGGCATGAGAAACCTGATGACAACGGCGCAATCTACCGTGGCGATGCGGCGTTGGGGGCCTCCCGGAATTGTGACCTTGGCGGCGATGCTCGTCTTTGCGGCTGTGGCCGTGGCCCCGGCCAATGCGGCCAAGCAGGCGCGTCAGCCGGCCGAGGCGGTGGCGCCGCGCGAGGCCGGCGAACCGATCATGGCAATCGTCTCGATCAAGAGCCAGCAGGTCACCTTCTACGACGCCGAGGGCTGGATTTTTCGCGCGCCGGTGTCCACCGGCACCACGGGACGCGAGACGCCGGCCGGCGTCTTCGCCATCGTCGAGAAGGACAAGGACCACCACTCGACCATGTATGACGATGCCTGGATGCCGAACATGCAGCGCATCACCTGGAACGGCATCGCGCTGCATGGCGGGCCGCTGCCCGGCTATGCCGCTTCGCATGGCTGCGTACGGATGCCGTTCGGCTTCGCGGAGGGCCTGTTCGACAAGACCAACATCGGGATGCGGGTGATCATCTCGCCGAACGACGCAGCTCCGATCGACATCGTTCATCCCGCATTGTTCATGCCGAAGCGGGAAGCCATTGCGGCGGCGCCGGGCCAGATCGGCAAGCTCTCCGGCGAGGCCGAGGAGGCCACAAGGGCGGCCGACGAGGCCAAGAAGGCTGCGACCTTGGCCGCGAAAGAGGCGGCATCGCTGCCGGCCTCGCTGCGCAAGCTGGAACAGCAGAAGACCCGCGCTGACGCCGAGTTCGCCTTTGCCGACAAGCAGCTCGCGGCCGCCAAGACCGATCAGGCTCGGGCCAAGGCCGAGGAGCTGAAGCAGAAGGCCGCCACCAGGGCTGCCGACGCGACGACGCAGCTCGATGCTGCCAAGATCGCCGCACAGCCGAAGCGCGATGCGGTCGCGGCCACGAAAGAGGCGGCCAAGGCGGCAGCGGCCAGGAAGGCCGACGCCGTGAAGGCCGCGACCGACGCAAAGCTCGCGCTCGAGCCGGTCTCGGTCTACATCAGCCGCGCGACGCAGAAGCTCTATGTGCGGCGGAACACGCACAAGCCGGCACCGGACGGCGGCGGCGAGGTGTTCGACACCAGCATCGAGGTTCCCGTCACGATCCGCAATCCCGACCAGCCGCTCGGCACGCATATCTTCACGGCGATGGCGAAGAACGATATGGGCCTGCGCTGGAGCGTGGTCACGATCGAAGACGGCGACAACGCCAGGAACGCGCTCGATCGCATCACCATCCCGCAGGAGGTGCTCGACCGCATCGCGCCGACCGCGTTGCCGCGGTCCTCAATCATCATCTCGGACGAGCCGCTGAGCAGCGAGACCAACTACCGCACCGAGTTCGTCGCGGTGCTGAGCAACCAGCCCCAGGGCGGTTTCATCACGCGCAAGCCGACCGCGCCTCCGATGGCGATGGCGAGCGACGACGGCTGGGACAATGGCGGCAACGGTTTCGGCTTCTTCTTCCAGCGCGATCCGAATCCGCAGCCCGTCAATCCGCGCCGGCGCGGCCAGTATCAATATTACCAGCCGGCACAGCCGATGCAGCGGGGCTTCTGGTAGGAGGCGGACAGATCGAAGCCCGTCACTACCGCGCCTCGATCACGATAGCCTGGATCTTGCCTTCAATCGGCCCGGCCCCATGGCGCATTCGGATCGCCTCGGCAACGATGTCGGTCGCGGCCTGAAGCTTGCTGGCATCGCGTGCCTCGATCTCGCTGCGCAGCGGCGTGCCCTGGCAGAGCGCGATCGCCACGTGCTCGGGCGACGGCGCGCGGCTTATTTCAGCTCGCGTTTCGATCGATATGTCACGGAAGCCTGCGCGTTCGAGGTCGGTTCTGATGGCGGCCTTGTCGTGATAGCCGTGCGGCGTCCGGGCCATGAAACGGGGCGGGTCGTCGGGAAACAGCTTTTCGAGCGCGACCGTTGCTTCGTGCGTCAACACATTGTCCTCGATGCGATCCCAGACGTTGAACACGAACGTGCCGTCGCCCTTCAGAACGCGCTTCACTTCCCCGTAGGCCTTGACGCGGTCCGGAAAGAACATGGCGCCGAACTGGCAGCAGACCACGTCGAATTCGGCATCGTCGAAGGGCAGGGCCGATCCGTCGGCCTGGCGCCACGAGATGCGATCGTCGTCTGCCTGACGCTGCGCCGCGACAGCGAGCATGGGCTCGTTGAGGTCGGTCGCGACATAACGGACGCCGCGCGGCAGCGCCGCCGCGACAGCGCGCGTCACGGCGCCGGTGCCCGCCGCGATCTCGAGCAGCACGGAGGGCGAGCGGGCCGCGACACGTCTTGCGATGTCCTCGGCGTAAACGGCGAAGATCAGCGGCACCAGATAGTCGTCGTAGAGTTTCGGGATCGAGCCGGCGAAAACCTTGTCAGTGTTGGACATGCTTGCCTCGCTGAAGGTTCGGACACGAAGCTCACGTTACCATGGATTGCCGTCTACCGCGCCAGCAGCACGGTGAGCCCGGCCGGTTGCTGCATCGCCTTTGCCGGGCCGCCGGCGTCATCGGCTCCCGCCGACCTCCCGGATCGGCCGCGTACCGTCCCAGATCAAAGCCGCCTGCCGGACCTTCTCGAAGAACGGCCCCTTGGTGCCGCTGATGTCGGAGATCTCGATCACGGTGCCCGGATGGGCATGGGTGTCGAAATAGGCAAAGCGCCCCCTGTCGCCGCCGATCTGGCCCTCATGGCCGATCCTGTAGCCGAGCCCGAGCGCCCTGTCATAGAGCGCCTGGTAGTCGTGGCTCCAGTAGGACATGTGCTGGAGGCCTTCGTGGCCGGACTCGAGGAATTCCCTGTACAGCGAGGGCGCGTCGTTGCGCTGCTGGATCAGCTCGATCTGGAGATCGCCGGAATTGGCCAGCGCGATGCTCATCTCGACGGCAGAGTTTTCGCCGCGATGGCGAAACCAGTCGGTCTTGACGCGGTCCATGTAGTACCAGGGACCGACGCCCATCACCTCGATCCAGTGCTTCATCGCGGCGTGGATGTCCCGCACCACATATCCGTTCTGGCGCACCGCGCCGAAGATGCGGCTCATGCCAGCGTCCTCCTCGTTACTTGGCTCACTTCACTTCAATGCCCGCGTCCTTGGCAACCTGCTTCCAGGCCGCGATGTCGCGGGCGTTGATGTCGCGCTGCTCGTCGCCGGGCACGAATTGCGGCGTGATGCCGAGCCCCAGAAGCTTCTCCTTCACGGTCGTATCGCCGAGCGCCTCCTTCAGCGCCGCCGACAATTTCTGCGCGATCGGCTCGGCGAGGCCCGCAGGCGCATACATCGCCCAGGACAGGCTGCGATCGAACGGCACGCCCTGTTCCTTGTAGCTGGCGACATCCGGCAGGCTCGGCGAACGCTCGCCGCAGGCGGCCAGCGCCTTGATCGAGCCGTCCTTCACCAGCGGCGTCGCGGTCGCCATGTCGAGTGTCGCCAGCGAGATATGGCCGCCGAGCAGATCGCCGGCCAATTTGGCGATGCCATTGAACGGCACGTGGTCCATCTTGATTCCGGTCTGTTGCATCAGGATTTCCGCGCAGAATTGTCCGGTCGAGCCCACGCCCCAGCTTCCGTACTGGATCGGTTCGCCCTTCTTGCTCAGCGCAATCAGGCCCTTGATGTCGTTGGCGGCAAAATCCTTGGTCGCCACCAGCATGATCGAGGACGTGCCGATGCGCCCGATCGTGGTGAAATCCTTGATCGAATCGTAAGGCAGTTTCGGATAGATCGCCGGCGCCAGCACATGCGTGGTCATGCCGCCGACGGTGATGGTGTAGCCGTCATTCGCCGATGCCGCGACCATCTGCGTGCCGAGCGTGCCGGCAGCCCCGGTGTGGTTCTCGATATAGACGCTCTGTCCGAGCGTCTTGCCCATCCTGTCGCCGAGCAGCCGCCCGATCACGTCGCCGCCGCCACCGGCCGCATAAGGCAGCAGCATCCTGATCTTGTGCGTGGGATAGGCGGCTGGGTCCTCGGCGCGCGCAGGCAGCATTGCCGAGGACGCTACGACCAATGACAATGTTGCAGCGCGCAGCAGACGAAAATGGACGAAGCGCGCCATGACCAAGTCTCCCAGATTGCTCTCCGCTTCTTTTGAGAGCGGAGTTGAAGCGCAAGACCGAACGAGCGATCGTGCCGATGGGTTGACTAACGAACGATCGTTCGTTAGTCAAGCCGCATGGCTGTCCACACCACCAGCGCGGCGGAAGCGGCTGCGCCTACGACCCGCGCGCGCATCCTCGCCGAGGCGCTCCATCTGTTTGCGCAGAGCGGCTATGGCGGCGCCTCGATGCGCGAGCTCGCGCGTCGCGTCGGCATCCGCGAGAGCAGCCTCTACAATCACTTCGCCGGCAAGGCCGCGATCCTCGAGGCGATCGTCAGCGAGCACGGTCCGGCCAGCTCGGCGAGCCGGCTGGAAGAGCCGCGCTACAAACAGCTCGCGCGCCAGCCCGCCGCGTTCTGCCGGCAGTTTGCATTGGACCTCGTCGAGCAATGGTCCGATCCGCGCGAGCACCAGTTCCAGAAAGTCATCACCGCCGAGCGCAATCGCGTGCCCGGCATCCGCGCCAAATTCGCCGATCATTTCTACGCGCGCGAGCAGAGTATGATGACGGATTACTTCCGCGGCTTTGCGCTCGCCGGTCTGGTCTCGACGCCGGACCCGCGCGAGACCGCGCGGCTGTTCGCAGCCGGGCTGATCTACATTCGTCTCGAGCATTACGTGATGGGCGCGGCACCGTCGCCGCGGCCAAAGGTGATCGAGGCGATCGATCGCTATCTCGCCTTCTTCCTGTCGCTGATCGCGGCGGATGGCGGGACGCGGGACAACAAGAAACGAAAAGCCAAGGGAGAGAATCGTGGCAAGGCTGCCCCTGATTGATCCGGAGACGACCAGCGGCGACATCCGCGCCTCGTTCGACCGCATGCCGGTCAAGCTGAATATTTTCCGCATGATGGCCCATGCCGAGGCCAACATGATCCCGGCGATGCGGCTCGGCAATTCGATCCTGCACAAGCAGAAGCTCAGTGCCGTCAACCGCGAGCTGTTGATCCTGCAGGCCGCGCAGCTCGAAGGCGGCGCCTATGAATGGCGCCAGCACGTGCCGATCGCGCTCGGGGTCGGCTGCACGCAAGCCCAGATCGATGCGGTCGAGCGCACCGACTACGATGCCGCCGGCTTGAGCGGGGCCGAGCGCGCGCTGCTGAAATTCGGCCGGGAAGTGGTCGAGAACGTTCGCGTTCCCGAGGCGATCTTCGCCGCCATGCGCGAGCATTTCAGCGACCAGGAGATCGTCGAATCCATCGTCGCGCTCGGCTTCTACATGATGATGGCGCGTGTCACCGAGGCGACCGAGACCGATCTCGATCCGGCAGCCGGCATGAAGGTGTATGACGGCGGCAAGAAATAGGCGGCTCGCGTGTCCGAAAATCCCGACACCAGGCCGGAGCGCTATGTCCGCCCGCCGAGCGCGGAATCGCTGGGCGAAGCGCCGGGCAGGGGGCGCCTTAAGGGGCGTCGCATCCTGATCGTCGGCGGTGGCCAGCGTGTGTTCGACGCCGCCACCGATCCGATCGGCAACGGCCGCGCCATGAGCATTCTGTGCGCGCGTGAGGGCGCCAAGGTTGCGGTCGCTGACCTAAACCGAACCTCGGCCGAGCACACCGTCAAGCGCATCGCCGACGAAGGCGGCGAAGCCTTTGCGATTGCCGCTGACGTCACCTCGGAGGCCGACGTCCTGCGCATGATCGACGAGGCGCATCGCGCCGTGGGCGGGCTCGACGGCATGGTCCTCAACATCGGCACCTTCGGCAAGGTCGGGCTCGACGCCGTCAGCCCGGAGGAGTGGAATGCGGTCTACGACGTCAACGTTCGCGGTCCCATGCTGTGCTGCCGTGCGGGCCTGCCGAAGTTCGACAACGGCGGATCGATCGTCTTCATCTCCTCGATCGCCGCGCTGAAGGCCGGCTCGCAGATGGCGGTGTATGATTCCTCGAAAGCCGCGCTCGGCGGCCTCATGCGCAACATCGCCCATCTCGGATCGCGCCGCGGCATCCGCGCCAACCTGGTCTATCCCGGCCTCGTCGACACGCCCAACGGCCGCGAGGCCGGCGCCGGCCGCCCCTCGCGCGGCAAGGGCCACGTCCCGTTCGGCCGCCAGGCCACCGCCTGGGAAATCGCCTATGCTGTGCTGTTCTTCCTCTCGGACGAGAGCGTTTACGTCACCGCGCAGACGCTCGCGGTCGATAGCGGTCTGAGCGGGATGTGAGAGGGCGGCTCGCGCCTATGGCCGGGGGCCGCGCGCTTGGCAGATCAGGTGGTCCAGCGAGACGCGTCCGGGCCCGTAGGCCATGATGCCGAGCGCCATCGCCGCCCAGGTAATGTGGATCGGCCAGCCGTCAGGCACGGTCAGCTCGACGATGACGGTCATGAACAGCAGTCCGAGCGCCGCAAACCGCGTGCCGAAGCCGAGCAGGAGGAGGATCGGGAACATGATCTCTCCGCATCCGGAGAGGAACGCCATGACCGTCGGCGCCGGATAGTGATAGGGCCCGCCGGGCAGATGCAGCATGAACTCGTCGCTGAACAACGTCACCGCGGTGTCGTTGAGCCTGAGGAAGCCTGCCCATTTGAGCATGCCGGAACGCCAGAACGGCACCGCCAGCGCGACGCGCAGCACGAGCTGAACGACCGACGGCGAGGCGATGGCCTGCACCAGATGATTGGCCTTGTCGACGAGGAGCCCGAGCGAGGGCAGGCCGCCACCCGCCTGCATGCGTTGATCCGTGATCATCAGACGTCTCCGAAAGCGATTGAGGTGAAGGCGCCCGCCTCGATCAGGCCGGTGATGTTCGAAGCAAGGTCGAACTCGGCCGCCGCGTCCAGCGCGCGTGCGGCGGCCTCGCCGAGCGGCCGACCCGACATCAGGCTGCTCGCGAATGCTGCTCCGCCGGGCGGCAGGTGCCGGACCACGACATCGAATTCGCCGCGCGTGACCAACGCGTCCTCCGGTGTCGCAGCGTCGATGCGCCCGACCGGCGACGTATCGCGGTTGGCGGCGAATATCGTCACCGCCGCGAATTGCGACCGCACGATTCCCGCCGCCGGGTGCGGTATGAGAACGAGATCGCCGAGCCGCTCCGGCGCAACCGCTTCAAGCTGCGCCGGCGATAGCGGTGCCGCGTCGGCGGCGTGATAGGCATCGAGCCAGGCCCGCTCGATGCGGGCGACATCTGCGAGCCATGGCATCATCTGCGCATGTTCATATTGCGCGATGAAGGCCGGGAAGTCGCGGCCATAGTCGAACAGCAGCGGTGAGATCGGGGGCGTCTGGCGAACATGGAAGCGCGCCATGGCGCGGAAGAAGTCGGTGCCGGTGATGCGCTGCACCGCCGGATAGATCGCAGCGAGCGCGTCGATCAGGCTGAACGTGACGTTGTTGCGGTAGATATCGTAGCGCTTGCCGGGTGCCTTGCCGTTCGGACCAGCCACGATCTCAGGCGCGGGGCGCGCCGGGTCGAGCAGCGCCGGTGCAAAGGCTGCGGCAAAGCAAAGGTCAGGCTCAGGCGGCATGACGATCTCCCGTCAATCCGACCGTGCGGCAACGATCGAGGATAGCCTGCGCGGCGGCGGCTTCCGCCTGCAGGACCGGCCAATCCGGGATGTTGCTGTCCCACTCGATGAGCGTCGGCACGCCACCGCGGCGCTGGACGACGATCCCGTACAGCTTCCACACGGCGTCCGCGACCGGGCCGTCATGGCTGTCGATCAGCAGCAGATCGCCTTCGTCGTCGGTCTGCTCGGCATGGCCGGCGAGATGGATCTCCCCGACGCGGGACAGCGGAAAATCCGCGAGGTAGTCGAGCGCGGAGAATCCGTGATTGGTCGCGGATACGAATACATTGTTGATATCGAGCAGCAGCCCGCAACCGGTCCGTTCGGCAACGGCGCGGATGAAATCCGTCTCACTCATCGACGATTCGCGGAAGGCGATATAGGTCGACGGGTTTTCCAGCAGCAGCGGGCGGCGGATCGCGTCCTGCACCTGATCGATGTGATCGCAGACGTTTCGGAGCGTGGCTGCGGTGTAAGGCAGCGGCAACAGATCGTTGAAGAAGCTGGTCTCATGCGTCGACCAGGCGAGATGCTCGGATACCAGCGCGGGCTGGTAACGCGCCACCAGTTCGCGAAAACGGGCCAGATGCGCCTTGTCGAGCGGCTGCGGTCCGCCGATCGACATGCACACGCCGTGCAGCGACAGCGGATGGTCGCGGCGGATGGCTTCCAACGCGCGATGCGGCGGTCCGCCTGCGCCCATATAGTTCTCGGCGTGGACCTCGAAGAAGCCGCGCTGTGGTTTCGCGCCCAGGATCGCCTGAAGATGTTCAGGCTTGAAGCTCGTCCCGGCGACGTCGCCGATGGGGGCGGAATAGCGGAGGGGCACCGCAGACATGTCAGGCGCGATTGCCGTCGTCATGGTTTCTCTCCGCTCTTCCGTGTTGTGGTGGTCGCGAGCCAGCGCGTCAGACCGGCTTGAGCGAGCCCTTCTTGCCGCCCGGCAGCTCGATGCTGGTGCAGGTGCCGCCCTGGACGAATTTCCAGGCATTGCCCTGGAAGTCGGCGGTCGAGGTGCCCTGGCAGGTCGTGCCCGGTCCGGCGGCGCAATCGTTCTGGCCCTTCAGCGCGACGCCGAAGCATTTTTCCTTTTTGGCCGCGACGGCCGCGTCGCCCTCGGCCTTGGTCAGCGGAGCGGCAGTGGCCAGGGTCGCCAGTGCGGTCGACATGGCGCCGGCGAGAACGAGCGTGGTCACGGCAAGTTTGGCAGACATTGAAGTTTCTCCTGTTCGAGATGGCATCGCCTGGCAGGCGAACAGCGCCTTGTTCGGTTCGCCTCGCACCCGGCTCGCGTTACCAATCAAGTAGGTCACGAGTTTGTGAGGCGGTTAGATGGGCGCACGGGCTGTGCGCTTGGATCGGATTAGCGGTGACTGGCCGGTCAATCCAATGCCTAGTCTCTATCGAGACCTTAGCCGGAGAGCATTGGCGGCGGGGCGCGGTGGCTGCCACGGGTAACGAATGCATACGCGCTGCGTAGAGCGGTAACAGGAGGTGGCCAGTCGCCGCTTTGCCGGAGAACGGAAACAGCGATGAATGTTGATCCCGGACGGCACCTGCGCGCGATCGCGAAGCTGACGGTCAGCATTCGGCTCGCCGTCTCGGCGCTGGTCCTGACCGCGATCCTTTTGACCGCCGCCCTCTCCAGCCTGTTGTGGTGGCGCACGGCGGAGGCGGCGAGCCGGCAGCTCGCATCGACCATCAACGAACAGATCGTGGCCGCTGTCCGCAAGGAGGTCGCCGCGATCGTGGACGAGGCGCGTGCCGCCCACACCGCGATCCGCACCCTGTTCCTGCAGAACGTGCTCGACACCCGCGACGCCGACAAGCGCGAATTCGTGTTCTTGTCGCAACTACAATCGCAGGCGACGATCTCCTGGGTCGCCTTTGGCTGGCCCGACGGCTCCTTCTTCGCCGCGCACAAGCTCGGCGACCGCCGCCTCGAAATGATGGAGATCTCGCTGACTGATCATGCCGGCCAGCGCCGCATCGACGAATACGAGGTGGTGCCCGGCGACATCGAATTCGCCAATCGCCGTTTCGAGCCGACCGATTTTCGGGTCGCCGATCGCGCCTGGTTCAAGACCGGGCTGGCGGCCGGGGAGCCGGAGTGGTTCAAGGTCATGGACCATCCGACCGGCGAGCGGCCGTCGATTGCCTTTGCCGGTCCGATCGACGTCTACCAGGAGCGGCAGGGCGTCCTCGCCATCGTCATCGAGTACACAAGGCTCGCGCGCTTCCTGTCGCAGCTCGAGGTCGGCCGCACCGGAACGGCTTTCATTATTGACGGCAGCGGCGAGCTGATCGCGGCACCTGACAAGGATGCCGACGAGCTGCACGCCGCGAAGAGCGATACGACGCTGCTACCGCTGGCGCGGATGGCACTCGTGAAGGCGGGCGAAGATGGCCACAAGGAAGCCTGGCGAAGCCGGCTGACATCGGTTGGCGCGGCTTACGAGGTGGCGCTGACGCCGCTGCCGTTTCCTGGCTGGTCGTTGGCGACCGTGATCCCCGAGGCCGAGTTCCTCGGTCCGGTCGAGACGACATTGCGCCGCCTGATCCTCGGCCTTGCCATCGGCGCCGTGCTCGCAGCGCTGGCCTCGGCGATGCTGGCGCGCTCCGTCATCGCCGCACCGCTGTCGCGCGTCGTCGGCGAGCTGCGTCACGTCGAAGCCTTCGCGCTGGAGCAGGTCCGCCGCCATCCGTCGCGGCTGAAGGAGATCGCGAGCCTGTCCGGCGCGATCGCCGAGATGGCGGCCGGCCTGTCGGCGTTTCGCAAATTCATCCCGGCCGATCTGGTCCGCTCGCTGTTGCGCCAGGGCGTCGAGGCTAGGCCAGGTGGCAGCATGCAGGAGCTCAGCGTGATGTTCGTCGACATCGCCGGCTTCACCGGGCTGTCCGAGCGGCTGGGCGACCGTGTCGTGCCGCTGTTGTCGCGCTATCTCGACCTCGCCTCCGAGGCCGTCGTCGCCCATGGCGGCACCATCGACAAGTTCATCGGCGACGCCGTCATGGCGTTCTGGGGCGCGCCGCAGCCGCAGGCCGACCACGCGCTGCGCTGCTGCCGCGCGGCGCTCGGCTGTTGCAGGGCCATCGCGGCGTCGGGCCTTGCCGACGATCTCGGCCAGCCGCTCCAGATCCGGATCGGGATCAACTCCGGCCGCATGCTGGTCGGCAATATCGGCTCCGAGCTGCGCCTGAATTATACCGTAATCGGCGATGCCGTGAACGTCGCGAGCCGCCTCGAGGGCGCCAACAAATCCTACGGCACGCAAATCCTCATTGGCGAAGCGACCGAACGTCTCGCACGCGGCGCCATCGTCACGCGCGAGATCGACAGCATCGCCGTGTATGGACGCGAGGAGGGTTTTGCGGTTTACGAATTGGTCGGACTCGCCGGCGAGGACGGCGGCCAGACGCTTGATTGGATCGCCCGCTACGAACAGGGCCTCGCCAACTATCGCGCGCGCCGGTTTGCGGCCGCACTCGCCGATTTCGAAGCCGTGCTGAATATGCGCGGCCCGGATCGCCCGGCTGAACTGATGCGCGACCGCTGCCGGCAGTTGCTTGAGAGCACGCCTGATGTCGCGTGGCGTCCGGTCGCGGCACTGACGACGAAGTAGTCGCCAAGATTGGCGTGCTGCCGGAAGCGAGCTGGCTACGATCATGTCTGCATGATACGCAACTGACACCCGCCCTCTTGCGCTCCCGGACCACCTCGAGACATGAAAACCACACTGCTGAAATCCGAAGACTACACCCGCTCGCCCTGGAAGAACGGCGGCGGCATCTTCACCGATATCGCGGACGCCCATCGCGCTGGTTCCCCAGTGAAGGATTGGGACTGCCTGCTGTGGCGCTTCGCGGCCACGCCGATCGTGGCGCCCGGGCCGTTCTCCCATATGCCCGGCATCGACCGCTTGCAGATGGTGGTCGGCGGACGCGGGCTGGTGCTGAAATCGCCCACCCAGGAATTCGACGAGCGCGAGCCGTTCACGACGGTGCGTTTCACCGGCGAGCTCGATATCGTCACCGAGCTCGAAGAAGGGCCGGTCGAAGTCGTGAATTTGATGGGTCGGCGCGGTGCGGTCGCGCTTGAGCTCGAAGCGCTCAGGGAGCCCGGTGAGCGGCGATTGTCCGCCGGCACGCATCTAATTTATGCGGCGCGCGGCGACTGCAGCATCCGTCTCGACGGCACGGATTTTACGGTTTCGCACGAAAACACGTTGAAGGTCGAACTGACGGGGGCGTCGATGCTTGCGCTCGTCTCGGGGCTGGCCGTGCTGGGCTCCATCCAGATCGTCGGCTGAACGGCGTTCCCGCCCATCAGGCGATGCGTACAATCCGTGCAACTGGCTAGGTTGACGCCGTCGCACCGGAGCACGATATCTGCCCTGATGCAGACCGCCGCCCAAAGCACGATGTGGGTGGCCACGATATGAACGGGCAGATATGACCACGCCAGAGAAGAAATCCGCCACGCTGTCCGACGGCGTCGTCGATTGGCTGATCAACGGAACGCGCGACGAGCGCTTCATCGACAATATCTTTGCCGAGATGTGCATCCGGCTTCAGCAGGCCGGCATTCCGCTGGCGCGGTCGACGCTTCACGTGCTGATCCACCATCCGCAATGGCTGGGGGCCCGCTTCATGTGGTCCGACGGCATGCGCGAGGCGGAGATTGCACGGGTCGACCATGACGTCCGCGAGCGGTCCGAGTTCATCGGCAGTCCCGCCAACGAAATGTTCGATGGCGCGACCGAGTTGCGCGAAAATCTCGAGCAGGACCCCGCGCTCGGCCGCAAGCACGCTCTCTACCGCGAGATGCGCGCGCAGGGCCTCACCGACTATGCGGCCTGGCCGCTCTATCACACGCTCGGCAAGCGCCATCTCGTCACCTTCGCGACCAACCGGCCCGGCGGCTTCGACGACGCGCACGTCGCCGCCCTCAAGAACATACTGCCGGTGCTGGCGCTGGTCAGCGAGATTCGCATTAAGAACCGGCTGGCGCGGACGCTGCTCGAGACCTATGTCGGCTCCCACGCCGGCGAGCTCATCCTCGCCGGCGCCACGCGGCGCGGCACCGGCACGACGGTGCGCGCCGCGATCATGATCTGCGATCTGCGCGACTTCACCAAGATTTCCGACAATTGGCCGCGCGACGACGTCATCGATCTGCTCAACGACTATTTCGACGCGATGTCGGAGCCGATCGCGCGACATGGCGGTGAGATCCTGAAATTCATCGGTGACGGCCTGCTCGCCATCTTTCCACTGAGCGAGCCCAAGGCCTGCGCAAACCTGCTGCATGCCGTGACCGAAGCCCGTCAGGCCATGATTGCGTTGAATGCGCGCAACGACGGCACCGGCCGCGCGCCGCTGAACTACGGCATCGGCGTCCATGTCGGCGACGTCATGTACGGCAATATCGGATCGTCCACCCGGCTCGATTTCACCGTGATCGGTCCCGCCGTCAACATGGCCTCGCGACTCGAAGCCTTGACCAAGCAATTGGGAAAGAAGGTGCTGCTGTCACGCGACTTCGCCGAACTGGTCGAGCGAGAGTTCGAGCTGGAGCATGTCGGAAAATATGAGGTGCGCGGCTTCAGCGATCCGATCGAGCTTTTTGCGTTTTGAAGATGACGGACGCCCCCGGGGCTACGCAGCGGGCGGGCTCCGAGTCCTGTTGCCAACGCAGGATTGTGTGACTACGCTCTGGGGCGACGCCGCCCGAGCGTTTCATCCAAGCGTGTCATTCGATCGGCCGCACGTTCATGCCAAAATTCCTCCGAATCGGAATCCATCAGTCGAACGTATCGGGTTACACGTCGAAGGCGTGGTGCGTCCGGCGCGTGGGCACGGCGATCCTCCTGAAATGGGGCGCCGTGGAGGTCCAGGGCGCCGGTGACGGACGAAAGGTCTATTGGACCCGTCTGCCGCAGGAGAAGACCATTCGCTGCGGCAGCGCGCAGCGTGCCCAGGATTACGCCAAGGCCGCGATCGCGCGGCGCCGCAACCATCGCTATGAACCGCTGACCGGCGCCATCGTGCTCCGGCGCCGACCGGCCGCCGGCAACACCGAGCTCAAGCGAGCCCTCGCCACGATCCTGATCGTCGATATCGTCGGCTCCACCGCAAAAGCCGCAAAGCTCGGCGATGTCCGCTGGACCAAAATCATGGGCCATTATTACGCGGCGGTCCGCAAGGAGCTGAAGAGCTCGCGCGGCAAGGAAGTCACGACGACCGGCGACGGCGTGCTGGCGACGTTCAAGACGCCGGCTGCGGGAATCAATTGCGCGGCCGCGATCCAGAAGGCCGTGCGTACGCTCGGCCTCGAGGTCAGGGTCGGCCTGCATGCCGGCGAATACACCGTGAGCGGCACCGAGGCGGTCGGCCTCGCCTTCCATATCGGCACCCGCGTCGCCGCAAAGGCGCGCGCCGGTGAAGTCTTGGTCTCCAGCGCGGTCAAGGAGCTGCTGGCGCCGCAGTCCGAGATCCGCTTCAGGGATCACGGCGTGCATCAGCTCAAGGGCGTCCCGGAGCGCTGGCGGCTGTGGCGGGTGGAGGGCTGAGGCGATTGCGCGTGAGCGCGCGTCAACGCCATCATCTCATCTGGACGACGACCTTGCCCTTGGCCCGCCCCTTTTCGAGATAGGCCAGCGCCTGTTTCGCCTGTTCGAACGGAAATACCTTGTCGATCACCGGTCGGATGCGCTCGGCCTTGAGAAGCTCGCCGATCTCAGCGAGCTGGCTGCCGTCGGGATGCACGAACACGAACGAATATGAGGCGCCGATCTTGCCGGCGTGGCGAATGATCTTGCGGCTCAGCCATCCGAACAGGAACACCATGACGAAGTTCATGCCCCGGCCCCGCGCGAACGCGGCGTCCGGCGGCCCGACCAGCGAAGCAATCCTGCTCCCCCGCTTCAGGATTTGAAGCGATGTCTCGAGCGCATCGCCCCTGAGCGTGCCCAGCACCGCGTCGTAGTCCCGCAGCACCGCTGCGAATTGCTGCGTCTTGTAATCGATCACCTCGTCGGCGCCGAGGCTGCGCACCAGATCAATATTGCCGGTACTGGTCGTCGTCCCCACTTTTGCTCCGAGATATTTCGCGAGCTGGATCGCGAACGTGCCGATCCCGCCGGCGCCCGCGGGGATGAACACCTTCTGGCCGGGCTTGAGGCCTATGCGCTCTCTGAGCGCTTGCCACGATGTCAGACCGACCATCGGAATCGAGGCCGCCTGTACGAAGTCCAGGTTTGGCGGCTTGAGCGCGGCGGCATCCTCCGGCACGATCGCGAATTCGGCGAGAGCGCCGGTGCCGAGATCGAAGATGCTGGCAAAGACGGCGTCGCCCGGCTTGAAGCGGGTCACGCGGCTTCCGACCTCGACGACGACGCCCGCGAGATCGCTGCCGAGCGTGGCCGGCAGCTGAAACTTGAGGATCGGCTTGAACGTCCCTTTCGGAATCATGTTGTCGATCGGGTTCAAGCCGGCGGCGTGAACCTGGACCAGGATTTCGTTCGGCTTGGGCGTCGGCCGGGGGATGTCGGCCAACGCGATCTGGTCCGGCTTGCCGTAGCGCTTGAAGACGAGTGCTTTCATTTTTCCTCTCGATCCGAAGGTTCTTCGCAACGGCAAGCTTGCTGCCGTCAGAAAGCCCGCGCGGTGCGGGCGGGCTGCGGCGTCGGCGGCGTATCAAGCCGCAAATCCTTTCGAAGCCCGGCATCCACCAGGGCTGCAGGCGCAAACCGCCGTAGAAATCGCAGGCGCTTCGCAAGGCTGCCGGCCGCGTATTTGAGCTGCGGGCGCGCCGCGCTCGCGGCCTTCAGCACGGTCTCGGCCACCACGCCGGGCTGTTCGGCCGTCGCCATCACCTCGTTCACCCGCTTGGTCACGCCGGCGCGCGCCTCGCGATATTCATCGAGCGTGGCGTCGGGCTCCATGAAGTTCGCGTCGAACGGCGTCTTGGTGTAGGCGGGCTCGACCACGGAGACGCGGATGCCCCGCGTGCGCAGTTCATGGTCGAGCGATTCCGAATAGCCTGCCACCGCATGCTTGGTCGCGGCATAGAGCGCGCCATAGGGCATCGGCAGAAAGCCAAGCACCGAGCCGATGTTGATGATGCGGCCATTGCCCTGGCGGCGCATGTGCGGCACGACGGCGCGCGTCATCCGGATCAGGCCGAAGAAGTTCGTCTCGAAAATCGCGCGCGCCTGCTCCATCGAGCTCTCTTCCGCGCCGGCAGGCGCAACGCCGAAGCCGGCGTTGTTCACCAGCAGTTCGATGCGGCCCTCGCGCCGGATCAACTCGCCGACGGCGGCTTCCACCGATGCATCGCTGGTGACGTCGAGAGCCAGCATCTCGAAGGCTTGCTTGCCCGCCTGCGCGCCCCGCCTGCTGGTGCCGAACACCTTATAGCCGGCATTGGCGAGCCGTTCCGCCGTGGCCTGGCCGATGCCTGAGGAGGCGCCGGTCACCAGCGCGATCTTCGGTGTAATCCTGTTCATAATGCCTCTCCGACGCCACTACAGGGCCTGAAATCGTTTGATTACGATCGTAACTATTGATATACATGACGACCGTAATTATAAAAGTCAAGCCCCGTGCCCGAGGATCAGTCCCATGCGCGTCTCAAAGGAACAGGCCGCCAAAAACCGCGAGCATATTCTCGAGACCGCCTCGCGGCTGCTGCGGGAGCGCGGCATCGCGGGCGTCGGTGTCGACGCGCTCGCCGAGGCGGCCGGGATGACGCACGGCAGCCTTTACAGTCAGTTCGGCTCGAAGGAGCGGCTGGTCGAGGAAGCCGTGGCCCATGCGATCAAGGCCAAAGGGCAGGAATTGCCCGAGGCCTTCGCGCTTGAGGACTATCTTTCGGAATATCTCTCGCCGGGGCATCGCGACGATCCCGCCGCCGGCTGCCCCTTCGCTGCGCTCGCTTGTGAGGTGTCACGTCAAGGCAGCGGCCTGAGGCAGCGCTTCACCGCCGGCGTGCGCGGCACGATCGCCCTGCTGAGCAGCCGGATGGCCACCACGCTGAAGCCGCGTCAGCGCGAGGACAAGGCGCTCGCAGCGGCCGCCTCAATGGTCGGCGCCCTCGTGCTCGCCCGCGCCGTGGACGATCCCAAGCTGTCGGATGATATTCTTCGCGCGACGAGGAAGTCGCTGGAGGGGTGAGGGGGCGCGTCGGCGAGGCGTAAAAGGCCGGAACAAAATTCCGGTGACGACGTTCGATGTCGCGGATAGCCAATGGCAATGGCTGCCGATCTTCGACATCGACACACGTCTCGAACGCGCATGGATGATGACAGCGATCTGGTGCTCGGCATATTGGCCCTGGCCGTCGCTGCCCTCCTATTGGTGGCGGGCGAGCTCTATCTCGTGACGCGGCCAGAGCCGCCGCAAACTCACGCGCCGGCGCCACCAGTCGTAACATCATCGGCCGAAGTCATTTTTTGTCATGTCGATTTTGGAGCGTAAGCAGGCCAACTCGAAGAGGTGGGCAATGGGAAGCACTGCAACTGTTCCGATGCTGTCGCCTGAGGGCGGATTGACACATTACCTGGCGGAAATTCGCAAGTTTCCGATGCTGCGGCCCGACCAGGAAATCGCCTACGCCAAGCGATGGCGCGAGCACGGCGACCGGGAGGCAGCCTATCATCTGGTCACAAGCCATCTTCGGCTCGTTGCCAGGATTGCAATGGGATATCGCGGCTACGGGCTGCCGGTTGCGGACATCATTTCCGAAGGAAACGTCGGCCTGATGCACGCCGTCAAGCGCTTCGAGCCGGAGCGCGGCTTTCGGCTTGCGACCTACGCGATGTGGTGGATCAAGGCGTCGATCCAGGAATACATCCTGAAGTCCTGGTCGCTGGTCAAGATTGCCAACAGCGGCGCGCAGAAGAAGCTGTTCTTCAAGCTTCGCCGGACCAAGGCGGAAATCTCCGCCCTCGAGGATGGTGATCTCCGCCCCGAGCACGCCAGCCAGATCGCGCGGCGGCTCGGCGTGCAGGAGAACGACGTGATCGAGATGAACCGCCGCCTCGGCGGCGACCTGTCGCTCAATGCTTTGGTGCGCGACGCCGACGGCGGCGAAGTCCAGGACTGGCTCGTCGACCCCGCGTCCAGTCCTGAAGCTGCGTACGCCGAGCAGGAAGAAACCAGACGGAGGCGTGAAGCCCTCGCCGGCGCGCTGGACGTCCTCAAGCCGCGCGAGCGCGACATTCTCGAGGCGCGCTGGCTCTCCGAACCGCCGCTGAGACTCGAGCAGCTCGCGGCACGGTATGGCGTTTCACGCGAGCGGGTGCGGCAGATCGAAATGCGCGCGTTCGAAAAGGTTCGGGCTGCCATCGGGGGACGCCTGGCAGCCGCCTCTTGAAACCAAATCGCCGCCTCCTAATTCTTTTGGCAACCCCGACCGAAACGAGTTGATCGTCCGGCTTTGCAGCGCCGGTGCGTGGCGTTCGCCCGCGCGCCGAGCTGCGCCAATCGACAACCAAGACAGGAGATAAGGAGAAACGACAATGGCACTACGCGATCTCATCCCGTGGAACAACGGCTCACACAACATGGCCGTTCAGCGCGGCGAAGCCGGCAACCCGCTGCTTGCGCTTCATCGCGAGATGAACCGGCTGTTCGACGACGCCTTCCGCAGCTTTGATCTCGGTCCGTTCGGCTCCTCGACCGCAATGGGCTGGCCGAACGTCGAACTCGACGAGAGCGACAAGGAAGTCAAGGTTGTCGCCGAGCTTCCCGGTCTCGAACAGAAGGACGTCATCGTCGAGCTTGCAAACGGCGTGCTGACGATCAGCGGCGAGAAGAAGAGCGAAACGGAAGACAAGGAGCGTCTCTTCAGCGAGCGCTACTATGGCCGTTTCGAGCGGCGCATTCCGGTCGATGACGTCGACCAGGACAAGGTCGCGGCTTCCTTCAACAACGGCGTACTCACCGTCACCCTGCCGAAGTCACCGGCGGCACAACAGAAGGTGAAGCGCATCGCGATCAACGGCAAGTAAGCATGACGCGGGCGGGAGCCAGCGCTCTCGCCCGCTTTCCGGTCGGCGCCCGCATTCGCGTCCGTCGTCTTGCTGGCAAAATTTTCCGGAACGCTCGGAAACTTCAATTCCGGTCTGGCGTTTTGCGGTCGGTTTCCAACTTCTGGGAGTCGCTCATGAAGAAACTTGCTTTAGTCCTGACGTTGATCTCGGCCCTGTTCGTGGCGGCCGCTTCGCCGGCGGAAGCCCATGGCTGGCGCGGCGGCTGGCACGGCCATTGGGGAGGCCCCGGTATCGGCTTCGGTCTTGTTGCCGGTGCGCTTGCGGCGGGGCTCGCGGCCGACGCCTATTATGGCCCGCGCTACTATGGCCCGCCCTACGGCTACTACGGGCCGCGCGTCGTGCGGCGGGCCTACTATGTGCCTTATGCCTACGCTCCACCGCCCTATTGGGATCCCTGGTGGTGACGAGACAAGGCCCGGACGATGGTCCGGGCCTTTTGCGTGAGGACAATCCACTGGATGCGCGTTCGCGGCGCGCCTATTTGCGGTTTGCTCCCATGGAGCCGGAACCCGGCATGGCCTGCTGGCCGCCCTGAGTTTGCCTTGTATCGTTGTCGCCTGGCCGCGTCGTCGACGATTTGGCCGGCGCGTTCGCGCCGCCGCCGTTGTTGTCCGATGACGTGTTGAGGCTGGAGGCTCCCGCTCCCGTCGCGCCGCCGGTGCTGGAGGAGTCGATGCTCGACCCGGTCCTGGACGCACCCGTGCCGCCTTGCGCGAATGCGGCAGGGGGAAATGCGAGAGCCGCAACGAGCCCTGCGAGAACCAGCTTTTTCATGTCCGCTCCTGTGCTTGACGTCGTCACATGCCGTGCCGAGGCAAAGATTTGGGGACGCGCGTGTTCCTGCGCGGAGCGGAAATGCCGCACCAGCGACGATCAAGTCATCCCGGACTCATCGCGCCCGGGGCGATCCGTTGCTGCGCTTCCGGCGTCAGCTCGTAGCGGTCGCCGGCTTTCACCAGCCAGCCCGCCTCGATCATGCGTCGCGTCATGCCTGCGCTGCACAGCGGGTGGCTGCCGCCGGGATGAAACAGCGCGCCCTCGCGTTCGATCAGGTAGCCGTAGAGCCGCGCCTGTCGAAGCGGGTTTTGCATCCCTGGTGTGGGCGCCTCCATGGTCTCTCGCGCAGTCCTCCATCAGGCGGCCCCGGCCTGTGGCCCGGGGGCGGGGCTTCGAGCCGCCATTGCCGGAATCGCAAGGACCCGGCGCGGCCCAATACGCAATGGCCCAAAGCCGTTCCTATCGGCCGTTGTTAATTCCGGATGGGTGCCGGAAAAGGCGAAGCGCCTAGGCCGACCAACGATCCTGCTCTTCCTGGTGCGCATGCTCGTTCAGCCGTTCGGCGATCTGATCCGCGATCTCGTCCGACTCGGCCGAGGCGACCGGCTCGCCCTTGTGAGTCCTGAGCTTGTCCTTGTCGGCTTGGATGGGAAAATCGTCGGGCTTCAGTCCGGGATCCCTGGTCATGGCGCGCCTCATTGTGTCTCGCATCCGGAAAACACGGATGCAGGCTGTTCGTTGCTGGAACAATGAAGCTGCGATCGAAAGCCACAGCCTGTCTCAAGCGCCGCGCGCGCCCCGCGCTTTGCTCAGGCCCCGCCGACGGCCCGGATCACGGTCCCGCTGCCTCCGCACGTCGCGCAGGGCGCGCCGTCGATCCGCCCCTTGCCATGGCAATCGGGGCAGACATCTTCGCCCGTGCCCGTCGTTCCCGGCGGGGCTTCATCGCCGGGGTTGAGCGCCGCCGAACCCGTCGGCGATGTCCCGGTCTTTACGCCTTGCGCGTCGGTCTTGGTCATCTGCAGCTCCCTCGAAAAGACCGCAACGCGCCTTGCCGCAGGAAGTGCCAATCGAGGTTGCACTCGCCGAGACGGCCCCACTTGCGGGACGGCGGAATTGATCACAACCAGAGCTTGCGCGGCCGCTGGAAAACCAGCAGTATGCATGTCGGCTCATGGTCGATCTCAAGTTGAACGATGCCGCCGCGTCACGGCGTCATCGTCCCGGGATCGGCCCGACACATCCGCGCTTCATCCAGGAAACCTCATGACCCGCATCGACGCAGTCGACTGCCACGCGACCATTGCCGTCATCGGCGCGGGCCCGGCGGGCCTGTCGACCGCATGGTTCCTGTCGAAGAACGGGTTTCACAACGTCACGGTGCTGGAGAAGCTCGGCCAGATCGGCGGGCTCTGCAAGAGCCTCACCGTCGACGGCATGAGCTATGACCTCGGCGCCAACTACGTCACCTGGGCCTACCAGGAGACGCTGGCGATCGCAGAGGAGGTCGGCGCGACCACCTATGCCGAGGAGCCTTATACCTCGATCGACATCGCGCCGGATGGCAACAGCTTCACCTACCGATCGCTCAAGGAGGCCGTGCTCCACGACCCCTACACCAAATCCACGATCTCGTTGTGGACCTTCCTCTGGGCGGCGGTTCGATATCTCTATGTCCGCTGGCAACTGAGCGGCGTCATCGACGCGCCGGACTATCTCGACAAGATCCACGAGCGCCCCGAGCTCTGCGTCGACTTCAAGTCCTGGCTTGCAAGACAGGATCTGATGCCGCTGGCAACGCTGTTCCAGTTTCCGATCACGATCATGGGCTACGGCCAGCTCGACGACATCGCGACGCCCTACGCGCTGCGCTACATGTCGGTCCGGACGTTCTTCCCGATGGTGTTCGGGCTTGGCCCGGTCAACTGGATCATCGGGAGCTGGCCGCGACGCTTCACCGACGGGTTTCAGCGGCTGTGGGAACGGGTGTCCTGGCGCCTCAACGTCCGGCTCAACGTCAACATCACCAAAATCGAGCGCACGGCCGCCGGCGTCCGGATCGACATGGAGTATCCCGAGCAGGATCTGAACGACCTCAAGATCGTCAAGGACAGCAAGCTCTATGATTATCTGGTGCTTGCCTGTCCGTTGACGACGGACGTGTTCGCGCAGCTCGGCCTTGCTCCGAATGCCGCGGAGCAGAAAGTGAATCATGAGATCAAGTTCAATCCGTACTGCATGACGACGTTCTGGATCGACATGAACATGGAGGCGCCGGTCGCGCCGGTGCTGCCGCTCACCGCACAGGGCACGCCGTGGGCGGTCGCGCGGCAGTTTCAGGACAGCGGCAACATGTTCACGCAGTTCTACACCCGCCCCAGGGACAAGCAGACCGGCGACGAGGTCATCGCTGAGGTCAAGCGCCTGACCAAGCTTCTCGGCGGCACGATCGACACCAGCCAGCCGCGCTGGCACACGTTCGACGAGTTCACCTACTTCCAGCACTTCACGCCGGACCAGATCAAGACCGGCATCTACGCCGACCTCGCCCGCATGCAGGGCGAAGACCGCACGTTCTACGTCGGCGGCGCCACCGACTTCGAACTGGTCGAGCCGATCGTGGTGCATTCGAAGTACATCGTCGAGAAGCACTTCGCCGGCGGGGTCCGCGCGAATTAGCGCGGCGGGGAGGCCATCACCTCATCACCGCACGCCCGTGCCCTTGCAGCGCTGGCACCTCACCACCTTGTCGCCCTTCTTGAGCAGGCCTTTGCCTTCGCAGTTCTTGCATTTCTGCTTCTTCTTGATGGTCGGGCCTTTTTCACTGGTCATGGATGGCTCCTGCCGCGGGAGAGCGGTCTTGTGCGGTCGTTCAGCGGATCAGCTGAGTGGTGCCAATAATCCCTACACTGATGCCGGCTTCGGCACCACCAGCACCGGGACGCTGCCGTCCACCAGGACCTCGGATGTCTGGCTGCCCAAAAACAGCTTCCTGAGGCCGCGTCGTCCATGAGAGGCCATGACGATCAGGTCGTATCCCCCGAGCTTGGCTGTTTCAATGATCGCAGTCGCCGGGTGCGCATTCGGAACGTGCAGGAATTCTGCAGGCGCGCCGATCTGCTCCGACATCGCGCGCGCTTGATCGAGCACCTTGCCCGCGCGGACCTTGCAGGCCGCGTCAAAGCTATCGATCTCGTCCTGCGTCGGAATCCATCCCGAGTCGTGTCCGCCCCCATAGTCGATCGGCAGTGCTTCCGTCACAGTGATGATCGTCAGCCTGGCGTTCAAGGCCTTCGCCAGGGCAATGCCATGCTCAACGCCCTTCGTCGCGACCTCCGATCCGTCCGTGCTCAAGAGAATGTTGGCGTACATGCGGTGGCTCCCTTGCTCGTCGAACAAAGTGATGCCTGGGCAATATGGGCCGGTATGCGGCGGGGGTCTATGTGCGTTTTCGGCGATGGTCTCGCCGTCACAGCTTCAAAAAGGCAGCCGCGCACGAGGTGAACACGTCTCGTCGTGGTGCGTAGATTTTCATTCACGTCTGCAATAGAGGATTACGGTGACAGTGCACTTAATTCAAAGTCTTCGTAGCCCAAAAGGGGGCGGGCTCACTGAGTGCACAATCACCATATCGATGCCGCAGGGATAGCAGGCGGCGAGATTGGTATGCCATCCGGCTCGGCCGCCGAATCTGCATGTGTGGGCCGAGAGCATGTCGCTGCAATGGACAACAGGCCGAGATTTCGTGAGAGCAGCACGGTCGCCCTCCAGCTCCTATTTTGCGCCCGCGAAAGCATCCGCTGCGTAGACGATTTTGCCGCCCACGACCGTCAGCACAGACGCCATGGCGCCAATTTGCTCGACGGGGACGGACATGAAATCTCGATCGAGGATCGCGAAGTCGGCGAACTTGCCGGTCTCCAGCGTGCCGCGCCACGTCTCGTCGAAGCAGAACCACGCGCTTCCCACCGTGTAGAGGCGCAAGGCATCTTCGCGGCTGGGTGTTTCGTCCGGGCCGCGCGTCGACAGTCCGCCGACGGTCTTGCCGTCGAGCATCCATTGCAGCGCCACGAACGGATTGTAGGATGCGACCCGATGCGCATCCGTGCCGGCCCCGACATGGACCCCCATGCGCAACGCCGTGACGATCGGCGGCATGCTGCGCGCGGCTTCGCCGGCCTGCGCCACGATACGGTCGCCGCCGAGATACATCGCGTCCTGCATGGTCCAGCCGACACCAAGGGCTTTCATGCGCGCCAGCGTTTGGGGCGAGGTGTTGTCGAGATGGGCGATGGACCAGCGCAACGGCGCGAGCGGCGTCTCCTTGTTGACCTCGTCATAGAGGTCCAGCAGGTGATGGACGGATTTGTCTTCCTGCCAGTGGATGGTGACGGTCAGCCCCTGTTTGGCCGCCCAGCGGATGATCTCGCGGAACTTGTCCTTGGCGGCCGTGTCGGGCGCATTGTTGTTGTACATGGCGCCGGTGATCCGCTCGCGAAGCGCAGCATGTCGTCGCCGAATCCCATCGGCAGGAACGGCGTGAGAGTCTTGTACTCCTCGAATTCCGCGCCGACGTTCTGCGCGAACAGGCTGTAGGCAACCCGAACCGACAATGATTTGTCGCGCCAGAGCTTTTGCAGGGCGGCGTAATGGCCAGGATAAATGCTGAAGCCGCCGGGATCCACGATCCCGGTCACGCCAAGACGATTGAGCTCCGTGAAGAACTGCCGCGTCCCGGCGACATTCTCTTCGAAATTCGGCCTCGGCAGCCGATCGAACAGCGCGGAGATGCTGATAATGGAGCCGTTGAGCCAGCCCGTGGTATCGCCCGATGCGGCTGTGATACCGGCCGGCAACTGATCCGCGGAAAGCCCGAGGGCTTGCTGCGCTTTTGGCGTCATCAGCACCGCCGAATAGAACAGCTGGATGTAAGCCGGATTGTCGGGAACGGCCGACATCACCTCGGCGAGCGTCGGCCGCCGCTTCTCCGCAAACTGCAATTCGCTCCAGCCACCGGCCACGATGATCCAGGATGCCGGGCGCGCTTCTGCCGCCTGGCGCAAGCGTTCCATGGCCTCGGAAATCGTCTTTGCGCCGATCCAGTTGACCTCGGTTGCGTAGGTGAGGCCGGCGCGCACGGCGTGAATATGGGAATCGATCAATCCCGGAATGATGGTGCGTCCACCCGCGTCGACACGGCGCGTCGCGGGCCCGATCAGGCCTTCCATGGCATCGTTGCCGCCAATCGCGACGATCCTGCCGTCGCGGACGGCGAGAGCCTGCGCGATCGTCGATGCGGGATCCAGCGTCACGAGCTTTGCGTTCGTGACAATGAGGTCGGCCTTTTGTGCGTGAGCCAAACTGGCCCAGCACGAGATCACCAGAATCGCCAGAAGCTTGCGCATCATCCGTCCCGACATGAGAGAGGCCGAAGCGCGCCACACATCCGCCGCCGGATGGGCTCGCGGACATCGCGTGTCGCAACGGGGAGTGTGGTGGCCCTGACTATGTCTGGCACCAACAAAATCAGCCGGTCCACCGGAAAATTTGGTGAGGGCTCAAATGTTGATCTTACAGCACGCCTTCGCCCGTTGGGCTTCGGCGCCGCAGCCTTCGTCTGCTCGCTTGTCATTTGTGGCTCCGGCTTGCCTAGCCGAAGCTCGCTTCGCGAGCGAAGGCTGGTGGGCCCGGCAGGACTCGAACCTGCAACTAGACGTTATGAGCAAATTCATTGCGCATCAAGTCTTTGATTTTCCGTCTCTTTCCGTTCCGTTGATGCACTATTTATCTGTTATTGCCTGTTCATTCTGGTCCCCAGCTGGTCCCCACCCAAAATGCGCGCAAAGCTCATAGCCAAAGGGATTTTTGTACGTCTCCGAATGAATCGATCGGAACAGTTTCGTTCGGACAATGCCCCGCGCTTCTCGTCGGCGATGTAGCTGGTGTAGTCTTCGATCTTGGCTGCTAGTGGGCCCGCCAACAGATCCTTCGACTTGATTGCCTTTTCGAGGGCTGAGTATCGCTTCTGGCGACGGAATCTACCGCGCGACATCTCTAGAAAAATGTCCTCTTTTCCAAAGGCGTTCGGCTGTAGCCCCTCGGCAAAGGCCTGAAGGTCATCCATCATGTAGAGAAATTGCGGGTTTTTCGACGATGCTTTCGCTGAATAGAGTTTCGATCTCGGTTCGTTCGTCATCATCGACTGTGACCTTCGGTGCGTTTCCGGCCACAAATAGCGGAATAAAGTGTGCAGCGATCCTGTTTTCAATGATCCCCTTTCTGATCGGACATCTATCCTCAAATGGTGGCTTAAATCCGCGGAAACTGATGATGGTCCGATGCGCAGTCCCAAGGACTTCACTACTAATCTCGTGGATCTGATCGCATTCGGTGAGACGGAACTCAAAAGCTCGTCGCTGCCAGCCGACGTCGTCGCTGTAAGTGCTATCGACAAGGATGCGGTCGAAAACCTTAAGCCATGCTAGGCGACCTACGCCCTTGCCGCCACGCGCTTCCTTCCAACGGGAGTCTGGCGTTCGAAAGGATCTGAAATTGGCGTCCGTAAAGCCTATTCCATTGTCCTCGATATCAAAGCCGATGACCCGCCCTTCTGGCTCATCTCCTTCACGAACGATTTGGATCGTGATCCGGCCCCTGGTTGCTGCGTCCGCGTCGTAGAGGTCTGTGATGGAGTGAACAGAATTGCTGACCGCTTCCATGAGTGGCAACAAGGCATTCTTTTCGGACGGCCGAAGGGCCAGCCGATTCACCCGACCGATGATGTCGCTTTCTAGGTCTGCCAACGGGCCCCCTCCGTTGCGCCGCCGATCTTGTTGTCGGCGCGTGCCTCGAAAAAACACATAACAAGGAACTTCACAAGGGTTGCGGTCCGCCAGGGTTGCATCCTGCGATCTAAGCCACACAATTGCTGTGGACATGGTCCCCAATCTGGCCCCAAGAAAATCGGCGATTCCAGAAGTGCATGTTTTTGCTGGTGGGCCCGGCAGGACTCGAACCTGCAACCAGACCGTTATGAGCGGCCGGCTCTAACCATTGAGCTACAGGCCCCGCCGCGAGACGGCCGCGAAAGCTGCGGCCGGCAACGGTGCGCGGTTCGTTTACAGGGACGGAGGCGGGGGTGCAATGCTGGCTCCGGCGGTTCGAAACGTCGGCGCGGCAAGGTCGGAGATTTTTGAATAACCGAAATTGGCGATGATGCCCTTATAGTCCTGTTTTGCCCGACGGCGCAAGGCCACCTCGCCGAGCCTTCGCCCCCGCCCTCTGGCAATCACGCCAGGGGGTTCGGTTTTCGATTCCGTAACCAACTGTAATCGCTCGATCTTTCTACTGTGCATGGGGTTGTTTTCGCACATTTTGTTGGGAGGGGGTCTTCCGATCCCCTCCGCTGTCGCGTTGGCGCGCTGCAGGCGCGCGGCAGTTCCGCGGCGCTAGTCCACCGACACCCCGGCGAACTCCACCACCTTGCGCCACTTCTCGGTCTCGTCGGTGACCAGCTTGCCGAACTCGGCCGGCGTCATCGGCTTGGGGATGCCGCCGGTCTCGGTGAGGCGCGCGACCAGCTTCGGGTCCTTCAGGGCCTCGTTGACGGCCTTGTTGAGGGTCTCGATCACGTCGGCCGGCGTGCCCTTCGGCGCGGAGATGCCGTAGAAGCCGACCGATTCGAAGCCCGGCAGGGTCTCGGCGATCGCGGGCACGTCGGGCACGCTCGGCCAGCGCTGCGGCGAGGTGACGCCGAGCGCGCGGACATTGCCGCCCTTGGCCTGCTCCATCGCGGAGGGGAGGTTGTCGAAGATCAGCTGCACCTTGTTCGAGATGATGTCGGGGAAGGCGATCGCAGATCCCCGATAGGGCACGTGCACCATGTCGCACTTGGTCATCACCTTGAACAGCTCCGCCGACATGTGCACCGAGGTGCCGTTGCCGGACGAGGCAAAGGAGATCTTGCCGGGATTGGCCTTGCAGTAGTCGATGAACTCCTGGACGGTCTTGGCGGGGAACGCGTTGGAGACGACCAGCATGTTGGTGAGCTGCATGATGCTGGCGACCGGCACGGTGTCGCGCAGGAAGTCGAACGGCAGCTTCTTGTAGAGCGAGGTCGAGATCGCGTTGTTGGGCGCGACGAACAGCAGCGTGTAACCGTCCGGCGGCGAGGTGATCGCGGCAGCGGCCGCGATGTTGCCGCCGGAGCCGGTGCGGTTCTCGACGATGAACTGCTGGCCGAGGCGGTCCGACAGCCACTGCGCCATGATCCGCGCCACGATGTCGACCGGGCCGCCGGCGGAAAAGCCGATCAGCCAGTGCACGGGACGGTCGGGATAAGCGGCGGAGGCGGGAGGTGCGGCGCCCAACAGCGTTGAAAGGAAAACCAGCCCGAAAACACTGTTACGCAAAATTCGCAACATGACGCCTCCCATTGTTCTATTGTCGTTGGGCTGCATGCTTTCACAAAATCGGGGCGCTGCCTACATCGCCGCAAGTCGATGTTGACGCGCCCCGCCGGGACCGACCATGAGATTCGCGACCACCCTTCTTCTCGGCGCGGCGCTGCTGGTCAGCCCCGCCGCCGCTCAAACCGGAGGCAACGCCATTCCGACCACGACACCCAGCCTGACGATCAGCTTGGGCACCGCGACGCCCGGCGGCGGCTTTCCGCTCTATGGCAACGCCTTTGCGCAAGCGATGAACGCGGCCGATCCGCAAGTCACCATTGCCCCGCGCAACACCAAGGGCAGCAACGAGAACATTCCGCTCTTGGAGAAGGGCGAGCTCGATCTCGCTCTGGTCGCGGGCGAGCCGGCCTATGAAGCCTTCGCCGGCATCGGCCGCGCGCCGGTCCGGTTGAAGATTCTCACGGCGATCTATTCCAACCCTGGAATGTTCGTGGTGCGCGCGGACAGTCCGTACAAGACCATCCGCGATCTCGTCGGACAGCCGGTCGCATTCGGTGCAAAAGGCTCGGGCCTGCCGATCCTGGCGCGCTACGTGCTCGATGGTCTCGGCCTGAAGCAGGACGAGGACTTCAAGGCCGTCTATCTCGACCGCGCCGGCGACGGCCCCGCGATGGTCGAGGACGGCCGCGTCGCAGCACTCTGGGGCGCCGGCATCGGCTGGCCCGGCTTCGCGGCGGTAGCCTCGAGCGGATCAGGCGCGCGCTTCATCGCGCCCAGTGCCGAGGACATCACGCGCATCCGCGCCAAGCACGCGTTCCTCAAGCCGCTCACCGTGCCCGCCGGCAGCTATCCGAACCAGTCCGCGCCGATCGCCTCGCTGGGGTCCTGGAGCTTTTGTGCTGACCCGCGAAGATATGCCGGACGATCTCACCTATCGGCTGGCGAAGACGCTGCATGGCGTCGAGCCGACATTCTGCAAGCAGCTCGCGCAAGCCTGCGACCGCCGCGAACACCGTCGCCGCCGCGCCGAAGCCCGAACTGCTCCACTCCGGCGTGATGAAGTATTTTCGCGAGATCGGGGTGGTGAAGTAGCGAGCGCCTGTACCCACAATCGTCATGCCCGGGCTTGTCCCGGGCATCCACGTTCTTGGCGCCGCTCGGAGATCGTGGATGGCCGGGACAGGCCCGGCCATGACGACTTCCCTCGCGCGTCGCTACACCCTCACTTCTTGACCATCGCACAGGCCGGGTCCGGCGGACCGAAGGCCTTGTCGCCCGAGATCGTCGTGAGGATCTTGTAATAGTCCCACGGATATTTGCTCTCCTCCGGCGTCTTCACCTGCACCAGCCAGAGGTCGTGCACCATCAGATTGTCCTCGCGCAGTTTGCCGTTGCGGGCGAAGAAATCCTCGATCGGCTTTTCCCGCATCTTCGCCGCGACCTTGAGCGGATCGTCGGTGCCGGTGCCCTTGATGGCGTTGAGATAGTGCATCACGCTCGAATAGACGCCGGCCTGCCACATCGACGGCATCTTGTTCATCTTGGCGAAGTAGCGCTTCGACCATTCACGGGTCTTGTCGTCCAGGTCCCAATAGAACGAGGTCGTCAGCAACAGCCCTTGGGCTGCCTGCAAACCGAGGCCATGGATGTCGGTGATCAGCGCCAGCAGCGCGGCCATCTGCTGGCCGCCCTTGAACACGCCGAACTCGGAGCCGGTCTTGATCTCGTTCATGTTGTTCGGCGGACCGGCGGCGATGCCGATGATCTTGGCCTTGGAGGCCTGCGCCTGCAGCACGAACGAGGAGAGGTCGGGCGTTGCCAGCGGCGGCTTCACCGAGCCCAGCACCTTGCCGCCATTGGCGGTCACGACCGCGGAGGCGTCGCGCTCCAGCGAATGGCCGAAGGCGTAGTCGTCGGTGATGAAGAACCAGCTGTCGCCGCCGCGCTTGACGACCGCGTCCGCGGTGCCGACCGCGAGCGCGCGGGTGTCGAACACCCACTGGATCGCATAGGGCGAGCAGAACTTGCCATGGAAATCGGCGGTGCCGGTGGAGTGGGTGATGAACAGCCGCTTCTTCTCGTTGGCCATGTTCTGCACCGCGAGCCCGACCGCGGAGACCGGCACGTCGACGATCAGATCGACCTGGTCGACGTCGTACCAGCGCCGTGCAATCGCGCCGCCGATGTCGGCCTTGAGCTGATGGTCGCCGACGACGATGCTGATCGGCTTGCCGAGCACGGTGCCGCCGAAATCATCGATCGCCATCTGCGCCGCCGTCACCGAGCCCTGGCCGGTCGGCGCGGAGGCCGGACCGTTCATGTCGGTGAGCACGCCGATCTTGACGACGTCGTCCGACACCTGCGCCATTGCGGCGCCCGGCAGCAGCGTCGTCAGGAACATCGTTGCAAAGCCGGCAGCAACCGGCAGTCCAAATCTCGTTGGCTTCATGCTTGTCCTCCCCTGATCCGGCGCGTTGGCCGGTGTGCCCCCGGGTATGGCCCGGCTGAATTGGTTTCTTTTGCAACTATTTGGGGGCGGGCGTCAACGTCAGCCGGCGAAGCGGATTTGTCCGGCCGGCGAGGGATCGTAGCCGGTCAGCTCCGCGGCGCGCTGGAGCAACCGCTTTTCGCTGAGGAACCGGATCAGGCCCTGCATGGCGGGGCGGAAATAGCTGCGCTGCCGCATTGCGAGGTCGAAGTTCTCCCAGACCAGCGGCACGAAATCGAGGCCGGCCGAGCGCGCGGACGCACGCGTCGCGATTCCGCAATCGGCCTGTCCCGCGCGGACGATCTCGGCGAGATCCGGCCCGGTCAGGGCCGGGGTCTCGATCCGGCGCAAATCGCGCGTCGAGGCGCCGGCGCGCTTGAGCAGCACATCGAGCAGCATCTGCGCGCCCGTGCCCTGTTGCCGCATCGCCATCCTGGCCCCGAGCGCGAGCACGTCGGAAAGGCCGCGCAGCCGCTTGGGATTGCCCGGCGGCAGCACGAGACCCTGCTCGCGGCGCACGAACGCGACCAGCAATGCATCATGCAGGTCCGGAGCGTCTCGCAGGACCGTCGCATTGGCGTCGGCGGCGAGATTGCCGTCGGCATCGAGGCTGTGGAAGTGCATGGCCACGGCCAGCACCTCGTCCCGCTGCAACCGCTCGAGCCCGCGCGCGCTGCCCTCGCTCATCGATCCCAGGCCCGAGCCGGATTCGCGCAGACTCCAATCCAGAAGCTCGTCCTGGCTGCCGCCGACGACCGGCGGCGGCTCCGCGATCAGCATGCCGGCCGGACGCGCCAGTCCGGACAGCACCCAGAGGTCGAGCTCGTGCCGCGGGAAGAGCCACTTTCCGGTTACCTTGGTGCAGGGGATCGCACCGGTGGTGACGAGTTCGTAAAGCTTGCGTTCGCCGAGCCGAAGATAGTCGGCGGCTTCGCTGGTCGTCAGGAATTCCATCCTGCATTCCTATGCAAATTCTTGCTTCTTTTTGGTGCTCGACGCAGGTGGAATCTGCATTTCAAGTTTTGTCCGCCACGACCATGCCCGATCATCTCGCTGCTTTGCAACACATCCCCACGCGCGATCTCTGCTTTGGTGAACGATCCTGAATCGCTCGCGTGGGGCGGATCTTGCGGAAGTCGCGCGCGCCGCATTGCCGGAATTTCCCGACACGGCGGGCACAACGAGCAAACGCGTCACGAGTGCGGCGCAATCGATCATCATCATGATCGCGTCATAGCCAGTGGGAACCCGATCATGGCCGTCCGCCGCCTCTCCATTGCACTCGCGCTTCTCTGCGGCCTCGCCGCGAGCGTTGCGGCGTCATCCGCGGAGGACCGCGCCATCGTCATGGCCACGACCACAGCGACGCAGGAGTCAGGCTTGCTCGACTATCTGCTGCCGATCTTCCGTGAGAAGACCGGCATCGAGGTGACGGTGATCGCGCGGCGCGCCGACGAGGTGCTCGACGGGGCACGAAGGGGCGAAGTCGATGTCGTGCTGATGCATGCACGGCCGCAGGAGGAGAAATTCGTTGCCGACGGTTTTGCGGTGAAGCGCTTCGATGTGATGTACAACGACTATGTGCTGATCGGGCCGAAGAGCGATCCCGCCGGCGTGAAGGGCAAGGACATCGCGACCGCGCTGAAGGCGATCGAGGCCAAGGGCGTGCCGTTCGTGACGCGCGGCGACCGCTCGGGCACGCACGCCGCGGAGCTCGCGCTCTGGATCGTCGCCGGCATCGACATCGCCCGCAACAAGGGCGGCTGGTATCGCGAAGCCAAGCAGGGCATGGCCTCCGCCCTCGACGCAGCGCGCACGGCGAACGCCTATGTGCTGTCCGACCGCGGCAGCTGGATCGCTTTTCGGGAGCGCGGCGATCTCGACATCGTCGTCGAAGGCGACAAGCGGCTGCTCAATCAGTACGGCGTGATGCTGGTGAACCCCGCGAAGTTTCCGAACGTGAAGAAGGAGCTGGGGCAGGATTTCGTCCACTGGCTGATCTCGCCCGACGGGCAGGCGGCGATCGCCGGATACAAGGTCGACGGACAACAACTGTTCTTCCCCAATGCGGACAAGTCGGGCGGCTGACGTTCGTATCGCCAGCGGTTGCCAAACCGGGCGATGCGTGGTCCATCATGACGCATGACCCAGCGCCTGCCGCCATCGCTGACGCCGCTCGACGCCGCGCTCGCCGCGTTGCTGACGGGGCTTGATCCGGTCGCGGCGGTGGAGTTGCCGCTGAGCGAAGCGGCCGGCTGCATCGCGGCCGGCAATCCGCTGCTCGCGGCCCGACCGTCCCGTGACGTCGCTGCCGCCGACGGCTGGGCGCTATGCGCCAATGATCTGGTCGGCGCGTCCTCCTATTCACCGCTGCCTCTCGCAACAGCGCCCCCTTGGGTCGACGCCGGCGACGCGATGCCGGCCGGATGCGACTGTGTGCTCGATGCCGACGCAGTCGAGGTATCTGGTCCGCTAGTCCAGGTGTTGGCGGAGAGCGTGCCAGGGCAAGGCGTCAGGCGCGCTGGAAGTGACATCGACGGACGCACGCCTGCCGCGGCAGAGGGGTATCCGATCGGTCCTGGCGCTCCGCTGCTGGCGCGCGCCGCCGGACTGGACCGACTGAGCGTGCGCCGTCCGCGGCTGCGCATTGTCAATGTACCAGGCGCAACGGGGACCATGCATCTGATTGCGGACATCGCACGCGCCGCAGGACTGGATGTGCAAACGCACGAGGCCGGCGCGCGAGACGCGGGATCGATTGCGGGGGCGTTCGGCGCGCCCACCTGCGATCTCCTGCTGACGATCGGCGGCAGCGGTGTCGGTCGCAAGGATGCAGCCGTCACGGCGCTGGCTCGGCATGGTCATGTGATCGCCCATGGTCTTGCGCTCCAGCCCGGACGCACCGCCGCAATCGGGCGGCTCGGAACCATTCCTGTCGTCGCCTTGCCCGGATCGCCGGATCACGGGCTTGCGGTCTGGCTTGCGCTCGTGCTGCCGCTCCTCGACCGGCTATCGACGCGGCTGCCGCGCCGACAGATAGCCTTGCCGCTCGCGCGAAAAATTGCATCAAGCGTCGGGATCGCCGAAATGGTCCTGCTGGCCGAGGAACATCATGCCTGGGTGCCACTTGCGGTAGGAGAATGGCCGCTCCAGGCAATTGCCCGTGCAGATGCATGGCTGCTTGTTCCCGCCAACCACGAGGGATTTGCAGCGGGCGCGCCGGTCGATGCCTATCTGATTCGGGAATGATATGAGTTTAGCATGACCATGATCCCGCAATCGCAAGTCCGCAGCGCGCTCGAGCAGGAGCAGTTCCTCAAAATCCTTTCCCGCGAGGAGGCCCTGGCTCGCTTCGAGGCCGCGCTGTTTCCGCGCGCGCTTCCGAGTGAAACGCGCAAACTCGGTGCTGCGCTCGGCGCGTCGCTCGCTGAAGACATCACTGCGCCAATCGACGTGCCGCCGTTCGACCGTTCCAATGTCGACGGCTTTGCGGTGCGCTCAGCGGACCTTGCAACAGCCGGCGAAGGCGCGGCGGTTCGCCTCGGGCTGAATGGCGAGACCATTCACTGCGGCATCGTACCGGCGCTGCAAGTCGCCGCGGGAACGGCAACGCCGATTGCCACCGGCGGTCCGCTGCCGCGCGGTGCCGATGCCGTGGTCATGGTCGAGCATACCCAGCCGGCAGGATCGGGGGCGATCGACGTCCGTCGCGCGGCCTCGCCCGGGCAATTCGTATCCTACGCAGGATCCGATATCGCGCGCGGCGAGGCGCTGCTGCGCGCCGGCACGATCATCGGCTCGCGCGAGGTCGGCATGCTGGCGGCTTGCGGTCTTGCCGAGGTGAGCGTCGTGCGCAAACCTCGTGTTGCCGTGATCTCCACCGGTGACGAACTGGTTCAGCCCGGCGCGGTGCTCGCGCCTGCTGCGATCTACGACACCAACGGCGCGATCGTCACTGCTGCGATCGACGAGAACGGCGGAGAGGCGGTTTTCCTCGGTGCCATTCCCGACGACGAAGTTCAGCTCGAAGCCGCCATGCGACGTGCGCTCGCGGACGCCGACATGCTGGTGCTCTCCGGCGGCACGTCGAAAGGCGCGGGCGACCTGTCCCATCGCATCATCGGCCGGCTCGGTCAGCCCGGCATCATTGCGCATGGCATTGCGCTCAAGCCCGGCAAGCCGCTGTGCCTTGCGGTGTGCGACGGCAAGCCGGTGGTGATCCTGCCGGGATTTCCGACCTCGGCGATGTTCACCTTCCACGACATGATCGTGCCGGTGCTGCGCAAAATGGCCGGACTGCCCCCGCGCTCCGATGCCAAGGTGAGCGCAACCGTGCCGGTGCGCATTGCTTCCGAGCTCGGCCGCACCGAATTCGTCATGGTCTCGCTGGTCGAAGGCAAGGACGGCTTGATCGCCTTTCCCTCCGGCAAGGGGTCCGGTGCGATCACTTCATTCGCGCAGGCCGACGGTTTTCTGCGCATCGACGCGCTCGCCGACCAAATGCCGGCCGGGACCGAGGCCGAGGTGACGCTGTTCACGCCGCATGTGCGGGTGCCCGATCTCGTCATCGTGGGCAGCCATTGCACTGGCCTCGATCTCGTCACGGCGCAACTCGCGCATGCCGGCCTGACCGTGCGCTCGATTGCGGTCGGCAGTCTCGGCGGACTTGCGGCGGCACGGCGCGGCGAATGCGATCTTGCGCCGATCCATCTGTTCGATGACAAGAGCGAAGCCTACAATACGCCTTACCTCGTTGAAGGGCTCGAGCTCGTGCCGGGCTGGCGGCGGATGCAGGGCATCGTGTTCCGCAAGGGCGACAAGCGTTTCGAAGGCCACAGCGCGAAGGACGCCGTCGCCGCGGCGCTCGCGGATCCCTCCTGCATCATGGTCAACCGCAACCAGGGCGCCGGCACGCGCATCCTGATCGACCGGTTGCTCGGTGGTGCGCGCCCGGACGGCTATTGGAACCAGCCGCGCTCGCACAACGCGGTGGCCGCAGCGGTCGCACAGCATCGCGCCGACTGGGGCATGACCATTGCGCCGGTCGCCCATGCGGTCGGCCTCGGTTTCATTCCGCTCGCGGAGGAGCATTATGACTTCGCGCTGGTGACGGCGCGCAAGCAGCGGCCGGCAGTGCAGGCCTTTCTCGCTGCACTCAGTTCGGACGAAGCGCGCGCCGCGCTGGAGCGGGCCGGATTCCGACCGGCGTAGCGCTTGATTAATACGCCGCATCCAGTGCGGCCAGCCGTTCGGCTTCCGCGATATCCTCGACCGTGTTGGCATTGAAGAACGGATCGAGCGGCTCGGTCGGCCATGTTACGGTCGCGAGCGGATAACGCGCGGTCCAGCGATCTATCTTGCGGAGGTCTTCGACCACCAGAGCGTGACGCAGTTCGTCGCGCAAGCCAACGCGCCACAAGCCGATCACCGGATGCGATTGGTCGCCTGACGCTGCGACGGCGAGCTCGGCATTCGCCGCGATGCGTTCTTCATGCAAGCGCGCGACCAGATCGCGCGGCAGGAATGGGCAGTCGCCGGCGGCACTGAGCACCCATTCCACCTCAGGCCGGTTCGCCGCGGTCCAGTCGAGCGCGGCAAGGATGCCGGCGAGCGGACCGGGAAAGTCGGGCACGTCGTCGGCGACGACCTGCAAACCGAACGTGGCGAAGCGGGCGGGATCGCCGTTGGCATTGAGCATCAGCCCGCTGCATTGGGGTGATAGGCGCGCGATCACGCGTTCCAGGATGGTGCGACCGCCAATGGTGCGCATCGGCTTGTCGCCGCCGCCCATGCGCCGCGCGAGGCCGCCGGCGAGCAGCACGCCTTGCGTGGTCGGACAGCTAATCGTCACCACCTTCACCCTTGCGCTTGTGCTTGGCCGATTCCTCCTCGACATAAGCGAGGTTCTGGTCGTAGACGATGCGCTCTTCCCCCGACAGCGCGATGAACCGTTTACCGCGCGCGCGTCCGACCAGCGTCAAGCCCACCTGCCGGGCGAGATCGACGCCCCAGGCGGTGAAGCCGGAGCGCGACACCAAAATCGGAATTCCCATGCGGACCGTCTTGATCACCATCTCGGAGGTGAGCCGTCCGGTGGTATAAAGGATCTTGTCGGATGCATCGACGCCGTGGCGGTACATCCAGCCCGCGATCTTGTCGACGGCGTTGTGACGGCCGACATCCTCGGTGTAGCAGAGCGGCTCGCCCTCCCTGCACAGCACGCAGCCGTGGATCGCACCAGCCTCCAGATAGAGCGAGGGCATGGTGTTGATGGTCTGGGTCATCTGGTACAGCCAGGCGGTACGCAGCTCCGCTTTCGGCAACGCCACGCTCTCGACCGCCTCCAGCAGATCGCCGAAGGCCGTGCCCTGTGCGCAGCCCGATGTCTGCGTGCGCTTCTTCAGCTTGGCTTCGAAATTGGTGTGGTGCTCGGTGCGCACCACCACCACCTGGAGGTCGTCGTCGTATTCGACCTCGGTGACCGCGTCATTATACTTCAGCATGTTCTGGTTGAGTAAATAGCCCAGCGCCAGATATTCCGGATAGTCGCCGATCGTCATCATGGTGACGATCTCCTGCGAATTCAGGTAGAGCGTCAGGGGGCGCTCCACCGGCACCTTGATCTCGATCCTGGCGCCGGACTGGTCGGTCCCGGTCACGCTCTCGGTGAGACGCGGGTCGTCGGTATCAGGGACGATCAGGGGCACTGGGGCTTTGTCGATTTTCATCATGGCCGCGACGTTAGCATGACATTCGGGTCAAGCCGATATAAGCATGCTAGCGAGAGAACGAAATGCCGCCTATTCGTCATTGCGAGCGAAGCGAAGCAATCCAAGCTGCCGCCGTGGATGCATTCCTGGATTGCTTCGCTGCGCTCGCAATGACGGAGGAGAGAGTGGTTCCATCAAGGACCGGGTCGCTCGCGGAGACGGAGCTGGAATGAAAGTCATCGGCCTTGCGGGCTGGAGCGGTGCGGGCAAGACCACGCTGTTGACGCGGCTGATCCCGCATTTCAATGCGCTTGGCTTGCGCGTCTCGGTCATCAAGCATGCGCATCACCAGTTCGACGTCGACGTGCCCGGCAAGGATTCCTGGCGCCATCGCGAGGCCGGCGCGGCCGAGGTGCTGGTTGCTTCGTCAAATCGCTGGGCGCTGATGCACGAGTTGCGCGGGGCGGCAGAGCCGCGTCTGCCGGAACTTATGAGCAAATTGTCGGCGGTCGATCTCGTCGTGGTCGAGGGTTTCAAGCGCGAGCCGCATCGCAAGATCGAGGTGCATCGCGCCGCCAACGACAAGCCGTTGCTGTTTCCCGATGATCCAGGAATTTTCGGGATCGCGGCCGACGTCGCCATTGAAACCAGACTGCCGACCGTCCATCTCGACGATATCGCTGCAGCCGCGGAATTGCTGCTGCGCGCCGCGATGCCAGTCGAGGAAGCGGTCGCGAAAAGCGCTGCGATGCGCTGACGAGGCACCATGGCTCAACTGTCGGACGATTGTTTTGCCTTCGGCGGACCGATGATGTCGGTCGACGAGGCCGTTGGCCTGATCACGACGCGCGTCAACGCGATTGTTGATCTCGAAACCGTGGCGCTCATTGATGCAGATGGGCGGGTGCTGGCTCGCGATATCGCGGCGCCGCTTCCGTTGCCGCCCTTCACCAATTCCGCTGTTGACGGCTACGCCGTGCGCAACGCAGATCTTCCGGACAGCGTCGAGCGGGCACTCCCGCTCGACGGCCGCATCCAGGCCGGCGGTCTGGCACTGGCGCCGATCAAGGCCGGCCACACCGCGCGCATCTTCACCGGCGCGCCGATGCCGCCGGATGCCGAAACCGTCTTCATGCAGGAAGACGTGCAGGTCGATGATGCCGGCCGAATTGTGCTGCCGCCAGGGCTCAAGCCGGGCGCGAATGTCCGCCCTGCGGGAGAGGACATTCCCCAGGGCCATATCGCGCTGCGCGCAGGACAGCGCTTGCTGCCGCAGCATGTCGCGCTCGCGGCCGCGTTCGGCCTTCTCAGGCTCGACGTCGTCAGGCGCGTCCGTGTCGCGGTGTTCTCGACCGGTGACGAACTGGCCTCGCCCGGCGAGCCGCGCGCAGCCTCGCAGCTGTTCGACTCCAACCGCTTCATGCTGATGGCGATGCTGCGCCGGCTCGGCTGCGACGTCAGTGATCTCGGCATCTTGCGCGACGAACGCACTTCGCTTGCGGATGGCCTGAAGCGGGTAGCAGGCAGCCACGATCTGATCCTCACCACCGGCGGCGTCTCGACCGGGGAGGAGGATCACGTCAAGGCGGCGGTCGAGAGCATCGGCTCGCTGGTGTTGTGGCGGATGGCGATCAAGCCGGGACGGCCTGTGGCGATGGGCATCATCGAGGGCACGCCGCTGATCGGATTGCCCGGCAATCCCGTCGCGAGTTTCGTCACCTTCGTGCATGTGGTGCGGCCGACGGTGCTGGCGCTTGCGGGCAGCCTGCCGGCGCCGCTGTTGCCGATTCCGGTGCGCGCGGCATTCACCTACAAGAAGAAGGTGGGGCGTCGCGAATATGTTCGCGCCTCCTTGCGGCGCACGCAGGACGGCGCACTCGAGGCCATCAAGTTTCCACGCGAGGGGGCAGGGCTGTTGTCCTCGCTGGTCGACACCGACGGCCTCATCGAGCTCGATGAGGAGGTCACGCGCGTCGAGCCCGGGCAGAGCGTGGGTTTCTTGTCCTATGCCGACTTGCTCTGAATCTGGACCTTGTCTTGGCGTTGACGCCATTGGCCCCTCCCGCCATGTTGCGCCGATGACCAGAACGACGCTCGATCTCACCGGACTGAAATGCCCGCTGCCTGCCCTGAAGACGCGCAAAGCGCTGAAGCCGTTGCAGCCGGGCGATCAGCTCGAAGTGTACTGCACCGATCCCCTGTCGGTGATTGACATTCCAAACCTGATCCGGGAGACCGGCGACATGGTGGAGATCACCGAGCGCAGCGAGGCGCGTATCGTGTTCTTGATTGAGAAGGCCGATCGATCGATAGAAAATATCAATGGTGCGCCGCCCGCTTAGCCGGCGGTCACTCGGTTGATACCTACCTTTTGTCTATCGACATCGATCACCACTTCTGCCCCAATTGAGTTCCTCCGCCGAGACGCGGAGGTCGAGTCTTGCCTGCGATATGCGGAGCAAATGGGCCATCGAAAGAAGCCCGGCCGTGGTGTCGGGCATAGCCCCCAAGGTTAGGGGTTTAACGTCTCGGATGCGCGTGACGATCCTGGCGCGCGTCGATCATTGTGCGGAGCAGCAGGGACAAAGGCTGCGCTGCAGGCTGAGGAACAGGACCGTCGTGGCAGGCCGCTCAGAAGGGCGGCTTTAGGGGAGGAATGCATGTCTACCATCGAGAGCGCTGGAACACTTTCGGGTGCCGGCGCAGGTTTTCTGGATCGCGAGCGGACCATCGCGACCGCCGGGTTCAACCGCTGGCTGGTGCCGCCGGCTGCGCTTTGCATCCATCTCTGCATCGGCATGGCCTACGGCTTCTCGGTGTTCTGGCTGCCGCTGTCGCGCGCGATCGGAGTGACCGCGCCGAAGGCGTGCGCAGAGATGTCGCTGTTTCAGGAGCTGTTCACGACCAGCTGCGACTGGAAGGTCGCCAGCATGGGGTGGATGTACACGCTGTTTTTCGTGCTGCTCGGTATCGCGGCTGCGGTCTGGGGCGGCTGGCTGGAGCGCGTAGGCCCGCGCAAGGCCGGCTTCGTCTCGGCGCTGTGCTGGTGCGGCGGCCTCTTCCTCGGTGCGATCGGGGTTTACACCCATCAGCTCTGGCTGTTGTGGCTGGGTTCGGGCGTGATCGGCGGCATCGGTCTCGGCCTTGGCTACATCTCGCCGGTGTCGACGCTGGTGAAATGGTTTCCGGACCGCCGCGGCATGGCGACCGGCATGGCCATCATGGGCTTCGGCGGCGGCGCCATGATCGGCGCGCCGCTGGCGAACCTCTTGATGAACTACTTCAAGACTCCGACCTCGGTCGGCGTCTGGGAGACCTTCGTCACGATGGGCGTCATCTACTTCGTGTTCATGATGATCGGCGCGTTCCGCTATCGCTTGCCGCCGCCCGGCTGGCAGCCCGAGGGCTGGACCGCGCCGTCGAAGGCCAATGCGATGATCTCGAAGGCCAACGTCCATCTCAACGACGCGCACAAGACGCCGCAGTTCTGGCTGATCTGGTGGGTGCTGTGCCTGAACGTGTCGGCCGGCATCGGCGTGATCGGCATGGCCTCGCCGATGCTCCAGGAGATATTCGCCGGCAAGTTGATCGGCCTGCCTAACGTCGGCTTCAACGCGCTCGATGCGGGGCAGAAGGCGCAGATCGCCGCGATCGCCGCGGGCTTCGCCGGATTGCTGTCGCTGTTCAACATCGGCGGCCGCTTCTTCTGGGCATCGCTGTCGGACAAGATCGGTCGCAAGAACACCTACTATACGTTCTTCATCCTCGGCATCGTGCTTTACGCGCTGGCGCCGACTTTTGCGGCGATGGGTTCGAAGCTCCTGTTCGTGCTTGGCTTCGGCATCATCCTGTCGATGTATGGCGGCGGCTTCGCCACCGTGCCGGCCTACCTCGCCGATATGTTCGGAACCCAGTTCGTCGGCGCCATCCATGGCCGGCTGCTGACGGCGTGGTCCACCGCGGGCATCATCGGCCCCGTCGTCGTCAACTACATCCGCGAGTTCCAGCTCGCGGCCGGCGTGCCGCGCGATCAGCTCTACAACACGACGATGTACATCCTCTGTGCGATGCTGATCGCAGGTTTGATCTGCAACTATCTGATCAAGCCGGTCGATTCGAAGTGGCACATGAAGGAGGCCGATGTCGCCAAGTTGCAGGCTGCAAGCGCCAACGCCGCCGCCGCGGGGCCGCACGGCTCCTACGGCATCGGTTTTGGCGGGCTCGACGCCAAGGCGGCGATGTTCTGGGCCTTCGTCGGCGTCCCCCTGCTTTGGGGTGTTTGGAAGACATTAGAGAGCGCGGTCAAGATCTTCTGACCGCCGTCGAGACGGAAGCGGGATGCTCATCAGGCGTCCCGTTTCGTTGGCCTTTCAGACATCATCAAGAATGGGACTTAGGGGATTGAAATGATTCGCAACCGAACTTGCCTTCGAATTTGCCTTGCGGCCGTGTTGGTCGTCGCTGGCCTTCATGCCGCATCCGCGCAGACGGCAACGACACCGGCGGCGCCTGCTGCAACGACCGAAGCCAAGCCTGGCAAGATGAAGCTCACGATGCAGAAGCTAAAAGACATGAAGGCGAAGTGGGCGGCCAACAAGCCGAAGCTCAAGGCCTGTCGCGCCGACGTGAAAGCCAAAGGCCTCGCGGGCGATGACCGCTGGTTCTACATCGAAGAGTGCATGAGCAAGACCTGAGATCGGGTTCCCTCCGACGCTTGCGTAAAGGGCATGGCGGGCGACCGCCTGCCTCCTAAATCACTCTAGAGACGCTCTAAATTGTCTTGCATCTGGCATACCAGAGATTAGAGTTGCGTCGAATTTGGCTTGGTCGGCGGGACGCAGAACCGGTGGTTCCGCTGATCGAATCGGGAAACGAAGGCTGATCGCTTTGGCGATCCGGCCTAGACTGATCACGCATTTGAAGAGAACGCGACCTCTCCATGAGCAGCAACGACGACGTTCACAAGGTTCGCGAGTTCGAACATCCCGGCCAGGGACGGAAGCGCGCCAAGTCCACGCCCAAGGGACGGCAGGTCGATCCCATCGCGTCCCATGAGATCGAGCAACTGCTCGGCGACAGACCGCGGCGGCGTGATCTGCTGATCGAATATCTGCACCTGATCCAGGACAAGTACCGCCAGATATCGGCCGCGCATCTCGCTGCGCTCGCCGACGAGATGAAGCTCGCGTTCGCCGAGGTGTTCGAGACGGCAACCTTTTACGCGCATTTCGACGTGGTGAAGGAAGGCGAGCCCGATATCGCACCGCTGACGATCCGCGTCTGCGACTCTCTCACCTGCGCGATGCTCGGCGGAGAGAAGCTGCTCGCCGATTTGCAAGACGCGTCGGGTCCCGGCATCCGCGTCGTGCGTGCGCCCTGCGTCGGCCGCTGCGATACCGCGCCTGCCGCGGAAGTCGGACATAACTTCGTGGACCATGCGACCGTCGCCAACGTCATGGCGGCGGCGAAGGCTGGCGACACCCACGCGCATCTGCCCAAATATATCGGCTATGACGCCTATGTCGCCGACGGCGGCTACAAGCTGCTCAATCGCCTGCGCTCGGGCGAGCTAGCGACCGACGACCTGCTGAAGGCGCTCGACGACGCCTCGTTGCGCGGTCTCGGCGGCGCCGGATTCCCGACGGGGCGCAAATGGCGGGCGGTACTTGGTGAACCCGGCCCGCGCCTGATGGCAATCAACGGCGACGAAGGCGAGCCCGGCACGTTCAAGGATCGCGTCTATCTCGAAAGCGATCCGCACCGCTTCCTCGAGGGCATGCTGATCGGCGCCCATGTGGTGCAGGCCTCGGATATCTACATCTACCTGCGCGACGAATATCCGGCGTCGCGCGAAATCCTCGAGCGCGAGATTTCAAAGCTCCCGCCGGGCGGTCCGACGCTGCATATGCGCCGCGGCGCCGGCGCCTATATTTGCGGTGAGGAATCCTCGCTGCTCGAGAGCATAGAGGGCAAGCGCGGCCTGCCCAGGCATAAGCCGCCTTATCCATTCCAGGTCGGCCTGTTCGGCCTGCCGACGTTGATCAACAACATCGAGACCTTGTGGTGGGTGCGTGACATCGTCGAGAAGGGTGCCGATTGGTGGAAGGGCCACGGCCGCCATGAGCGGCACGGTCTGCGCAGTTTCTCGGTCTCGGGCCGCGTCAAGAATCCGGGCATGAAGCTCGCGCCTGCTGGCATCACCGTGCGCGAGCTGATCGACGAATATTGCGGCGGCATGGCCGACGGCCATCAGTTCTATGCGTACCTGCCGGGCGGCGCATCCGGCGGCATCCTGCCGGCGGCGATGGACGACATCCCGCTCGATTTCGGCACGCTTGAAAAATACGGCTGCTTCATCGGCTCGGCCGCGATCGTGATCCTGTCGCAAAAGGACAGCGTGCGCGCGGCCGCGTTGAACCTGATGAAGTTCTTCGAGGACGAGAGCTGCGGCCAGTGCACGCCGTGTCGCGTCGGAACCCAGAAGGCCGCGCTGCTGATGCAGCAACCGGTCTGGAACCGCGCTCTCCTGGACGAATTGAGCCAGGCGATGCGCGATGCCTCAATCTGCGGGCTTGGACAGGCGGCATCGAATCCGCTTGCCACTGTGATCAAATATTTCCCTGACGAGTTCAAGGAAGCGGCCGAATGACCAAGATTACGTTCGAGCTCGACGGCAAGCAGGTCGAGGCCAATGCAGGCGAGACGATCTGGCAAGTCGCAAAACGGCAGGGCCGCGAGATCCCGCATCTGTGCTATTCGCCCGCGCCGGATTATCGCCCCGACGGCAATTGCCGCGCCTGCATGGTCGAGATCGAAGGCGAGCGTGTGCTTGCGGCGTCCTGCAAGCGCACGCCATCGGTCGGCATGAAGGTGAAGACCGAGAGCGCGCGCGCTGTTTCCGCGCAAAAAATGGTCATGGAGCTGCTGGTCGCCGATCAGCCGGCGCGCGAGACCTCGCACGATCCGGACTCCAAATTCTGGCACTGGGCCGAAACCACGGGTGTCACCGAGAGCCGCTTCCCCGCCGCCAAGCGTTGGGCGACCGACGCCAGCCATCCGGCCATGCGCGTCAATCTCGATGCCTGCATCCAGTGCGGCCTGTGCGTGCGCGCCTGCCGCGAGGTCCAGGTCAACGACGTCATCGGCATGGCCTATCGCAGTCATGGCTCGAAAATCGTGTTCGATTTCGACGATCCCATGGGCGAGTCCACCTGCGTCGCCTGCGGCGAATGCGTGCAGGCCTGCCCAACCGGGGCGCTGATGCCGGCCGTGATGCTGGACGAGGCGCAGACCCGTGTCGTCTATGCCGACAAGAAGGTGGATTCGCTCTGCCCGTTCTGCGGCGTCGGCTGCCAAGTGACCTATGAGGTCAAGGACGAGAAGGTGATCTATGCCGAGGGCCGCGATGGCCCGGCCAACCGCAACCGTCTCTGCGTCAAGGGCCGCTTTGGCTTCGACTACATCCACCATCCGCATCGCCTGACCAAGCCGCTGGTGCGGCTGCCGAACGCGAAGAAGGATTCCAACGACCAGGTCGATCCGGCCAATCCGTTCACGCATTTCCGCGAAGCGAGCTGGGAAGAAGCGCTCGACATCGCGGCCAAGGGCCTCGTCAAGATCCGCGACGAGAAGGGCGTGAAGGCGCTCGCCGGCTTCGGCTCGGCGAAGGGCTCCAACGAGGAGGCCTATCTGTTCCAGAAGCTGGTGCGCACCGGCTTCGGCTCCAATAACGTCGACCATTGCACCCGTCTGTGCCACGCCTCGTCGGTCGCGGCGCTGTTCGAAGGCCTGAGCTCGGGCGCGGTGTCGGCGCCGTTCTCGGCTGCGATGGACGCCGAAGTCATCATCGTGATCGGCGCCAACCCGACCGTGAATCATCCGGTCGCCGCAACCTTCATCAAGAATGCGGTCAAGCAGAACGGCGCAAAGCTGTTCGTCATGGACCCGCGCCGGCAGACGCTGTCGCGCCATGCGACCAAGCATCTGCAGTTCAAGCCGGGCTCGGACGTCGCCATGCTGAACGCGATGATCCACACGATCATCACCGAAGGGCTGACCGACGACCAGTATATCGCCGGCTACACCGAGGGGTTCGAGGACCTCAAGGAGAAGATCAAGGAGTTCACGCCGGAGAAGATGGAAGCGATCTGCGGCATCCCGGCGCAGACCCTGCGTGAGGTTGCGCGAACCTATGCGCGGGCAAAATCGTCGATCATCTTCTGGGGCATGGGCATCAGCCAGCATGTCCACGGCACCGACAATGCGCGCTGCCTGATTGCGCTGGCGCTGATCACCGGCCAAGTCGGTCGCCCCGGCACCGGCCTGCATCCGCTGCGCGGCCAGAACAACGTGCAGGGCGCTTCCGATGCCGGTCTGATCCCGATGTTCCTGCCGGACTATCAGCCGGTCGGCCGCGACGACATGCGCGGTGCCTTCGAGAAGCTGTGGGGCCAGGATCTCGATCCCGTGCGTGGCCTGACGGTGGTCGAGATCATGAACGCGATCCACGCCGGCGAGATCAAGGGCATGTATATCGAGGGCGAAAACCCCGCGATGTCCGACCCCGATCTCCAGCATGCGCGCCAGGCGCTTGCCATGCTCGATCATCTCGTGGTGCAGGATCTCTTCGTCACCGAGACCGCGTTCCACGCCGACGTCATCCTGCCGGCCTCAGCGTTTGCCGAAAAGGAAGGCTCCTTCACCAACACCGATCGCCGCGTGCAGCTCGCGCGCCAAGTGATCAAGCCGCCGGGCGATGCGCGGCAGGATCTCTGGATCATCCAGGAGATCGGCAAGCGCATGGGCCTGCCGTGGAATTATGCCGGTCCCGGCGATGTCTTCACCGAGATGGCAGAGCTGATGCCGTCGTTGAAGAACATCACCTGGGAGCGGCTGGTCCGCGAGGGCGCGGTCACCTATCCCGTCGATGGTCCCGACATGCCCGGCAACGAGATCATCTTCACCACGGGCTTCCCGACCGCGAGCGGCCGCGGCAAGATCGTTCCGGCCCACGTCATCCCGCCGGACGAGATCCCCGACGTCGAATATCCGATGGTGCTCTCGACCGGCCGCGTGCTGGAGCACTGGCACACCGGCTCGATGACCCGCCGCGCGCAGGTGCTCGACCAGATCGAGCCCGAGGCGGTCGCGTTCATGTCGCCAAAGGACATGCACAGGAAGAAGCTTGCGCCGGGCGATTTCATTCGGCTCGAGACCCGCCGCGGCGCAGTCGAGGTCAAGGTCCGCTCCGACCGCGACGTTCCGGAGAATATGGTGTTCATGCCGTTCTGCTACGCGGAGGCGGCGGCCAATCTCCTGACCAACCCGGCGCTCGATCCGTTCGGCAAGATCCCGGAGTTCAAGTTCTGCGCGGCGAGAGCCGAGCGCGCCGAGATGCGCGACGCGGCGGAGTAGGACGGCGCCGTCATTGCGAGCGAAGCGAAGCAATCCAGACTGCCTCCGCGGCAAGATTCTGGATTGCTTCGTCCCTTCGCTCCTCGCGATGGCGGTGGCAAACATCGTCCATGTCCAAAGCCACCCTAGCCACACGCGCGCTCACAGCCGCCAGTGTTGCCTTCACCGTCCACGCTTACGACTACGATCCCGATGCCGAGAGCATCGGCCTCCAGGCGGCTGCCGCACTCGGTGAGGATCCCGCGCGCGTCTTGAAGACGCTGATGGCGCTCGTCGATGGCAAGCCGGTCTGCGTGATCGTCCCATCCGACCAGGAAGTCTCGATGAAGAAGCTCGCCGCAGCTTTCAGCGGCAAGTCGGCGCAGATGATGAAGCCGCCGGAGGCCGAGCGCCTCACCGGCTACAAGGTTGGCGGCATCAGCCCGTTCGGGCAGCGGAAGCCCGTGCGCACCGTGATCGAGCAGAGCGCGCTCGTTCATGACTACGTGTACGTCAATGGCGGTCAGCGCGGACTGCAGGTGCGGCTCAGTCCAGACGATGTGCGGGACGTCTCGAAGGCGGTTGCCGCAGAACTGGTCGCCTGAGCGCCGCGCTCTGCTACTGCTTTTGCAACAGCTTCAGCCGACAGCGCAGCGCTTCGCGGATGTGTGTGCGCGCGAGCTGCTCCGCTTTGCCGCCGTCGCGAGCCGCGATGGCTTCGATGATGGCCTGGTGCTCACCGTGGCTGGTCGAGGGGCGGCCCGATACAGTGAACGTGGTTGGACCGAGCAGGGCGATCCAGTCCTGCAATTCGCGCGAAGCGTTGTCGAGATAGCGGTTGCGCGCGGCGCGGCAGATCGCCTCGTGGAAGGCGCGGTTGAGCCTTGCCATGTCTCCTACCATGTCGGTCGCGTCGGCCTCGGACGCTTCGACAAAGGCCTGCTCGATATCCCTGAGTGCATCGATCTCGGGCGCCGAGGCGTGCTCGGCCGCAAGTCGGGCGGCGGCGCCCTCCATGATCTCGCGCATCGCATAGAGTTCGAGTACCTCGGAGATGTCGAGGTTGCGTACGATCAGGCCGCGGCCGCCGGCAGGTTCGACGAACCCACGTGCCGCAAGCCGCCCGAGAGCTTCCCGCACCGGGGTGCGGCTGACCTTCAGCCGCTGGGCGACCTCTTCCTCGCGCAGGCGGTCGCCGGCGCGATAGCTGCCGGCCTGCAGCGCCTCGCAGAGCGAGCGGAACACGGCTTCGCCGAGCGCCACGCCGCCGCCGCGCGCGATCGAGCCGCCTGCCTTTGTCGAGCGTTTTGCCATGCGTCCTCGTGGGCTCGCGCATCCTGCCCATGCAGCGGTGGCGCTTGCCGGATGTTTGTATATCTTTGTATACAAAGGTGCAATGGTCCCGGATTGACCGGGGCCGCCAGCGGGGCAGAATGTCTCCAACCTCGTCGCATCGGGCAGACGACATGAGCAGCAAATACGATGTGCTGGTGATCGGCGGCGGCAACGCCGCGCTGTGTGCGGCGATCAGCGCGCGACGCGGTGGGGCGTCGGTTCTGGTGCTCGAAGGTGCGCCAAAATTCTATCGCGGCGGCAACACCCGCCACACCCGCAACATGCGTTGCGCCCATGACGAGGCGACCGAAATCCTTACCGGCCCCTATACCGAGGAGGAGTTTTGGGAAGATCTCCTGCGCGTCACCGGCGGGCAGACTGACGAGGTGCTCGCCCGGCACATGATCCGCGAGTCCAAGGACATCTTGAACTGGATCGTGGAGCAGGGCGTGCGCTGGCAGCCCTCGCTCGGCGGCACGCTGAGCCTCGGTCGCACCAACTCGTTTTTTCTCGGCGGCGGCCGCGCGATGCTGAACGCACTTTATTTGACCGCCGAGAAGCTCGGCGTCGAAGTCGAATACGACGCCGAGGTCACCGACCTCGTGATCGAGGACGGCATGTTTCTTGCCGCCCGCCTCAAACGGCCGATCAAGGGCAACACCGAGATCCGCGCGACGTCGCTGGTCGCCGCTGCCGGCGGGTTCGAGGCCAACATCGAATGGCTGAAGCAATATTGGGGCGAAGCCGCCGACAATTTCCTGATCCGCGGCACGCCCTATAACCGCGGCTCGATCCTGAAGATGCTGCTCGCCAAGGGCGTGCAGGAGGTCGGCGATCCCACCCAGTGCCATGCGGTCGCGATCGACGCCCGCGCGCCGAAATTCGACGGCGGCATCATCACGCGCCACGATTCCGTCGTGTTCGGCATCGTCGTCAACAAGCACGCGCAGCGCTTCTATGATGAAGGTGAGGACATCTGGCCGAAGCGCTACGCGATCTGGGGCCGGCTGGTGGCCGCGCAGCCCGACCAGATCGCCTACATCATCTTCGACTCGACCGTTGTCACCAGCTTCATGCCGACGCTGTTCCCGCCGATCGCAGGGCAGACGATTGCCGAGCTCGCCGGCAAGCTCGATCTCGATCCGGCCGCGCTGGAAAAGACCATCACCGAATTCAACGCCGCGGTGCAGCCCGGCACCTTCGACCACACCATTCTGGACGATTGCCGCACCGAAGGCATCACGCCGCCGAAGACGCACTGGGCGCGCAAAATCGAGGCGCCGCCCTATCTTGCCTATCCGGTACGGCCCGGCATCACCTTCACCTATCTCGGCACGCGCGTGACCCGGGAAGCGCGGATGCTGATGGCTGACGGCAAGCCGTCGGCGAACATGTTCGCGGCCGGCGAGATTATGGCCGGCAATGTGCTCGGCAAGGGCTATGCCGCCGGCATGGGCATGACCATCGGCAGCGTGTTCGGGCGGATTGCAGGACGGGAAGCGGCACGGCACGCGAAGAACTAGGACGAAGAAAAGATCCAGGGAGAAACCATGTCACGCATTGCCACTGCCGCGATCGCGGCGCTGCTGATCGTCGGCCACGCCCAGGCGGCGGAGCCGATCACGCTACGAGACATGGGTTCGTTCCATGTCGGGGGGCGTCTTGTCGAAATCTCGGGGAAGCCGGTGAGGGAGGTCGTGTTCGCGCCCGGCGGGGTGCCGGCCAAGGTCGATCCCAACGGCACGTATCAGGTCGAGCAGATGTACGTGCAATATTTTCTGCCGGCAAACGAGAAGGGTGCCTATCCTTTGCTGATGTGGCACGGCGGCGGATTGACGGGCGTCACCTACGAGACCACGCCGGACGGACGCGAAGGCTGGCTGAATTATTTTCTGCGCAAGGGGTGGGCAGTTTATAATTCCGACGCGGTAGAGCGCGGACGCGCGGGCTGGGCGCAGTACCCTGATATTTTCAAGAGCGAGCCGGTCTTCCTGACCACGGCGAATCCGTTCGAGCGTTTCCGCATCGGCGATGGACCGAACTCATACGATCCCGATCCCGCCAAGCGAAGATTGTTGCCGGGCAACCAGTTCCCCGTTGAGGGTTACGAGAATTTCGTCAAGCAGAACGTGCCGCGCTGGACCACGACCGACGATGCGACCATCGCGGCCTATATCGCCGAGATCGATCGCGTCGGCCCCTCGGTGCTTCTGTTCCACAGCCAAGCCGGCACCTTCGGCTTCAAGGTCGCGCAAGCCCGTTCCGACAAGGTCAAGGCGCTGATTGCGATCGAACCGGCCGGCACCGGCGATCCCGCCAAGGCGGATGTGCTGAAGAACATCCCGACCCTCATCATCTACGGCGACTATATCGAGCGCGATTCGCGCTGGCCCAAGATCCGCGCCAATGGCATCGCCTTTGCGGACGCCATCAAGGCGGCCGGGGGCAGCGTCGACATCGTCGATCTTCCGCAGGCCGGCATCAAGGGCAATTCGCATATGGTGATGATGGACAAGAACAACCTCGAGGTCGCGGCCCTGATCCAGAAATGGCTCGAGGGCAAAGGCCTGACGAAGTAAAGCCATGCACGGAACCAGAACTTTGGACGAAGCCGACCGCCTGATGACGGTCTGCAATTCCTGCCGTTACTGCGAGGGTCTTTGCGCGGTATTTCCCGCCATGGAGATGCGCCGCGCCTTCGCCGATGGCGACCTCAATTATCTCGCCAATCTCTGCCATGGCTGCGGCGCCTGCTACGTCGACTGCCAGTTCTCGCCGCCGCACGAATTCAACGTCAACGTCCCGCAGACCCTGGCGATCGCGCGTGCGGAATCCTACGCGGCCTATGCCTGGCCGCAGGCGCTGTCCGGTGCCTTCGCGCGTAACGGTCTCGTCATCAGCATCGTCGCCGCGCTCAGCATGGCCGCCTTCATCCTCGGCTTTGCGGCCCTGAACGACCGCAGCGTGCTGTTTGGCGTGCACACCGGCCCCGGCGCGTTCTACAAGTTGATGCCGCACAACGCGATGGCGGCGTTGTTCAGCGCCGCCTTCCTTTATGGGATCTTCGCGCTGGTGATGAGCGTGCGTGCGTTCTGGCGGGATATCGGCCCGCCGATCGGTGGCCGTGCGGACGGTGGCTCCATCTTTCAGGCGATGCGCGACGCTGGTGAGCTGCGCTATCTCCATGGTGGCGGCGTCGGCTGCTACAATGAGAATGACAAGCCGACCGACCGGCGCAAGCTTTTCCATCACCTGACCTTCTACGGCTTCCTGCTCTGCTTCGCCGCGACCTCGGTCGCCACGCTGTATCACTATCTGCTCGGCCGCGAGGCGCCGTATCCGTGGTGGGATCTGCCGGTGGTTCTCGGCACGCTCGGTGGCATCGGCCTGATCATCGGGCCGATCGGCCTGTTCGTCGCCAAGATGCGGCGCGATCCGGCGCTGCTCGACGAGCAGCGCTACGGCATGGATGTCGGCTTCATTGCCATGTTGTTCCTGACCGGTTTCACCGGCATGTTGCTTCTGCTCTTGCGGGAGACCGTCGCCATGGGACCGCTGCTGGCGCTGCATTTGGGTGCAGTGTTCGCGCTGTTCATCACCATGCCCTACGGCAAGTTCGTGCACGGCATCTATCGCTTCGCGGCACTGGTGCGTTATGCGCAGGAGCGCCGCGGAGAAGGAGGTTCTTGAGATTCAGGCGGTGCGGAAGCGGGTTTCGCGCAGGTGCGCGGTAGAGAGAAGAAGTTCGGCATCCCGGTTAGGAGGTTCGGCGGCGCGTGAGCGCCGCAATCACTCTTGAACAATGCTAGCAAAGGTTCTAATTTGATAGCATTGCAGTCAGTCTCCGGAGGATGCCATCATGGCCGCCGTCACCATCCGCAACCTTTCCGAGGAGGCGCATCGCGCCTTGAAAGTCCGCGCGGCGCAGCACAATCGCAGTGCGGAAGCGGAAATGCGCGCCATTCTGGAGGCCGCAGTGCGTCCCGAGGGCCGGCTGCGGCTTGGCACCGCTCTTTCGGAGATGAGCCGGAAGATCGGCCTCACCAATGCCGACGTCGAGGCACTTGAACATGGCCGCGACGCGCGTCCCGCTGAGCCGGTGCGCTTCGAATGATCCTGCTCGATACCAATGTGGTCTCCGAGGCTATGAAGCCCGAACCGCATCCATCGGTCCGCGACTGGCTCGACGCCCAGGCGGCCGAGACGCTGTTTCTCTCCAGCGTCACCATTGCTGAACTGTTGTTCGGGATCGGCGCGTTGCCGCGCGGCAAGCGTAGGGACAGGCTGGCAGCTGCGCTTGACGGCGTGCTGGACCTGTTCGCGGCCCGCATTCTGCCCTTCGATACCGCCGCGGCGCGGCGCTATGCCGATCTCGCCGTCAAGGCGCGCGCGGCCGGGAAAGGCTTCCCCACGCCCGATGGCTATATCGCCGCGATCGCCGCCGCGCACGGGTTCGCAGTGGCATCGCGCGACACGAGTGCGTTCAAGGCTGCCGGTCTGACGATAATCGATCCCTGGATCGTGACCACCTGACGGGGGGCGGGCGCATCACGTTCTGCGAAATCGGTGATCGCCGGGTGGATCTCGCGAGCGCTGCAATCGGCTTCCTGCGGCTCGCATAGTCGATGTTGAGTGTCGCGAACCCGGTCGCCTGGAGTGCCCGCTCAAGACGTTTCAGGATGCGAAGGTGCGGGGCGATGCCATGGAGCAGTACCACTCCCGGGCATCGCGCGCTGCCCATGTCGGGCGCCTTGGACATCTCTCTTAGGCAACCTCGCGCTCCGCGCTTGAGGCCTGCTCGCGGGCCATCGTCGTTGCGGTGACATAGTCGGTCTTGCCGGTGCCGAGCAGCGGCACCTTGTCGACCACCATGATCGCCGCGGGAACGGTCAACTCGGACGCGCCGATCGCCTTGGCCTGGCCCTGCATCGCACTGCGCTCGGCGTTCTTTTCCGTTGTCAGCAGCACGATGCGCTCGCCCTTGCGGGGATCCGGGATCGACACCGCGACCGATGCGGCCTGCGGCCACAGCGTCATCGCGATGTTCTCGACCGCCGACAGCGAGACCATTTCGCCGGCGATCTTGGCAAAGCGCTTGGCGCGGCCCTTGATGGTGATGAAGCCGGCCGGGTCGATCGCGACGATGTCGCCGGTGTCGTGCCAACCCTCGGCGAGCGGTTCGAGCACGCCCGGATTTTCCGCCCGCAAGTATCCGAGCATCACGTTCGGTCCGCGCACCGAGAGGCGTCCGCCTTCCTCGATGCCGGGGACCGGGTCGAGGCGGCTTTCCATCAGCGGCGACAGGCGGCCGACCGTGCCGGGGCGGTTGGCCATCGGCGTGTTCATCGCCAGCACCGGCGCGGTCTCGGTGACGCCGTAGCCTTCGAGGATGCGGATGCCGTAACGCTCCATGAAGACCTGCCGGGTGCGATCCTTGACCGCTTCGGCGCCGGCGATCACCAGGCGCAGGGTGCGGAAGTCATAGGCATGCGCCGAGCGGGCGTAGCCGGTGAGAAACGTGTCGGTGCCGAACAGGATCGTGGCGCCGGTCTGGTAGATCAGCTCGGGCACGATCCGATAGTGCAGCGGCGAGGGGTACATGTAGATCGGAATGCCCGCGAGCAGCGGCATCATCATTCCCCCGGTCAGCCCGAACGAGTGGAACACCGGCAGCACGTTGAACACCTTGTCATTGGCGTTGGCATCGACTCGCGCCAGCGCCTGTGAGGCGTTCGCAAGGATGTTGCGATGGGAGAGCACAACGCCCTTGGGTGTGCCTTCCGAGCCCGACGTGAACAGCACGACGGCCGGATCGCTCGCCTGGCGGACGACGCGCGGCGTAGTACCGGCGAGCAAGCCCTTGATCTTGTCGGCCGTGCCGATCGAGGCGCGGACATCCTCGAGATAGACGACGCGAACTTCCGCGGAGATCGCCGCCATCAGCTTGTCGAGCTTGCCCTTCTCGATGAAGGCCTTGGACGTCAGCACGGTCTTCACCTGTGCGGCCTTCATGGCGGCGAGGACGTTGACCGGGCCGGCCGAGAAGTTGAGCATCGCGGGCACCCGGCCGATGTTTTGCAATGCCATGAAGACGACGGCAACGCCCGCGGAATTCGGCAGCAGCACGCCGACATTCTCACCGATAGCGGTGCCGTTCTCCAGCTTCCGGCTCAAGACCTGCGCGCCCAGGATGAGCTTGCGATAGGTCAGCTTGGTACCGAGCGCGTCCTCGATGATGACCTTGCCGGTGTCGCGGTCGCGGTAAGCGTGTCCGAGCGCCTCGAACAGGGTGTGATCGAGCATGGCGTTCTTCACCATCGCGTCGATCATCACGTCCTGAAGTGCGGCGCCCGCAGCATTGCGGCGCGTCTTGCCCTTGAGCGACGGATCGACCGGAAGCTTGACCGGCGGCAGGATGGTGACGGTCACCCGCGGAAACCACGTGCGCTTGATCTGGCTGCCGTTGAGATAGCTGAGATGCGACCGTTGAGCGCCTTCGATGCGGACCGGGACGACGACCGCGTCGGCCTTGTCCGCGATCATCGCGGTGCCGTCATAGACCTTCATCAGCGAGCCGGAGACGGTGATGCGTCCTTCTGGGAAGATCACCACCGGCTCTCCGGCGGCGACGAGCTTGATGAGGTCGCGCGCGGCCAGCGGCTTACTGGGGTCCATGGTGTAGTGCTTGACCACGCGCAGGAACGGCTTGGCCCACCAGGCCTTGGCGATGCCGGTATCAACCGCGAAGCTCGCGTCGATCGGCAGCACGGCGTGCAGCAGCGGGCCGTCGATCAGGCTGACATGATTGGGCGCGATCAGCATGCGCGTGCCAGCAGGCGGCAGGTTCTCCAGCCCGCGGACCTCGGTGCGGAACAGCGCGCGGAACAGCAGCCCGCCAAAGTCGCGCACGCCTTCCTTGCCCCACTTCGTCAGCACGAACCAGACCGCGCCGAAGCTGGCGACGCCGAGGCCGAAGAAGATCCAGCCGATGTGCAATCCGCCGGCCTGCAGCAGCGCGACGAACAGCGAGCCGGCCACCATGAAGGCGGCCTGCAGCACGTTGCCGGCGGCGATGATGCGGGCGCGCTCGGAGGGGGCGGACCAGGCCTGGACGGCGGCGAAGGACGGAACCACGAACAGCCCGCCGCCGAATGCGAAGGCGACGAAATCGAGCAGCATGCGCAGGCCCGCGAACGAGGTCGCGAAGTCGGCAGCGGTGATGTCCTGCCCCTTGGTGGTCACGCCAATCGCCCAGGCGAGGTCGAGGCCGGCAAACCCCATCATGATGGCGCCGATCGGCACCAGCGCGAGGTTTGGGCGAACGTGGCTCAGATTCGCGGCGAAAAGCGAGCCGATGGCGATGCCGATTGCGAAGATCGCGAGACACAACGTCACCACGCTCTCGGTGCCGCCGATGATCTCCTTGACCAGTGCCGGCAGCAGTGAGAGCACGATGGCGCCCACCAGCCAGAACCAGGAGACGATCACGGTGCCGTCCCACAGCCGGTGATCCGCGTGCAGCGTCTTCAGCAGGCCGAGCGTCGAGGTCCAGGGATTGGCGTTGACCAGAAGATCGGGTGCAGACGGCGTCGTCGCGGGAATGCGGGAGGCGAAGGTCCAGGACAGCAGGGCCAGCACGACCACGGCCGATGCGACCCAGCCCATATGCGCGGAGCCGGCCACGAACTGGCCGCCGGCAACGGTGCCGAGTAGGATGGCCATGAAGGTCGCGCCTTCGACCAGCGCGTTGCCGGTCGCGAGCTCGCCGAGTTCGAGCTGGTCCGGCAGCATCGAATATTTCACGGGACCGAACAGCGCGGCGATGACGCCGAACAGTGCGAGCGCTGCGAACAGCAGCGGCACCGAGTGCAGGAAGAAGCCGGCCGCGGCAAAGCCCGCGGCAAAGATCTCGGCGAATTTGAGCCGCCTTGCGACGACGGATTTGACGTATTTGTCGGCGAGTTGGCCGCCGAGCCCGGACAGGATGAAATAGGGGAAGATGAAGACGGCGCCTGCGACCGTCACCAGCGCATCGCCGTGGCCGGTCGCGGCACTGTAAAGCAGGATGATGACGAGTGCGTTCTTCAGCACGTTGTCGTTCAGCGCCGAAAAGAATTGCGCCCAGAACAGCGGCGCGAAGCGGCGTGACGACATCAAATCCCTGATCATGACTAGTCCTGTTTTGGAAACGCTGTCTGAGGTTGTTTCATTGTCGGATGGGCGTCGGGACCGGAGGAGATGCGACGGGCATTTGCGGGTTGACGACGATCGTCCCGGCCTGCTCTGCGCCTTTGCCTTCCGATCCTGTTGGTCTCCGCGTGGCGTGGTTTGGTTCGCAAATGGTTGGTCGCGGCTCTGTCACGCTCCGGCAAGGCGGCGTGCTCGCCTCAGGTGAGATGGGCTAGGCGGCGAAAGGGCGAGAGGCGGCCGAGCAGGCTAATGCGGCGGCCCTCATGACGGGCACGGCCGCGGTTAGCCCGCCACATCCGGAAGGTCGCCCGGCGCTCGGTCAGGACGCCGGCGATGTCGCAGGCATTTGCGATGCGATCGATCGGCCCCGTCGCGAACCGCAGGAGGGCGCGGCCAAATCCGGTCACGAGAGCTATGGCGTCATCGACGAAGGTGGAGGCGATATCAACAGCGAGGGTTTGCATTTTGCAGGTCTCCGGGTTAGCTTGAACATTGTTCAAGTGAGTATCCTGAAAATGAACAATGTTCAAGACGAATCGTTGCGAGATCGAAAAAAATCTCGCCGGCGGCAGCAGATCGTGGAGATCGCTCGCGGCATTATTGCAACTAAGGGATTGAAATCGTTGAAAGTCCGGGACGTTGCGGACGCCGCCGGCTGCTCGGTTGGCAGCGTCTATAACGAGTTCGGTGACTTCGACGGCGTGATCCTGACTGTGAATCGGGAGACCGTTAAGGCGCTGACGGTGCGGTTGGGCCAGGTTCCGGCCGAGGATCCGGTTCGCCAGCTCTACGGGCTGGCCGCGACCTATCTCGAATTCTTCGCGGAGCACGCCAATCTGCTGCGCTCGCTGTTCGAACATCGGATGGAGGACGACCGCCCTTACCCCGATGACATCCTTCAGATGGTGATGGACGCCTTCGCGCTGATGCATGCGCCCCTGGTGCGGCTGCTTCCGAAGGCAGACGACGTGCAGATCGCGCTGCTGTCACGCACCCTGTTTTCCGCCGTGCACGGGATCATCTCGCTCGGCCTCGAAGAGCGCATGGTGGCCGTACCGCCGCAAATGCTGCGCCAGCAGGTCGAACAATTTCTGGATGCGCATCTCGCGGGGCTCGGGATTCTGCCCATACGATAAAGTGCTGAGCGCTGCTATGCGCTGGCGGACTTGCGTTGCCGAGAGGTGACGACGATGACGTCCGTCGTCCCGTTGTCGACCTGAACACGGTTACGTCCGTTCTCCTTGGCCCGATAGCAGGCGGCATCCGCGCGCCGCATCGCGTCCTCGAGCGTGGCGTTGCCGTCGGTGATGCAGGCAACGCCGATGCTGGCGGTCACGGCAAAGCAACGATCGTCCCAGGCGAAGACGGATAGCTCGAGCGCCCGGCGCAGCCGTTCGGCGATATCGACGGCGTCGTACGGCGTGCATTGCGGAAGGATTAGGCCGAATTCGTCACCGCCGAGCCGGGCCACCAGGTCATGCGGCCGCCGCTCCTGCTGAAGGAGACGCGAAATCTGGCGGAGCAGGCGATCGCCGGCGAGGTGACCGCAGCTGTCGTTGACGTCCTTGAACTGGTCGAGATCGAGCAGGATCAGGCCCAGCGAACCCGCCGCGGTGTCGTCCAACTCGCTTTGCAGGCGCGCCTCGAAGGCGCGACGGTTGGACAAGCCGGTCAGCCAATCGTGCGACGCCTGCCAGGCCAGGCGCTCCTTCTCGGCATGCAGGGCATCCTCGAACGCCTGTCGTTGCAGCACCAATCGCCGCGTGTGCCAGATCAGGAGCAGGATCAGCGTCATGGCTGTGACGATATTGACGCCAGTCAGCGTCATCTTGATGGCGCGGGAGCCTTCGCCGAGAACGGTGGAGAACCGGTTGGCGTGCACCGTGAACTGGGTGTTGAGCTCTGATAGCCGCGACGACAACAATTGCAGGCGGTTGCCGTCCCGAACCGGCCCGTTCTTCAGCTCTGACCGGATGACCTCGCCGAACACGCTGAGCTCCAGCAGCATGGGGTCGGTGGCAGCCCACTCGCGGATCGCTTCCTTGAGAAAGCTGACCTGTTTGAAGTAGCGAAACAGCCAGATCAACCCCGGCACATCGTCGGGGTGGTTGCCGCCTTGCAGGAATCCGATGCGGGCGGCCTCGACGTCGACCGGATCGCGCTCGAGCGCCCAGCGCGCGAACTCGTCGCCGATGGGAACGGCCAGCGAGGTCTGATATTGCGCAAACTGGCTGGCGTCGCCCGAATGCAGATAGAGATTGAGGAAATAGACGGCGTTCTTCTGCGAGCGCGACCACAACGCTTCGCCCGCGACATAGGCGCGGACCGAGGACATCACCTCCAGGCTGAATCCGGCAATCGCGGCCTGCAGCAGGACGACCGTGACGAAAGGCGAGACGAGCTTGATGACGTGAAGGAAGCTGCGTCCCTTCGTTGACGGCGCTGTTCTGCGAAACACTTTGCGTTTCCCCAAGTCGCTCGACGACCCCAGCGGAGCGATCCGCTCATAACGCGGATTACGCGCGAAAGGTGCTTAACTCGACTTGAAAATGCCAGGAGACTGCGTCGCAGGGTGAAGGCGTTGTGAAGCGGATGCTGGCAGATCGTTGCAAATGCCGCAGAACCGGAACTGACGCGGCATCGGCGAGCCGATGTCTCGCATTCGCCCCAAGTGGTTTACCTGATGGAGAGAGATTGCTCTGGCGCTAGACCAGCACCGGCTTGCGCACGCGGCCGGCATCGCCGAAGACGCGCAAATAGCGCTCGATCTCCGAGGGCAGGCCGGTCGCCTTCTCGGGATTGTCGGAAAGCTTGACGGCCGGATGTCCGTCGACCGACGACACCTTGCAGACCAGCGAAATCGGATCGAGATTGAACGAGCCGTCGGGTGTGCAGCCGACGAAATCATTGGTGAGATTGGTCCCCCAGCCGAAGGAGAGCCGCACCCGGCCGGTGAAGTGGTGGTAGGTCTCCTCGATCGAGCCCACGTCCATCGCGTCGGAGAACACCAGCAGCTTGTCCCTGGGATTGCGGCCCTTCTGCTCCCACCATTTCATGATCTCCTCGCCGGCCTGGATCGGCGGCGCGCTGTCGGGGCGGAAGCCGGTCCAGTCGGCAACCCATTCCGGTGCATCGCGCAGGAAAGCCTTGGTGCCGAAAGCGTCGGGCAGCGCGATCAGGAGGTTGCCGCCATAGGTCTGGCGCCACTGGTCGAGGATGCGATAGGGCGCCCACCGCAGCTCCTCGTCGTCGCTGGCGAGCGCCGCCGCGACCATCGGCAGTTCATGGGCGTTGGTGCCGATGGCTTCGAGATCATTGTCCATCGCGAGCAGCACGTTGGAGGTGCCGATGAAGGACGGGCCCAGGCCTTCCTTCACGGCCTCCACGCACCAGCGCTGCCAGAGGAAGCCATGGCGGCGACGAGTGCCGAAATCGGACAGCCGCAAGCCATCCAGCTTGCGCAGCCGCTCCACCTTGGTCCACAGCTTGGCCTTGGCGCGGGCATAGAGCACGTCGAGCTCGAAGCGGCCGCGGCCCTTCATCGCTGCCCGCGAGCGCAATTCGTTGAGGATGGCGAGCGCAGGAATCTCCCACATCGTGGTATGGCTCCACGGCCCGTGGAAGTGCAGCTCGTACTGGCCTTCGACCTTGCGCAGCTCGTATTCGGGCAGCCGGAATTCGGCGAGCCAGCGGATGAAGTCCGCCGAGAACATGTGGGTCTTGCCGTAGAAAGTGTTACCGGCAAGCCAGATCAGCTCTTTCTTGGTGAAGCGGATGGTGCGGGCGTGGTCGAGCTGGGCGCGCAGTTCGCCCTCGTCGATGATCTCGGCGAGCCGGACATGGCGCGATCGGTTGATGACCGAGAAGGTCACCTGCTGATTCGGGTAAGATTCCCGAATCATTTGCAACATCAATAGCTTGTAGAAGTCGGTATCAAGCAGGCTGCGGATGATGGGATCCAGCCGCCAGCTGTGATTGTAGGTCCGGCTCGCAATGTCGGTCACTGTCATGGGGGAATTCTAGCGTGGCGGCCCCGGCGCAACCAGTGGGTTTGACGGGGATCAGGTTTTCGCGGGGGCGGGGTGCGAGGCCGTCGCCGCCACGGTCTCGAGCTGGCCTCTGATCCAGCGATGCGCCGGGTCCTTCTGATAGCGCTGGTGCCAAACCACGTACATCGGCAGCTCGGCCAGGGTTCGCGTGCGTGAGGCCAGAGGAATCGGTACCTGCGCGAAGCCGTGCATCACGCCGGGCGCCAGCAGGCTCGGCATGCTCGCCAGCATTTGCGAGCCACGCAGGAAGGACGGCACGCCGGAGAAGCTCGGCACCGAGATCGCGATGTCGCGGTGGAAGCCGTTGGCTGCAAGCCGGCGGTCGAAGTCGAGCCGCTCATTGTCAGTGTAGACCACCGTGATGTGACGCGCCGCGAGATAGGCGCCGCGCGTTGCCGGCGCGGCACGCGCTTTAGGGTCGTAGTAACAAACGTAATGGTCTTGCAGCAGGCGCTTCTGCACGATGTCCACGCCGGATGGCGGCAGCGGCGTGATCAGCAGATCGCAGCGGTTTTCCCGCAGCATCGCCGGCGAGGGCGACTGCGAGGGGATCACGCGCAGGTTCAGGCTCGTCACTTGCGCGGCGACATGATCGAAGAACCGCGGCAGCAGCAGGTCGCGCTGGAAGTCATTCGCGGCGATTGTCAGTGAAAGCTGCGCGCTCGCCGGCTCGAACGTGACGCCGCCGGCAAAGCTCCGCATCTCGTCGATCAGCGCTCGCGCCTTTGCCGCGAGCGCCTGGGCGTGCGCCGTGGCCACAATGCCGCGGCCGGATTTGGCGAACAGCGGATCGCCGACGATCCGCCGCAGCTTGTTGAGGGCGTGGCTGACCGCGGATTGTGTCAGGCCGAGCCGCGTTGCGGCGGCCGTCACGGAGCCCTCTTCCAGCACCGCCAGGAACAGCTCCAGCGCGTGGCCATCGAGTGCCAAATGATCGATTTTGTTCATGGAATTCATTATAATCGATCTATTTATCTTGAGAATAGCCGGCGCCATCATCTCCCGATAAATCGTGCGCCCAAACGGAGCGCCAGAGGGAGAGACAACGCCGATGCATGCCCAGGCGCCAGCCTTGCGGGATCCCCGCCTCAACCACCCCGAGCCGTTCACGCCGCCGCTCGGTGACGGCGGCTTCTTCCAGCGCGACCGTTCCATGCATCCGCCCGCGCACGCGCCGGGCTACAAATCGTCGGTGCTACGTTCGCCGCGCCAGGCGCTGCTGTCGCTTGAGAACTCGGTCTCGGAGATTACGGGGCCGGTGTTCGGTCACAACGACCTCGGCGCGCTCGACAATGATTTGATCCGCAACTACGCCAAGGACGGCGATCCCGTCGGCGAGCGCATCATCGTCCACGGCCGGGTGCTGGACGAGACCGGCCGCGGCGTGCCGAACACGCTGGTCGAGTTCTGGCAAGCAAATGCCGGCGGCCGCTACCGGCACAAGAAGGACACGTATCTGGCGCCGATCGATCCGAATTTCGGCGGTTGCGGTCGCGCGCTGACCGACGGCACGGGCTACTATTATTTTCGCACCGTGAAGCCGGGACCCTATCCCTGGCGCAACTACGTCAACAGCTGGCGTCCCGCTCACATCCACTTCTCGGTGTTCGGCTCGGGCTTCGCACAACGTCTGATCACCCAGATGTACTTTGAGGGCGATCCCCTGATCCCGGTCTGCCCAATCCTGACGACGATCCCGGACAAGGATGCGCTGGAGCGTCTCGTCGCGCCGCTCGACCTCAACGCATCGGCTCCGTTCGACTCGCTCGCCTACCGCTTCGACATCGTCTTGCGCGGCCAGCGCTCCACCTACTTTGAAAACCGCACCGCAGGGAACTAGGTCCATGCCGCAGCCGCTCAACTACCTCAAGGAAACCGCCTCGCAGACGGCCGGGCCCTACGTCCATATCGGGTTGATCCCGGCCATGGCCGGCTTCGACATTTTCGAGAAGAACTTCTCCAACGTGCTGGTGGCGCCGAACACGCAAGGCGAACGCATCACGCTGGAGGGCAAGGTGATCGACGGCAGCGGCACGCCGCTTCGCGACGTGCTGCTGGAGATCTGGCAGGCCAACGCGGCCGGCCGCTACAACCATCCGGCTGATCGGTCGACCGGCGCGCTCGACGAGGAATTTCGTGGCTGGGGCCGCGCCGGCTCCGACTTCGAGAGCGGTCTCGTCACCTTCGAGACCATCAAGCCGGGCGCGATCATCGACAAGACGGGCCGCAAAGGGGCTCCGCACATCAATGTCTGGATCGTCGCGCGCGGTATCAACATCGGTCTCAACACGCGCCTCTATTTCTCGGACGAAGAGGCCGCCAACGCCGCCGACCCCGTGCTCAACCTGATCGAGCAGCCGGTCCGGCGCTCGACTCTGATCGCAAAGCGCAGCGAGCGCGCCGGCAAGATAGTGTATTCCTTCACGATCAATTTGCAGGGGCCGGAAGAGACGGTGTTCTTCGACGTGTGATCGTCTCAGGTCTCGTCGCCGTGGAGCTGCGCGCGAAAGGCGCGCGGCGACACGCCCGTGGCGGCGGCGTAGACCCGGCTGAAATAGGCGGGGTCCTCGAAGCCAAGCGCATAGGCGATCGTCGAGACCGGCAAATTGGTGTAGACGAGGTTGCGCCGCGCCTCGCGGATCAGCCGGTTGAGGATCAGGTGCGAGGCGGTGTCGCCGGTTGCCGACCGCGTCACCCGGTTGAGATGGGTCGGCGTGATCGACAGCGCTCCCGCATAGTCCGCAACGCTCCAGCGTTCCAGATGATGCTGTTCCAGCAGCGCCTCGAAGCGGCGGAATAGTCCGCTTTCAGCCGTGCCGTTGCCTCCGCCTTCGCCGGTGAGCGCGCGGGCCACCAGCCCAATCATGGCCGCCGACAGTGCACGCAGCACATGCGCCCGGCCGAAATCGCGTGCGGCGTGTTCGGCAAAGATCTGCTTCATGGTGATCCGGATCTGCGGCGTGCCGCGTATCACGGCCGAACGCGACAAGGCACCTCGCAGTCCTTCGGAGGCGAGCAGCGCTTCGTCCAATATTTCCGCGGCGATGGTCAGAACCCAGCCCTGGGTATCGGGCACGAAACGGAAGCCGTGGACATGGCCGACAGGCACGTTGACGATTTGCATCGGCTTCAGCTGCACCACGCGCCCGTCGAGCGTGGCCTCGCCGCCGCCGCGCTCGATCAGCAGCACCTGGTGCAGCCGGGCATGGCGGTGCACGGCCAGCGTCCAGTCGTGCAGCACCGAGCGCGAGGCAATCGTCTCGCAATGCACGACATCGGGCAGATCGCCGGACTCGCCGAACAGATTGTAGACCCGGATCGCCGGGACGGGGGCTGCGTGTCTCATGTTCGAATAGTACAAGACAAAGACGAAAGTCTCCATCGGTCAGCGGCGCTGAATCTGCAAGAAAGTGCCGAGGAGGACGCCAAAATGAAAGTTCAGGTCTGTATCATCGGCGGCGGGCCGTCCGGGCTGCTGTTGTCCCAGCTCCTGCACCTCAAGGGCATCGACACGGTCGTGCTGGAAAAATACAGCCGCGACCACGTGCTTGCCCGGATCCGTGCCGGCGTGCTCGAGCACGGCTTCGCCAGGCTGATGCGCGAGGCTCAGTGCGGCGAGCGGATGGACCACGAGGGCGAGATCCACAAGGGATTCGAGATCGCCCATGACGGGGTGCTCTCACAGATCGACCTTTACAAGCATTCCGGCGGCAATTCGGTGCTGGTCTACGGCCAGACCGAGCTGACGCGCGACCTCTACGAGGCGCGCGACCGCCTCGGCGGCAACGTCGTGCACAACGCCGAGGATGTGACGCCGCATGACCTGACCTCCGACCGGCCTTACGTGACCTATCGTTCGAATGGCGAGACCGTTCGAGTCGATTGCGATTATATCGTCGGCGCCGACGGCTTTCACGGCGTCAGCCGCAAGTCGATCCCGAAGGACGTGCTGCGGGAATACGAGAAGATCTATCCGTTCGGCTGGCTCGGCGTGCTGTCGCGCACGAAACCGGTGTCGCCGGAGCTGATCTATGTGAAGCACGAGCGCGGCTTCGCGCTGTGTTCCTTGCGGTCGCAAGTGCTGAGCCGCTATTACGTCCAGGTGCCGCTCACCGACAAGGTGGAGGACTGGAGCGATGATGCGTTCTGGGCCGAGCTGAAGCGTCGTTTGCCGGACGAGGTCGGCGACCGCCTGATCACGGGACCGTCCATCGAGAAGAGCATCGCGCCCTTGCGCAGCTTCGTCGCCGAGCCGATGAGCTACGGCCGCCTGTTTCTCGCCGGCGATGCCGCCCACATCGTGCCGCCGACCGGCGCGCGCGGGCTGAACAGCGCCGGCTCAGACATCTATTATCTCTACCACGCCATGCTCGCGCACTATCAGAACGACGATGATTCCGGGCTCCAGGGCTACTCCGCCAAGGCGCTGGCGCGGATCTGGAAGGCGCAACGCTTCTCGTGGTGGATGACGATGCTGCTGCATCACTTCCCCGACCGGCTCGAATACGAGGACCGGCTCCAGCAGACTGAACTGGAATATCTCCTTTCGTCCGAGACGGCGCAGCGCCTGCTCGCGGAAAATTATGTGGGGCTGCCGTTTTAAGTATGCGAACGCGGATGCTTTCTCTGGGGGTGAGAGACGCCGTCGTTGCCGAGTGAAGACCGTTATTTCCCTTCCAGCGTATTGACCGGCGTCCACTCTGGCAGGGGGGGATTTTCGATGAGCGCTCTCGCGCGTTTCGCGAACTTTGACGATGGTGGATCAGTCTTGGCTACGCCCTCGAACGCGCCAGCCGCCTTTGCGAACTCCCGCGCCCGCCAGCAGGCCAGCCCTTCCGCGTAAGCCGCGGCCACCTGTTTCTGCCCGGCGCTCTCCGCGCCTTTGTCCGCGAGCGGCTCGAATACCCTGATCGCCTCGCCGCGCCCCAGCACCCGGATAGCATCGAGTTCCCGCCAAGCGAAGCCGTCGCCCGTCTGCGCCATCGTCGATTCCGAGGCCATGATTGCGGTGCCGTAGTATTTGTTGGCGCCTTCGAGCCGCGAAGCGACGTTCACGGTGTCGCTCATCACGGTGTAGTTGAAGCGGCGGCGGGAGCCGATATTGCCGACCACGGCCTCGCCGCTGTTGAGCCCGATGCGGTGCGACAGGCCGCGGCCGGCGAAAGCGGCGCTGCCGGCGTTGAGCTCTGCCAGCTTTGCGTGACACTTCAGCGCGGCATGGACCGCGTGGCGCGCGTGCGCGGGATCGTCGGCGGGCGCACCGAACATGGCGACGATGGAATCGCCGATATATTTGTCGACATAGCCGCCATGGCTCTCGATGATGTCGGTCATGGCCGACAGATATTCGTTCATCAGCGTCACCAGCTCGCCTGGCGTCATCGTCTCGGCAATGGAGGAGAAGCCGCTCAGGTCGGAGAAGAACATCGTGACGTTGCGCATTTCGCCGCCGAGCGCAGGCATCTTGCCGGAGGCAACCATGGTGTCGATCACTTCGGGGGCGAGATAGAACGCAAAGCTCTTGCGCAGGAAACGCTCGTCACGATCGGCCAGCACGAAACGGTAGCCGATCATCATCGCGAGCGCGGCAAGGCTTGCGAGTGCCGGCTCCGTCAGCGGCAGCGCCAAGGCATAGACGAATGCGCTGACGGCCATGGCGGCGTATACCGCGGTAAGGCCGAGCCATGCGATCAGTGCGCCACCGGGTGCAAGCACGCAGGCCGCGCAGGCCACGATCGCTGCGAACACAATGGTGAGAATGCTCCGCAGTAGAAAGCCGAGCTCGGTCACCGCATCGCGTTCGATCAGATTTCGCACCGCGTTGGCATGCACGAAGACACCGGCGATGTCGCTGCGGGCCTTTTGTACGGTGCTTGCCGGAGCGGGCTCGGCGCATCGTGGCCCCGGCGTTCCGTCATATCCGCCGGACAGTCGCATCGAGGTGAGCTTGCGATCATCGAAATTCAGGGCGGTGCCGAGCAGCACGACTTTGCCGCCGAAGGCGCGGCGGAAGAAATCGCTGTCGCCTTTTTCGACGCAGGCTCGCAGATCGGCGAAGGAGAAAGTCGGAATGTCGCGGCCCAGTCCTCGAAAATTCAGCGCCAGTGTATTCGGTACCGCGCTCGGAATTGCATAACCGGACAATTCGGTCGTTCCGGACGGTGCAATCTCGGGCTTTACAGCGAGCGCGCGCGCGGCGAGCTCGACCGCCATCGCGGGAACCAGCTTGCCGTCGATCGAGAAGCTCAGCGGCATCCGCCGGATCACGTCGTCAGTGTCAGTATGGACGTTGAGGGCGCGGATATTGTTTCTCACCACCAATTGCTGCGCGCGGTCGGGCCTTTCCTGATGGTCGTTGCTCAAGATCTCGCCGAGCACCAGCTTGCCGCTGTCGGACAGCTTCCGCAGGGCGATGAGATAGTCTCGATCGAATCCCTTTAGTCGCGCGCCAAGCGGCGCATCGCCAAAGGGAATCTCCGACTGCTCGATCGAACTTGGAAAGATGACGTCGAATCCGATGACCTTGGCGCCGCCACCGTCGATGCTGCCGAGAACCCGGCCGATCTCGCGCGTCCAGGTCTGCGTTGGCGATCCCTTGAACGGCGGAGTGTCGTAGGTCTCGCCGTCGATGGCCACGACGACGACCGGTGATGTCGCGGGATCGCGTTGGTCGCCGACGAGCTTGCCGCGCAGTGCCGTGAGGATGTCGAGTGACAGGCCCTGCAACGTCTGCAGCGGCGGAGACGTCACGATGGCGCCTGCAAGAAGCGCAATCAGGATCGCTGCAACGAGGTCCCGTCTGCCCATCCGCCCCATCGCCCTGTCGCTAACTGCCTATTCGAGCCGCAGCAGGCGTCCGACGATCGGCGTCGGCGACGACGTGGCGCTGGGATCGACCTGGAAGGCGTAACGCTTGGTGCCGAGGATGGCGAGATAGCTGCCGCCCGGCGTCAGCGACTTCCCGGCCTTGGCGAAGTCATAGAACTTGCCGCCGACCATCGTTTCGCTCTTGAGCGGCACGCTGATGGTGGGCTCCTTGCCATCGGTGCGTTCGATCACCAGGGTGCTGCCGCTCTTGGCCTGCACCAACGGCGCGATGCCGTAGAGCGTCGGCAGCTTGGCCGGAGCGCTGCCCTTGGCGTCCGACCGCATGGTGCGGAAGGTCGTCGCGGCACTCTGGTTCGCCTCGCGCTCCGACAGTTTTGCCGCGTTGGTATCGCAGGGCACCTTTTCCCGCTTGACCTCGCCGAGTTGCACGGTGCTCTGCTCGGTGCCGACCATGACGACGCCTTCGCTGATGGTCTCGCGCTGGCACGATTTGAGATAGCTGAGCGTAATGGTTGCCTTGGGCCCCAGCTTGATGATCTTGCCCGGCGCCACATAATCCATGAACGCGACACCGTCGACCTTGCCTTGCACGTCCTCGACAATGGCGGCCGGGCTCTCCGCCAAAGCTGGGGCAGCAAGACAGCACGCGCCGACAACAGCGCCGATCAGGCTTTTCATGGGAATTCTCATCCAGTTCGACCGATATTTGCCCGGTCCCCGTCCAGGGCCGATGCTTAGCAGCGAAACCCCAGGCAAGTGTGACCGGAATCACGCTCAGATATTGGTGCACTCTATCAGGAAGAGGTTCAAACCGGCGACCGGAGAAGAACTGCGCCGGCGAGCTGGTGGGCGGATGGATCATGTCATTCGGCTAGGATGGCCTCGACCGAACGGTCCTCGGTCGGGTGGCCCTCCGCTGCATTCTCTATAATGGGCGCGAGCACGGGCGAGCGTGCGCTCGCCCGCGTCGCTGCGCGTCGGCAGCAATTTGACTGTCTCGCTTTGCAGGGCGTTAACCGTGGCGGAATGCTCCCCGCGCGGGTCATTGTCGCGCCCCAGAGTTGGTTGCAAATACGTTTGAGTTTTACGGCGGATATTTTCATGCTGAGAGACGGCAAATATGCTGCCTGGTTCAGGACCCCGCGCGGTCAGGGCACGGGCGTCGTACATCTGGCGGAGGGACGAATCTCCGGCAGCGACAGCTTCTTCACCTATGGCGGCTCTTATCGAATCGACGAGCAGCGCTTCACGGCGGTTCTGACCACGCGGCGACATGCCGAGGGACCGCCGACCGTGTTCGGGCTCGACGAGGTCGAGGTCAAGCTCTCGGGCGTGTGCAGCGGCGCGATGGCGACCTGTTCCGGAACGGCCGAGCAGGCCCCCGATGTGACCTTCGAGGCGACGCTGATCTACAGCCAGGACGAGGTGCCGGCCACTGACGCCAGAGGTGCGGTCGTGAAGCTCAATGCCGACAAGCTGCCCAAGGGGCTCGACGGCCGTTCGCGATCGCGCCATCCGTTTGCGCCGGGATCGCTCGGCTCAGAACGGAATAGACCATAAGGCCACGTCTCATCTCCCCTGATCGACTTCGACGATCTTGTCAGGGCTGCTTAAGCGGATGGGCCTTCTGGTGCCAGGCCCAGGCGGTGCGGATCACGGTCGGCAGATCCGAATGTCTCGGCACGAAATTCAGCACTTTTCGCGCTGCGGAGGGGTCGGCGACCAGATAGGTGGGATCGCCGGCGCGGCGCGGTTTGATGGTGTGGGGCACCTCGCGCCCGGTCTCCTGCCTGATGGCGGTCAGGATTTCCCGCACCGAAAAGCCGGAGCCGGTGCCCAGATTGAAGCTGCCGCCGGCATGCCCTTGTTCCAGCAGCTTCAGCGCCGCGACATGCGCCGCGGCGAGGTCGGTGACATGGATATAGTCGCGGATCGCGGTGCCATCGGGCGTGTCGTAGTCCTCGCCGAACACGGCAAAATCGACATGGCCCTGTAACGCCATCATGGCGCGCGGAATGAGATGGGTTTCATTGTCACGCAATTCGCCGATGCCGCCGGCAGGATCGGCGCCGCTGGCGTTGAAATAGCGCAGGCAGAACGCGCCGAAGCCGTAAGCGGCGCGGTAATCGGCCAGCATGCGCTCGATCATCCACTTCGATGCGCCATAGGGGTTGATCGGCGCGCAGGGGAAATCTTCCGGCAGTTCCTTGGAGTCTGCGTTGCCGTAGACGGCGCCGGTCGAGGAGAACACGATACGATGGCAACCTGCATTGCGCATCGCCTGCAATAGCGACAGCGTGCCCTGCACATTGTTGATGTAGTACTTTTGCGGGTCGGTCATGGACTCGCCGACGAGGCTTGCCGCCGCGAAATGCATGACCGCCGTGATTTTGTGCTCGGCGAAGGCGTGCGCCAGCGTGGCGCCGTCGAGCAGATCGCCTGTTACCAGCGGACCGGCGACGAAGCCGCGATGACCTGTCGACAGATTGTCATAAACGACGGGCTGATAGCCGGCGGCGGTCAGGGCGCGGCAGGCATGCGAGCCGATATAGCCCGCGCCTCCGGTAACGAGGACAGTCGGTCGGTCCGTCATGTGTGCTTACCTCAAAGCGAAATCAACGATTATCCAGGCAACCGCCGCCAGCACCAAATCGGCAGACAGCACGAGCGAGCGTCAGCGATGCGGGACGTTTGCGGAGAAGCCGACCATATGTCGGCCCAAAGCGGTGCCCAACGCGGGAACATGCAGGGTGGCGCCACGGGACACGACATCACTCAAGGAGAGGGCTTCCGAAGTGATCTGTCCCAATGTGATTGCCTCAGTTCAACAGTTGATCGATCGGGTGAGCATAGATCGATCTTCGCTGTATGCAACCCACCGGGGGCTCGGCACGATAGTCCTTCTTCGTTTAGCTCGCATTGACCCTATGGCTGCGAAATGGTCGGCGCGCGCGCGGCGGCAACCGAAGCTTTAAGTACGAAAAATAAGCTGAGGCCGAGTAAAGGAGTGACTGAACATGGCACAGATCTGGATGACTTATGACGAACTCGCCGGGCTGAGTGGCTGCACGCCTGCCGAGGCCAGAATGCGAGCCATCCATTTGTCACTTGACCGCCGCAAAAGCCGCGATGGCGCAACCCGCGTCAAGCTCGATCTGGCGCTGACGGCTAAATTTTTCGCATCTGTCCGGGACGCCGATTTTGATCTGGACGGCGCCATCGAGGCGCTCCAGGCCACCCATCATCAGATGGCAGAACTCCTGACGCCGAACCAGTTCCTGGGCCAGCGCCGCTCGGCTTAGCCCCCGCACGTGATTTCTCAAGCTCCGGGTATAAGGAGCCGAGATCTCGCGATAGTTGTTCCGAATCAGGCGTAAATCTCCATCCGGAATTTCCATTGCGGGCCGGGTTTAATCGCAGCGGGCCGCAGAGCTTGCAGGAGGATGCCATGAGGAACGACAGCGATCGAGGCTACGCGACACTGGTGGGAGCGGCGATGCTGGGGGGCTGATCATCATGACAGCCGCAACGGCGAGCGCAGAACTCGTGAAGTTGCAGGCCGATCTCAAAGGCGGCAATGAAGTGCCTCCGAACAACTCGCCTGGAACAGGCAAGGCCGAGGCGACCTACGAAAGCCTGCCGAAAAGCGCGCCGATTGCGAACGCTACGGCCAGCGTCGGCCAGTAGGCCTCGCGTCGAGAGGATGCCGCGTTCGAGGCGGATGGTCGCATGGAGTGGGAATCGAGTGGAGTTTTTGTCGAGATCGATCGGGACCTGCAAGGCTTTGTCGGGATAGAGCAGGAATTCGCCAAGTTTCTCGCCGTTGCTCAAGGCGAGGATCACTTCGCTATGGACGCGCAACTCGGCGGGCATGATGTCGAACAGGCTGGCGTTGACGCCAAGAATGGCGACCAATGCGGCGTTGCCATTGATGTCTTTGAGCACGCCCAGAGCATCGCCGCCGAATTGCTCGACACGGAAGAGCGAAAGGCTCTTGTCGCGCGCGGGAAGCATATCGCGGCGGTCGATCATCCCTTGTCGAATTCCAGCGTTTCGGAATAGGCCGAACAGATCACCGGGCCATCAGGGTTAACGAGGCGCACATCCTTGATTGCGGAACGCTGGTAGACGTGGAGGCGGATCGCCTGCAGCGTCGCGGGCCCGCAATCGGCAAGGTCGCGCCGCGCAAGTTCGCCCAGGCTCGCGCCGGCAAAATCGATTGCAAATTCGGCGCGACGCAGAACAACCTCAGTCAATTCGTCGAGCTGATGGGCTTGCTGACGCCGGATGATGCTTTCGGCTGCGAAATGCCCGCCCAGCCCGAACGCCATTGTGCTCGCAAGCACGAGCGCCGCAAACACAAAGGTCGGTCGCTGTAGTCTCATCCTGCCCGCGCGGAGATCGAAGGACGCTCCTGCAGATCCTAGTCAGGACGGGCTAAGATAGGGTCTAATTGGGACACCCAAACGCGGCGCGGAACCCAACGGGTCTTGCCCATTTGGCGGGCAGCGGGGGCGGGAGGCGTGGGTAGCCCGGTTTGGGGCAGAGCGGTGCGCTCTTCGGCATCACAAGCCTGGGTGGCGAACCGCGTAGCCCGAGGATGAGCCAAAGTTGCCTTGTTCTGCCCACCGATCGGGATGGCTCGGGCGGTTCCCTCCCTGTTGCCTCAGGTCGGAGGTCTGGGCAAGAAGGCCAAGATCGTCTGGGCGAGCATGACACCCACGAGACCTCCGGCGACTTTCTGGAGGGCGTCAAGCAGGCCCGGATCCCGGTCGGGTGTGAGCATTTGCATGATCTCCAGCCCTATGGCGACCGCGATAACGAGAGAGCAGGTTAAAGCGAACCGTCCCGGCAGCAGGAACGACAGGAGAAATCCGAGCAGCCCATAAGCGCTGAAGCGCTCGATCACGACGACCCAATAGGCTTCGTGATGCCCCATTAGCGCAGGGCGTCCTGCCAACTTTGCAAAGGTGGCGTAGACAATGAGCGCCAGGCAGATGCACATGGCTGCAATCAAGTGGTTTCTGCGCATGCCGCCAGGGTAGCCGGTTGGCTACCGATCGGGATTAAAAAGCCCAGATATCGTTAAGTTCCAGCTGGCGCTAACGAGGCATCCATGATTCAGGGGCGTTTCAAGGCGCGATCTCTAAAGGACCACACTCACGCTTAAGCAGGTGGGCATAAGAGTAACCTCTCCGGTTCCGTGGCAAGGCAACGAGTTTACTCTGGCTGAAGTTGGCTTTTCTATTCGTCGAGAACAATCGCATAGTTTCTGTTATTTCAGCCGCCGCTTTATCCGATGAGCTCTTTGCCATGCCGAACGTCGACGATCTGCAGATGCTACGTCTGATCAAGGCTTTTCAGAAAATATCCGACCAGGACGTAAGGCGCTTGATCATCCTGTATGCGGAAGAGCAACTCGAGAAGCTACAGGCAAAAGCGAAGCAAAAGCCGCAGTAGACGTACGCCGGCCGGCGAGCCGTCCCTGTGGTTTGCGTCGCAAATTTCCGGTGCTCAGGTGATATCCGTTCGACAACCCGTTGCGCCCCATTGAACGTCTCGACATGGAGCCGACTCGGCTTAAGCCTTTTCCCTGCGGACAATCCACCGGCTCGGCCTGCAACGCCCGCCTTCCCAGATAGATGGACGGGTCCCCGCATCGCTGACGATGCCGCAACTCAGATTGGTTTGGCACCGACGGTCTAAGAGGGCTACGACAAGGTTGTGGTCAAAAGCTTCCGGTAGTTCGAGCCGAAGAGGACACACCGCAATTTTGGGCGAAGCCGAAGCTGCTACGCAGCAAGCCCTTGCGTTGCGGTAACGCGCCATTTTGCGCTGTCCTTGTCGACAGGCCTAATTCTGCCTGATCGTCGGGCTGTCTATTTTCGTTGACCAGCGCGATTTAGATTCCGCTGTAACCCATCGGCGGCGCTTCAGCCGTGATCAATGCGCTTCGAGACACAGGAGCCTTGGTGGCGAAATCCGCGCGGTGGTCATACCGGCGTTGAAGCCGGCGGCACCGGGATGGTCGGCCTCAAAGTGCGGTTGCCATCAGGTCATCGGGGCCAGGTTTAGGCGTGACGTTCCATTTCAGCCCGATTCGGGCATGGTCGCTTTGATCATTCATGGAGTGTGCATCATACGTGCTCGGGCACGCCAGCACACTCGAAAGCGGGCTGCATCATCCCGGCAGATGATCGGGCCCTTCGGGCTTTTGATGCTCAGCTCTGCTTCGGCTTCTTCGACCTAAGCGAAAGACCCAGGCGCAATGTCATGCGCTTGATTGCATCAGGTGTCCGGCCGAGCTGTTTCGCGGCTTCTTCCAAAGAGACTGAAGACTTGGCCAGTTCCATCAACTTGCGATCTTCCTTGAACGACCAGGGCTTGCGCGCCATACTCAAAGAATCCTCATTCACAAAATAAGACGACAAAGCCGCCAAGCGACCCAGGTTCGCTCGACGGCTTTGCTTGGGTGGGGCCAGGCCTTGGGGAAGCCCGGTGCGAAAATGAATATGCGATTGGCGAAATCTCGCAACCAACACCGTGTGTTAAGCTAACCGCTCAACCTTACCTGCGGCTTGGCGCGTCGCGTTTGTCCGTGGATATACGGATGTGGATCTTGAAGCGATTGACGACAAAAGTCGAGGTTCGTCGAGCGTCCTGCATCTGACTTCGTTGCGGACGGAGCCAAACGGCTGGCGCGTTTATGCCGCGGGCCTCGATGTAATCTCCATGAACGAGCTGCGTGGTACGGAGCCGTCGGAGCAGTTGCATGGTCCGCGACAATCGGCGCCGGAAGCGCAAGGAAAGCCGCGCGAGGTAGTGCTTCCCGCAACGGCAGTAACTGGCCGCCGCCTTTTCTGCGGCTCCAGGGAAAACGGCGGCGTTCATTCCGCTTTTATCGACCCCGCCCAATCGAGTGGAATGAGAGTGCGCGATCGAAGGGAACGTGAGACAGGCGGAAATGTGAGGCCCGTCGATGCGCAGGATCGTGAGTGAACGAGCTCTGACGTGACCGACGCATGCAGGAGCGGCCGGTGTCCCGCGTTGTGGCCGCCGGGCCCCGTCGACTCTTTCTGTTAGCGCTTGGCTCTGGCGGTACGGCTTCCAAGTTACCTTGAGTGATCACCACGCTTGCAGCAGCTTCGCCGGACGCCTAATAATTCTGCATATTGTCAGTTTAGTACGGCTTCGATCATTTGAAGTGCTGGTCACGTTGGGTCGTGTGGTTCGTCAAGGCGAATTCTGGGCCCGAGTTTTTGGAAGCCGGTGCCTTGAGGAGCCAAAATGCTGGTTCATTGGAACGCTGGACCGCGACGGTATTTTGTCAATGCTGATGGACATCGCGTCCTCATCGGCCTCTCGCGCGCGGAAACCGCAGAATTCGAAATGCTCGACGATCCTCCGTCGCGGGCGGAGGAAGGGAGCGCGATAGGTGGCAGCGGTTCGACCTGCGTGAACGTCGATCGATGGTCGGAACTCTATACCAAGCATGAAGATGCCTGGCGCATCTGGATCGCGCGAAGCCGCACTGAAGCGGTTTCCAGTTTAGCCCTTTTTTAACCATGGCGGGTCGATCCTTGGGCCCAAGGGCACAAACAGGATATGCCAGATGTTCCATCGTCTTCTGAAAGCCCGAACGAACAATCCGCTCGCGCAGAACAAGCGCTTCCAAGCGCGTTCGGCCGAACGTGATGCGCAGACCGATCGCGAGCGTGTTGCTTCGATCATGACGGCGATTGACGTGGCTCTGCAGGCTGCCGAAAACGAGCAAGCGGGGCTGAGCAGTCGCGTGGAAGATGCGCTCGCGCGTGCGGCCGTGACCTTCGGCAATGGCGACGATGAATATCTAGAGCGGGAAGCGCTGGACAATCATCATCAGGACCTTTTTGGCGCCGAAATCTCCAATGGTCAGAGGCGGCTCAAGGAACTTGACGCGTCCGTCTCGCATTTGAAATTCGTCAGATCCGCAATGCTGACGCGTTTTCTTGGCTATTTCAGCCAGTCGGGCAGTTGACCGCTCGTCGACCTGATCAAAGGCGTGGTTTTCATTGCTCGCTTTCAGGCAGCAGTGTAAATTGCGGGCCTCCCGCTCTTGCGATTGCTGATCCTAGGCGTTTGTCCGACTGGTGGCTGAAACCGGTGATGACCGCCTCTGCGCGCGGAGCCAAGCTCCGGGCCGACGACATGTCTTTTCGCCACTGGGTGCAAGTTGGGACGACAACTCTGTCGTTGGCGGTGAGCGCGACGGCGTGTCTTGCAGAACAACCGGCCGGGTCGGCGACGGAGGAGCCAGTGGGCGAGACGTCGACTGAAATGTCGCGTGAAGAATGGAAGATACAGATCGAGGAAGCTCGTCGACGGATTGCCGCCGAACGTCGCGAGCGACGCCTCGGGTTACGAGCTCCCGCCGAACAGGATCTGGCGAAAATAGCCGCAGAGCGCGCCCTGGAGCGAGCTATGAACGACACGACGCTGGAGCCGGGCGACATCGTGTCGACGAGAAAAGGATTTCTCGTCTTTAAACGGCGAACGGGTCCTGAGGGAGAGTGGAACGAATTCGTTCCACTCATTCCGCGCTGACGCGCGGGCGTCGACCGAGATAACGCCATCCGAGCCGGATCTCTTGCACTCCAGCAGCCAGTGAATAGAGGAAGGCCGTCGGGGAGCGCTCCCCGGGTGGCCGTCACCGTGTTTGGTCCACTGAGCTCTGCGAAGGCCGAGCGCCCGCGGCCTCGGTCGACCAAACGCGTCGTGAAAGGCGGCACCAACGTCCGGTGATGCCGTGCACTCGCAAGTTATTCTCGCTTGAGGGCGCTGCGCCTTTCGCGTAGAGCGGCTGCAATCGATCCCGCGGCTGCTTACGAGCGCTCTGAAGTTATGTCGGCAAACTTGGGACCGCGACGCACCAAGGGCTGCGCGACCGGGTTCCTCTCACCGCGCATACGGCGATTGCGTGGAATCCTGATCAGTCTCCGGAGAGATCGTACCTTCTCGTGCGGGCAATTTTTCGCCGCTGCATGGAAATAAGTGCCCGAACAGCGTAGCCGACAAACACGCCAGCGACGAAGGCGGACCACAGGAGGGCGATTGGATAAGTGGCGATTAAATACGTCATGGCCTCGCGCCGAAAAAAATGCACACGGCCAGAATGAGCACGCCAATCCTAACCATGGTTTAATCGGCCACAGGAACGGAAGTTCGGACCGGGACCAATCGTCGCAAACGTCCCGTGGAGGAAATGGCCGGTCCTGCGATCTTTCAAAGTCGCCATTGGCTGGCACAGGCGGCCTAGGTCGGCAGTCGCCGCGATTGCCTCGAAAAACTCAGTCGAACCGTCAAGGACGTACGGTAGTGCGAGATCGTCCCTTAGCGACGAGATCGAAGGGTCGACATCAAATATTCTTGGCGGAGTCCGTTCCGCGAGCTTCCGAAATCAAGAATTCATCGAGATGCGCGCCAGCTTGGAGCTTGGCAGCTATCCAGCGCGGTTGCCTCCCCCGTCCTGACCATACCTCGTTCGGGTTATTCGGGTTTCGATATTTGGGCAGCACGGCGGGATATGGGCGGCGCTCGCGATCGGGTCGCCAGGCCTCGTTGGTTTCTTCAATCGCGCGAAGCCGTTGCTCTAGCTTGAACTTTTCCGCCTCGATCATCTGCGCAAGCTTCGTCGTCAACTCCTGATGGATAATCCATAGCTCATCGACGGACATCGATTGAAAGTCACATACCTCCATGGCGAACCCCTTAATCCGGTGATTCGCAAATCATGGGATAAGAAGCGGCGCGGCGAGGGAATATATCGCCCTACCCACAGGTATTTACGATGTGCGCCGCAACGTCCGAGCTGTACGGGGGACGATCGCTATGCAGTTTATGCCAGTCGTATGAAATCTGAAGCAGCCCGTACGGAAGGAAGAGCTGTCGATGTCGAAGCGGGTGTGTGGCGCTTGTGTTTGACCCGTTGCGTCCCGTGTGTGCCAAAAATGAAGGTATTTTGCGCGTCCGCCACGGCGATGGGCTCTATCGGCGCACGTCAGAAACGGCTGCGGACAGCCACGTCGCTCGTGACGGGTCCGGCAGTTCCAAGTTTAAGCTTTTGCGCGGACATCAATATTAACAAACGAGATCGCTTGCCACCTTCAATAATCCCAGCCATTTATTTGCGCTATTGGCAAGCTTTTCGCCACTAAGCTATTTGCGTCATTGGGCAGGCAAAAGTTCATGATCAGGTATTCTTCTAGTTCTTTAACAAACTACCGAGCGCAGGCGACCCACTCTCAGCAAGACTCTCTTGAGAACCAATATCGGGAATTGCTTGAACTGAGAGAGCGTGTCGAGAACGCCGAGGCCGCGCGACGCCTCAAACCGCACCCGAAGCCATCCCGCAACAGGGTCAACTAGGGCTCGGCTCGTTTGCGAAGATTCGGAAAGCCAAGCGTCGGGCGGGCACTATGAGGCGAGGTCAGATCTAGGCCTTTGTCCGATCAGGCCGGACGCCGCGTCAAATTTGCGCAGCGGTGCTGGACGATTGTTGCGTGCTCAGTGGCCTGGCGAGGTCATCGCTCATGGAGTGTGAAAACTCATGCTTCAATTTCTTCGGCGAACGGCGCGATCCGGATTGACGAGGGCACGTTTGTTCTCGACCAACCGCTATATCTCGGCTCGGCAGCCGGTGCACGCGTAAGATCTTCAATACTTCGGGCAGCCAACGAGGCTGATCTGGTTTGAGCGGTGGCTCGGGTCCGTCTCAGACAGCACTCTCGATCGCTCGAAACGACATGCTGGCGTTTCCGACGTTTAGTGCGCCGACTGACCCCGCCGGCTTTTCGACCCATGCGAGCAGCTCGATTGCGTTCGGCTTCTGCGTCGCGAGCGAACCCGTGACGCCACTCCAGTTAGAAAGCATCGTATTGTTGATCATTATCGGCCCGCGGATGGCGTATCTGTCTGGTCGGAGAAACGATGTGCCGACGAACTCGAGTTTGAGCATCAGGCGAATGTCCTGATATTGGCGCGGCGTGAGCGCCAAGGTGGCGACGACTGCCCCCATTGCCCTGATCTGGACAACGGCCGGAAACGGCAGCGGGTCGTACCAAGCGGACAATTCGATCAGGATCGAGTCCCCCCTGCAGATCGAGGGGACGGATGGGATGATCATGGTGAGCTCAGGTGTTGCCACCGGGCTCGACCAGGATGATTCCGGGGATCGCCTCGTTGTGGAAGGCAGTCGGCCGAAGATTCGGGCGCAGGACACAAGCCGGCTTTGGTCGAGCACTTCCTGCGAGGCTATGTGAGTATAGTCGCAATTCCGTAAAATAACGCCGTGAAATTGATATGACTTGTCCGGGAGGATCGAGCCAGGAGGCGGATCCATGGTCACGCAGCCTGGTCCGCTGACGCTGTCGAACAGAACATCGCGTTGAACACCTTTGTAAAACCATATTAGATTGTGCTCGCTCTGATCGGTCACGCCACGGAGTGAGCAATGACGTATTGTTACATTTTGAACCTGTCCGTCGTTGTAATCGTTGTGCAGAATAAATCCGTGGCGAAATCCGTTTGCAGGATCGAGTGTTTCGATCGAGGTATTGGCGAGCGTTAACCCCAGATGGCCGAGCTGATATTCGCCCGGATCGGGTACGAAATAGTCGAGGACCTTGTCGATTGATCTTGCCGTGACCTCGATGTTTTCGAGCCGGTGGCCTCCGCTCATGATCTGCAACACGATGCCAACGTCGAGACCGGCGGCGGCCACCCGGATGTTTCGTATCAACGTTCGTCGTGAGAATTCCTGACAGTAGAACAGAGGAAACTGCGTTCCAGGCTTCGAAGAGCCTGCCATGTAAACGTCGATGTCGTGAAAATTGGCGCGTACGGAGCCGGTTTCGACCTCGAACAAAGAGGCTGACGTTCCAGCTGCATTCCACAGAACCGTGGCGTTAATATTGTGTGCGGCGCTTCGCGTGAAAGCATTGAAGCAAGCGACGGCATAGCCACGGGTCCAGCAGTTTCGAATGACGCTCTTGTAGCTTCCCTGGATAAAGAACGGATATCCATTGTCACACTCGATCCGCAAATCATGGATGCTGTAACCTTGCGCGATGTGCTTCGTGACGTTCGCGACGATCAAGCCCCTCCAGCCGTCATCGACCGGATCCTCGAGCAGGAGGCGTCGTCCGTCGACGCCGACGACACGGTTCATCTCCACGTAATAGGGCAAAATATCGCCTGGTGTGATAATCGCATTGACCGAGCGTGCAATGACGATATCGCCAGGCTTGAAATTCGCTGCATCGCGAGCATCCTCCAGATCAATGAATTGATCGCCGGCCATGATGCTGCTGACCGGCATGTACTTGTAGGAATGATACGCCGTCCGGCCGAAGGCAGCACCCTGTGGGCTGATGAAGGCAGCGTTCGATCCAATGATGACCGAGCTGTGCCCGTCCCCGTAGTATTCGACATTGTTGCGGACTGTGATGTTCTTGGCGAATTCAGGGAGGCGATATCGGCCGGTCGGAAAGTACAGTCGGCCGCCGCCGAGGCGCTCCAGATAGAGCCCGGCAGCCTCGATGGCTGCCCAATCGTTAGCCAGACCGTCACCGACCGCACCGAAATCCCGTCGGACGTCGACCTGATGCGTCGGGCTCGGACCCGATGCTCGAGGCGACGATTGGGCCATTGCATCGGATGCGGCCAATATCGAAGCCGAGCCGCCGGCCAATAGATCTCGTCGCCGCATGTGATGTCCGAAAGCTTCCGGTGTCCCACCCGCCTGCGGATCGCCGGCGGTCAAACGAAACTGTCCAATGCGTTTCAATTAATCAAGCCGGAAGCCATCAATCGCGCCAGACGGCCACTCGGCAGGCGCGTCGGGCACTAACCTGCAACTATTGGGCGCTTCTTGCTCGGGTTCCCATATGTTAACTTTATTGCCTTATGTTCGCCATTGGCCTGGAAGGCTAATCGCTGCAGCTATCCTGCTGCGCCGTCTCGAAGCTGCAGGCTCGATGACCTTCGAATCGATGAAGAAGCATTCGAGACACGAAATATTCCTCAAGCTTAACCAGGCTGATGCGCTGGCTCAGGCAGGCAATTCCCAGGTCCAGATCAGTAAGGCCCTAGGTGTCAGCGTAATGACCCTTCATCGCTGGCGCAGGCTTCCGCGACGGACGGGAGAGTCCGCAAGCGCTGAGGGGGCGCTCCAGGCGGAGGTTTTCAGGCCGGAAGGGCAGTCAAGCACGGAGCATATGCATCGCCTGGTCGAAGAACTGACAGTGGAGAACCGGCGGCTCCGCAAGATCGTCACTGATCTTCTGCTCGACAAGTTGCAGCTGGAAGAGACATCACCCCCGACGATCGCTCATAAGGATGAGCGCGACAGCTGATAGCGCCTCCGCAGCTCGGTTTGGTTAAGAAGCCGTAGTGCGGTCCTGCATGGTTTGAGATAAGTTCGACCGTCCGACCAAACGCGTTTCTAAATTGTCGCTGTTACAGCTGCCTCAAGGATCACTATGCTTGGGGAGTGCGGAATGTTGCGCAAATTCTGGATCTGCTTCGCGTTGCTTCTCACCGTCGTTCTGTCCGTCCAGGATACGCGGGCTGCAATGATCGGTGCGCCGATCAATCTAAAATACCAGATTGAACGGATAAAGCTCGCCGGCGCTGTTCTGCCGCCTATGGCTCATATCAATTTCTGCCTTCGCTATCCCTCGGATTGCAAGACAGGCAAGCCCTTGTTCCGAGGAGGGGGTGTGAAGCTGACGCCGGAGCGCTATGCCGATCTCGTCAAGATCAACTCGGACGTCAATCGATCGATTGCGCCTGTGCGCAACGAGCGCGGTGTTGTCGGTGAAGAATGGATCGTTGCGCCCTCGCAAGGGGATTGCAACGACTATGCCGTCACTAAGCGCCACGCGCTCCTCGAGAAGGGATGGCCGGCGCGTGCCTTGCTGCTGGCGGAAGTAGTGACCGGCTGGGGCGAGCATCATCTTGTCCTCGTGGTCAGGACCCGCTCGGGTGACGTTGTGATCGACAACCTCAATGCCAACGTCCGGCCGTGGTCAAAGACCAGCTACCAGTGGGTCAGGATGCAGTCGCCGCAAAACCCGCAATTCTGGTCAAAGGTCGCGGTCTAAGTCTCGCTTGGATGCCCCCAGGTGCGCACGGGCTTCGGGCGGTCGACCCGACCAGGTCAAAGTGCGCCTCACCGCACGCCCAGGCGGCTGGCAGTCTTCTTCCAGTGCTTCAGCGGAGACGACAGGCTCAAAGGCAGATTGACAGCGCTAATGGCGAACCAGATCCTCGTTAACGGACCGCTAACGATAAAAGCGCAAACCTTGCGTCCTTGGTGCATCGTCGCCGACTTGATTGCTGAATTAGGGACGTGATTCTAATAAGTTGACTAAATGTTGCGTAGTTGCAACACTCGCCATCAACGTTCTGTTGCCAATAACAGTTAGCGATTGCGGTGCTACCCTCACCCATCCTGCCATGGTACGGCAGGGTCGTGGTGGAGGTGTGATGCAGTTCCGGAATATCGCCCGTCTGAGTTTGTTTGCGTTGGCGACGTTCTTGTCGGCGGGCTGCTCGATGATGCCGGCAAGCGGCCCCCAGGGCGATGCGGTTCGTGCATCGGAAGCCGGAAGTCCGGAAAGTCTGCCCTACGCCTTGGTTAAAGTAACCCCGGACGTGGAGGCGGTTCTCGCTTCGTTTTCGCCGCGGTTGTCCAACCAGGCGACCAAGGCGTTCCGTTCCGATCCGACCGAGATTCGTTTCGGCGTGGGCGACGTCGTCAGCGTCACTATCTTCGAGGCGGCGGCGGGCGGACTGTTCATTCCGCTGGAAGCAGGTGTACGCCCGGGCAATTTCGTGAGTCTCCCGAACCAGAACGTGGATCACAACGGCTTTATTTCTGTGCCGTACGCAGGTGCCATCCGCGCGAAGGGAAGGACGCCGGCAGAGGTCCAGCAGGCAATTGTGGAAGCCCTCAAGAACAGGGCCATCGAACCTCAGGCCGTGGTGACGTTGATCGATCAGCGAACCTCGCTGATCAGCGTTCTGGGTGAGGTCAACTCACCTTCGCGTTTTCCCGCAAACGCGGCTGGCGAGCGAATTCTGGACGCGATTACCCGTGCTGGCGGCCCGAAAGGGCAGGGATTTGACACCTGGGTCATGCTGGAACGGGGCGGGCGGCGCACCACCGTGCCGTTCGGGCAACTGGTCTACGAACCGATCAACAATATCAATGTGCAACCTAACGATACTATCTACGTCTATCGCGAGCCGCAAAATTTCGTCGCCTTCGGCGCGTCGGGCTCGCAGGGACAGTTCAATTTCGACGCATGGCGAATTTCCCTCGCTGAGGGTGTCGCAAAGGCTGGCGGGTTGAACGACAGTTCGGCCGATCCAGCGTCAGTGTTTCTCTATCGCGGAGAGATGCGCGAGGTCGCAGAGCGTCTCGGAGTTGATACCAGGCGGTTTCCCGGCGATGTCGTTCCGGTCATCTATAACGTGAATTTCCGCGATCCCAGCGGTTTCTTCCTCGCAACGAAATTCCAGATGCGGGCCAAGGATGTCGTGTTCATCTCGAATGCGTCGTCGGTCGAGGCAGCCAAGGTGATGCAATTCATCCGACTGGTCACAGCGACTGTCAACGATCCGATCGTGGCTGCACAGAATGCTGTCCTGCTTCGGACGGCGATCAAGACAGCGCCTTGACTTCGGTCACGCTTCTGGCAGGTCGGCCATGGCGGTTCGCGAGCTGGGGACGTGAGCATCTCGCCTGAAGCCAAGAACGGAGAGCGCTCGCGAGAAAACCGCCTGGCGACTGGGCTGCTTGGCGCAACGGTTGCCGTTGCGCCTCTTCCCTATGGCGCAACCGATCCAAGTGCTGTCAGCGCCTTGGTTGCAGGTCTGGGCATCGCCCTGTTGTGCGTGCGGCCCCGATTGCGAACGCCAGGGGACCTGGGCGTCATTGCATTTCTTGCTCTCGTCGGGGCCGGATACGCCCTGGTGCTACACGAGCAGCTAAGTGCCAATCCCTGGTTGCAAGGCCGGCCCGACATGGCCTGGCTGGAATTGTCCTTGCTGCTTGGCGAGGGGCGCGCGCCGCTCTCCGTGGTGAGGGATCAGCCCTTTTTTGCACTTGGCAACACCCTCGCTTGTAGTGGGGCGCTGCTTTGCTCCTACCTGGTCTGCATGGACAGGCAAAATGCCGAAAGCCTGCTCAAGATCATCGCATGGGCTGGTGTAGCCTACGCCGCCTTCGGTATAGCAACTTACATCGTCGCGCCGGAAATGGTGCTGTGGCGGGAGAAGGTCCTGTTTCGGTCGGTGTTGAGCGGTACCTTTCTAAATCGCAATACTGCGGCGATCTATTTTGGGGTTTGCTCGGTTCTTTGGACGTTGCGCGTGTTTCGCAACATGCTCGATCAGCGCGTATTCTGGGAGGGCCGATGGCGGATCGTAAATCTGCGCTGGGACGTCAACCTTGGCGCCTCTTGTGGAGGATTCCTGCTTTGCTTTCTTGCAATGATGTTGACCGGCTCGAGGGCCGGAATTGCGATCTCCGTCGTCGGAATGTGCGCCGCAATCGCGTTCCTTTTTAATCGAGAGATCCGATCCCGGCCGGCCGCCTTATGGTTGGTTCTGCCCGTCCTTGGGGCCGCGGCTCTATCTTTCTTCGTGCTCGGCGGTCAGGTTGGGGAGCGCCTGGGTCAATACGGCTTGAGCGGCGGAGGGCGGTGGGAGGCGTACGCTTCGACCTGGCAAATCATCGCCCAACATCCCTATCTCGGAACCGGGCTGGGGACTTTTGTATCGGTCTTTCCCCGTTTCCGGAGCGGCGATGTTTCGATCTGGGGGGTCTGGGACCGCGCACATAACACGCTCTTCGAACTTGCCGCCGAGGTCGGAATTCCGCTGTCGGCCATTGTGGGGTTCGGCTGGATTTTGGCGCTTATTACAATGCTCCAAGGCTCGCTTCGGCGGCAAAAAGGGGGAATCTATCCGCTCGCCGGTCTTATCTGCGGCGCCATGGCGGCCTTGCATTCAATGGTCGATTTCTCGCTGCAGGTGCCCGGTCTTGCGGTCACCGTGATGACGCTAGTCGGAATGGGGCTCGCTCAGCGGTCCTCTCGAGCGGGCAAGACGCGTGATGGGGAGGCGCGACACAGCGTAAAGGTTAACTAGTGACGGGTTATTTCGGGAGGCTCTAATCGGGCATTTGCCTTGGCGGGCTGCCAGCCGCCATGTTATGGATGTTATAATATTTAATAGGGGTTGAATATGATCTCCTTCGCGCGGTCTTGTTCGCGACGCTTGATTTTAACGTTGGCGCTCTCGGTATCCTGCACCTTGGTTGTGCCGGTGGGCGCGCTCGCTCAGCAGGGGCAACAGCAGGGTCTAGTCCAGCAGTTCAACGCCAATCCGCAGCAAATTCTGCAGCAATTTCCAAACGGAGGTGCGGCCATGATCTCGCAGCTTCGCGAGATTGCGATCGCAGATCCCAAATCCCTTGACGCGATCATGGGACTTATCCCCAACGCCAGCAAAGACCAAAAGGCTGCAATCGGCTCGGCGCTTGGGCAGGCGGCAAAGGTGGTCGTGAAGAGCGACCAGGCCTATGCCAACGACATCCTGCAGGCGATCGCCAAGACCAAGGACCAGGACGTCTTCCTGGCTTATTCGGGCGTTGCGCCTGACCAGGGAACCGCCGCAGCCGGCGGTGGTGGCGCCGGTGGTGGTGGCGGCGGCGGCGGCGTTGGCGGCCAGACGAGCGCGCTTGCCGGGGCCCCAAGCAGCACCGGTGCGCCTCAAGCCATCGGAGGAGGCAACACGCCAACCGCTAATTTCAGCTACACCTCCAGCGTCTCTGGCGGTGGGACAACGTCGGGAACGACCACTCTGCTTGCAACTGGTACCAGTCAATAGACGCGATTGCGGCCAATCGATCGCTACCGCTCCATGCGACGATCGACCGGCTGGGCCATTTTCGAATAGCGGATATTCATGAACGTACTTCCTAGTCTTGATCGGGCGGTGGCTTACGCTGGGGCGGCAACGGATCAGGTCGCCTCGTCCACGGAAGCGGTCAAGGGTCTCCTCGGTTTTTTGCACCGGCGGTACCGCCTCATCCTGGCCATCCTGGTAGTGAGCCTGGGTTGCGGGCTGCTTTATATGATCGCCACGCCGTCAAGCTATACGGCGACTGCCACTTTGATCATCGACACCCGCAAAAATCAGCTGTTTCAGCAGCAATCCGTTCTGGGAGACATTCCAATCGACAGTGCGGCCGTCGAAAGCCAGGTTCAAATTCTTAAATCGGAAACGATCGCGCTCGCCGTCATCAAGGATCTTCATCTGACCGAGGATCCGGAGTTCGGCGGCAGATCGGGGCTGCTTGGCATGATTTCCGGCGGGCTCGCATGGCTGTTTGCAGGGGATTCAAGTCGCTCTGATTTTGAAACGCTGCGACGGACTGCCGAGGCGTTCTCCAAGCATCTTACCGTACGTCGAGTGGGCCTCACCTACATCATCGAGATCAGCTTCAGCTCGCTCTCATCGGATCGCGCTGCCCAAATCGCAAATGCGGTCTCGGAGGCTTACGTCGTCGACCAGCTCGACTCAAAATATAAAGCGACCAAGCGAGCCAGTGTCTGGCTGCAGGATCGCATCAAGGAACTTCGTGACCAGGCGTCTGCAGCCGAACGGGCCGTGGTCGCGTTCAAGGCCAATAACAATATCGTGGAATCGGGCGGTCGCTTGATGAACGAGCAACAGCTCGCCGAGCTCAATAGCCAGCTGGTCGTTGCGAGGGCGCAGGTCTCGGAGGCCAAGGCGCGATTGGACCGTATTCAGACGGTCCTTCAGGCGGATGCGCCGGAATCGACGGTCGACGGGACGGTCACCGATACGTTGAACAATCAAGTGGTCAGCAAGCTTCGATCTCAATATCTTGATTTGGCTACGCGCGAGGCCGACTGGTCAGCGCGCTATGGCCGCGGCCATCTTGCAGCGGTCAATCTGCGCAATCAGATGCAGGGCATCCGCAATTCTATCCTGGATGAGCTGCGTCGACTGGCGGAGTCCTACAAGAGCGATCTTGAAATCGCAACGCAGCGCGAAGCGGGCATTCAGAAGCAGCTGTCATTGGCCGTAACGGAGTCTCAAGCCACCAATCAGGCTCAAGTTTCGCTGCGTGACCTCGAGAGTTCGTCGCAGACCTATCGGGCGCTTTATGACAACTTCCTGCAACGTTACATGGAATCTGTGCAGCAACAGTCATTTCCGATCACCGAAGCGCGCGTCATCACCCAAGCGTCCCGGCCGCTGAAGCCGAGCGCACCGAAGCTCAGCTTCGTGATGCCGATCGCGGCTTTTGCAGGCCTTCTTCTCGGGCTCGGCATCGCTCGGCTCCGTGATCTATCGGAGAACGTTTTCCGGACCACAGACGATGTCAAGGCCGTCCTGAAGACAGATTGCATCGCAATCCTGCCGTGGATCGAGGAGCAAAAAGGCCGTCCACCGATTGCCGCGGTGATCAACGGCCCCCGTGCAATTGCTCTAGAAGGCGGTCTCTACTGGCATGTGGTCAACGAGCCATTTTCCCGCTACGCCGAATCCATCCGCTCGATCAAGGTCGCAGCTGACCTGGCGCTACGTTCGGGGACGGGCAAGGTCATCGGTTTCACCTCTTCGCTGCCGAACGAGGGCAAGTCGACTGTTGCGACCGGATTCGCCGCGCTCCTGGCGCAGAGCGGTGCCCGGACGATTCTGGTCGATGGCGATCTGCGCAATCCTTCCCTGACGCGTGGCCTAACGCCTGATGCGAACCGAGGCTTGATCGAGGTTATGGCTGGACGCGACGGACTTTCGCAGGTCGTGTGGCAGGAAGGAAATACGGGTCTGCACTTCCTGCCCGCTGTCGTTGCGGCTCGCACCGCGCATACGAGCGAAATCCTGGCGTCGCAGGCCATGAAGGCGTTGATCGACGACTTGCGCAAGCACTATGACTACGTGGTGGTCGATCTATCTCCGCTCGCGCCCGTCGTCGATGTCAGGACCACAACCGACATCATCGATTCCTATGTTTTTGTCGTCGAGTGGGGACGAACCAAGATCGATATCGTGCGGCACGCGCTGGACGGCGCGCGCAGCCTGCGGGAAAACATCCTTGGGGTGGTGCTGAACAAGGCCGATCTCAAGCTGATGTCGAGATATGGCCACCACGACTACTACAGAAACGAATATTACAATCGCTACGGCTATTCCGAATAGAAGAAAATCAACGTGGCTGTTGCGCGCAGCGGTCGCTTGCTACGGCTGCCTGCTGGCCGGTTGGGCTGCCGCAACCCTGCCGATGTTTCGGCAAACCGAAGGCGCCGATCGAACCGCTGCGGCCATCCTGATGGGTCGAAGCTTTCCAACCGAGCTCGTCACAGGCTACATCGGCAATACGAGAAGTGCGGACGTATTCGGTTTCTGCAGGGCAACCGCCAGGCGCTCGTTGGCTGTATTGGACCTCTACCTTTACGAGGAAGCATTTGCCGCAAGCCGCACCGATCTCATCGACGCGAGGCTGCGAAGTCTGCTCGGTAGCGTGAAGGCGGCGCTGAACTGCGCGCCGGCAGACGCTTACCTCTGGCTGTTGCTGTTCTCGATCGAAAATGCGTCCGGCGGCTTCAAGACGGAGAACCTCGCTTATCTGCGAACGTCATATTTGATGGGACCACATGAGGGATGGATTGCGATCAAGCGCAATCCAGTGGCTCTGGCGATGCTGCCGGGACTTGATCCCGCCCTGGCGCAGACCGTCTTGGACGAATTTGCTTCCCTGGTCCAGAATGGTCTCTATGAAGAAGCCGCTTCGATCTTCGCCAGTGCCAACCCGATCGTGCGTGAGCGCCTTCTCGCCCGGGTGGCGGAGATTCCACTGGCGAGCCGGCAACGCTTTGCCAAGGCGCTCGCTGGGCATTTGCCTTCGATTGCTGTGCCAGGCATTGATCGGGAAGACGATCGTCCATGGAAGCGTTGACAGTCGATCGGTTCAAGCGGCCCCGGGTCTTGACGGTTGCCCACAGGTTCTGCCTGGGCTTCGGCGGGATCCCTGAGAGTGTGCTGCTGCTTGCGCGTGAGTTCGACAAGCTCGGTGTGCAATTGGACGTCTTGAGCAAGGATGGTCACATCGAGGCTGTGGGAGGCCTCGACCGGCTTCCCGCACAAGTTGCTGCAAAGTCCGGATCTGCCTTTGGCAATTTGAAGTGTCTCGACCTTGGTGGCTACGCTTGCGTGTTCGTTGCCGGCGCGTGGAATCCGATCGGCTGGTGGGTCGCAGCACAGGCTCGCCGCCAGGGCGTGCGCCTTGTTTACACACCAAAGGGAAACCTCGCCCGGGCTGAATTCAAACGGCACCGCGATCTCAAGAAATTGCCCTACCTGGCGTCGATTGAATTGAGTCTGTTGGCCATGAGTCAGCGGATTATTTTTTCGTCCGAGTTGGAGGCCAAAAACTCGCTGCTTGCAGGTTTATTTCGGGGTAAGTCGATTATTTTGCCTGAGCCATTCTTCGGTCCGGTTTTGGCCGATCCCCAGCCCCGTCGCCCTGGCCCGGTCCGCTTTGGATTCATGGCCGAAATAGCCCCCCGAAAGGGTCTGGCGGAACTCGTAAGTGCTTTCGTGGCCTGGCAAGCCAGGCGTGACACTCCGCATGCCGAGCTCCACGTTGCAGGCGCGCCGCGCCCAGGCTCTGAGAGGTACCATAATAGGGTCGCGCAGGAAGCTGCTGCGGCCTCGAAGCGGATTTTGTTCAGGGGCGCGCTGAGGGGAACCCTTCGGGAGCAATTCTACGAGGACATTGATTTTTTCGTTTGCCCAACCCGCTTTGAGTCATTCGGGCTTACGCCGCTTGAGGCATTATGGCATGGCAAGCCTATTATGGTTACTGATAAGCTTGGCGCGTTGGAGTTTATTTCCGATCTCCGGTGCATTATAAATTTAGGGAATGGAAATAAGGTCGATATTATCGCGGCATTTGCTGCGGCAGTGAAAGATTGGACCGAGTTTTCCGCGAGGGCTAACCAGTGGCGTATGCGCCCGGTGACGGTTATTTCGAATGATCATTTGGCGCGCGAGTTCGCCCGTGAGCTTGGAGTGGGACCGACGATGTGGGCTGACAGGAGTTAAAATGGCGGCCGCTTCGCATCATGACAGGCCGGCCGCTGCCGTCGTCATCGTCAACCACTTCAAAGCGCACCGTCTACTGGACGGTATCAGGTCGCTTCGCCGTCAAACGATTGCCAAGACCCTTGCCGTCGCAGTCGTCGAGAATTCCATGGACGAGCAAGAGCGGCGCGTTTTGTCCACGGATGCGCCGGAGGGGGCATTTCTACTCGTCGACCCCGGTAAGAACATTGGTTATGCAAGAGGCTGTAATCTCGGCGTCGCCGCTGTGCCTTACTCGCGTTACGTCGTGCTGTGCAATCCCGACGTGGTGTGGGATCAGCCCAATGCGCTTGAGCGTCTCGTCGCAATGGCTGATGCCGACCCCTCGATCGGCGTTCTGGCGCCTCTTCAATTCGATGATGATGGTGCCGCGGTTGAGATAGCAAGAACCTTCCCGACTCTGGCCGAACAAGTCAAACGACGCCTGAGCCCGCAGAGCGGAAGCGAACTCTATCTGAATGCACCGCTGACCGATGGTTCGGAGATTTCGACCGAAGTCGATTGGGTGCAATCGTCATGCGTCCTTGTTCGCAGGACGCTGTGGGATCGGATGGGCGGGCTGGATGAGCGGTACTTTCTATTCATGTCCGATGTCGAGCTTGGTCGCGCAACATGGAATGCGGGCCTGCGGGTATGCCTCACCTCGGCTGCAATGGTCAGGACCGACGGAAAACGCGCGAGTTCAGGCGGCTTCCGCGCGTTGCTTACCAACAGAGCCCAACGCGGCCACCTGATGGATGCAATCAAATATTATCTGATCAACGGTGCTCGCAAGCTTCGTCGTCAGCACATCAGCGGCGCGGCTTCTCAGCGAATCAACGCCGCACCAAACCTGCGCGGCATCACTACCGTCGGTGCGCGATCCGCAATCAAATCACTGGATGCCGCCGTTCATCCTGTCGATGTGCCAAGCGTCGCGAGAAGGCCATCCCTGTCATCGTCTCGATGAGCCACATCAGAGGCACGATCACTGCGAGATTGCGCAAAGGTCCAAGATATTCGTCCAGCGTGAGTTCTGGCTTGAGCGCCAGATGGATGACGGCAAAAGTGCCGAACACGACCGTTATCGGAGCCGGGAACTTCTGAATAACAAAGATGGCCCCCCTCAACAGACCGAGCATCACGAACGCGTATAGTCCGGCGCCGATTACTCCAAAATCGGTCATTCCGTCGGTCAGAAGCGTGTTGGCTTGATCGATGACGGGCAAGCCCAACTTGGGGTGGGCCAGGGCCTCGACCATCTGCAAGGCGATGATTTGATCCTTGCCCGGGTCGAATGCTGAGGGGATACAGAGGCGCACGTAGTAGAGGAGCGCTTCTCCATAAAGCGGAGCGGAATTGGATACCGCTTCCATCAAATCGGCGAGGTAACCGAGGAGGAAGGTCCGCTCTCGAACGTTCTCGTAAAAGAGTGTGGTAAAGCGATCCTGCAGCGAGGGGGATACCAGAAATTCCAGGCCCAGGCTCATCTGGTCACTCAGAGTGGCATTGGTGCCCAGCTCCCATCCTGCCAGTCGCAGAGCGAAGAAATACGAACTCATGAGGTAGGCAATGGCAGCACCGCAGGCCACACCCAACAGCTTACGAGACAAAGAGAGCCGCTGTAAGCCGCCGCCCAATGAGAAACCCATGGTGGCAACAATCAAGATCAGCACGATCGGCCGGCGGCCGGTCGGGACGGCCGCAAGGACAACCATCAGAAGGACAGCCGCATAAAATACCGTCATCATGTGTCGCCGGCTGCGTGCCAGCATAAAACCGGCAATGCCGGCAAGGGGCCCCTGGAAAAGCGCCGCCGCAGCACCAAGGATTGTAATCCGGCCGGCTTCGTCAATTTGAATGCCCATGTAGCCGAGATCGCCAGCAAGATAGGCGGCAACAATCAGCACAAGTCCGAAGGTCGCTAAAGCGAGCGAGAACCAGCTGTCTTCGGTCGCTTCCGTCATCTTGGTTACGACGGGGCTCTCGAGCTGCCCGACGATCAGGAGCAGGCCACAGATGATGTTGACCAACGCCAGCGTCGATGAGATGAGCTCGATCGGCCGATCTTTCACCATGATGGCAAACTCCGGAGCCGATGGCGCGCTCAGATAGGTCGACAGAGAGCCGCCGTCATAGGCAAACAGGAGAGAGGTGGCGAGGATCCAAGTGATGCGCAGGGCCTTGCGATCGTCGATCGCGGTGTAGATCGTTGCGAGGCCAATGATGAAACCGCAGAAGGCTACGGCTACGAACAGCGCCAGATTTGGCCACAGCAGAAGGGCAAGGCTGCAGAGCAGCAAGGCCGACCCGAAACGCGGGATTGTTAGAAGAAAATTCACGGAATGTGATCCTTGCGCTCGGCGAGAACCCTCACCATGAACGCGGCGTAGTGGGCTGCGGCAACATCGTCCGAAAAGCCTCCCGCGTGACTTCGCGCTGCGTCCGATTGCTCAGTCAGCCAGGCCCAGTTTCTCGCAATCGTGACCGCTGACTTTTGCGGCTGTTGAGGATCAATCAAGAGGGCCGCTGGCCCAGCGATGCTGCGCATCGGCTCCTTGTCGGTGGTAATCACCGGGCAGCCGCAGGCCTGGGCCTCGATGATCGGCCAGCCAAACCCCTCCTCAAATGAGGGGTAGAGCAACGCTTCGGCCCGCATATACAGAGCCTCGATCAGTTCGTTCGATGCCTCGCTCAGGACAATCAAGTTCCGCTGCCATTTTGTGGCGATTCGCCGGACGTCGTCAGGAAGAGGCGGTCCTACACAGACCATCGACGCCTCGCGAAGCGACGGCTCCCATTCGGGATGATCGCGCAAAAGACCGAACAGCTCGACCGCGCCACCGCGATTCTTGTACCAGAGATTGCTTCCAACATGCAGCAGAAACGGATGGTCAACTGGCAAGCCTGCCTGCCGCAAGAGCTCGAACGCGCGGTCCTTGTCCATGCCGCCGAACCCGATGACCGGGTTGGAAATAACATCGTTGATTCCTGAAGGGACCCCGATCAGGCGTGTGAAATCTGCCTGCGTCGGCCCAGAGACAAAGGCAACGTTGGCGAAGCGGTGAAGGGAGCGGCGGATCAGTCGCTGGAGATAGCGTCCTGTTCTGGGCAGGCACTGGCCTTCGATCTCCCCGGACAAGACCTTGATCGGGATGAGGTCATGGCAAGTGATGCTCATGGGCGTCGAGCCGAGCAACAACGCATATGGCGCGTTGGAGTGGTCTGCGATATGGACCAAATCGTAAGCGGAAGCCCGCGCCTTGAGCTCTGCCGCGAAAAGCAAAAACTTGTCCACGAACCCCAGCCATTTGCGTGCTGTACCTTGCTTGGAGACGAGCCTCGCAAGGCGAGCCTGCGGGGCGACGAGGTCGACCTCGAAGCCCTGGCGTCGCAAGGCGGCCGCGAGCCAGCATGTATAGCGGAGCATCGAAAACTGGTGGTCCGGGGCGTAGTTTCCAACCAGGAGAATGCGTGCAGGATGATTCATTAGGGGATGGCGGAGCCTTCGGCCTGGTTCAAAGGAAGTGTTGTAGCCCGAATCGGACCCAAAAAAGCATCTGCGGCCGCTTCCACCGAGCGATCGAAAATTAACGTAAAAGACCTACCAAGGGGGAACCGGACCGATTTCTCAATAAAAGAGACGGGTCTGTGGGCAAAACCCTGTTGAAGGGCAAGATAAGGACCTGCAGGCCAGGATAAGTGCAGGATGAATATTTGCCGTGACCATGCTCCTCGCGCCGGCGTCGGATTTTGATCCATGCCTGCCTTGATCAAACGCCTTGCGATCGGTCTCGTCGGGCAGGGAGTTTGGCGTGTTGCCGTAGCGCTCAACACCGTGGCGCTAATCCCTGTGCTCATTGCGACGTGGGGGCTTGAAGGTTACGGCCAATGGATGACGATCAATGCGCTCGTCTCCTATCTGGCGTATGCCAATTTAGGCCTCGTGGCTGCCGCGACGAACGAACTCATCATGCTGGTTGCCGCGGGTGATCGCGTACGCGCGCAACGTTGCTTCCAGATGTGCTGCAATCTTGCGCTTGGCCCGTTTCCGCTCGTGCTTACCGTCATCCTTGCGCTTGCAGCGGGTCTGCCCCTTGTCAGCTGGTTCAATTTGCATGAGTTCTCCCCGTGGGCGGTCCTGCTCATCCTCGCGTTTGGGGCGCTGCAACTTTGCTTTGAAACCCTTCGCGGCTTCATGGCCGGAGTACTGTATTCGGCGGGAAGCTACGGGCTTGCCTACAACGTTGCCGCAGGCGCCAAGCTTGTCGAACTTTGTTCGGCGATTTTCGTGGTCGGAGTGCTCGGCGCCCGACCGGTCGCTCTTGCGGCACTTACGGCCGCCGTTGCCCTGATCGATCTGATCATCGTGATCCGGCTGGTCCGGTCCGCAGCGCCATGGGCGCGCTTCGATTTCGGCGTCATGGACCTCCCGCTCTTGCGGGATCAATTACGGCCAGCGTTAGGATTTAGCTGCTATAACATCGCGAGCCAGGGTGTCCTCGTCCTGGGACCGCGACTGGTGCTCAGTGCGCTTATGGGAGGCTCCGCGGTTGCCATCTATGCTGTGTATGCGACCGCGATGCGCCTTGTTGATCAGGTTTTTCTCACCTTGATGGCGCCGCTCGGGGTCGAGGTCAGCCGTGCCGCCGGAGCCGAGGAGAAACCGCAGGTTGTTCGGTTGATTGCCTTGCTTATTCAGTTGTCGACAATCCTGTTTCTCGGCGTTGCGCTTGCCCTCATGACTCTTGGCCCGAGCGTCTTCGACTGGTGGACTCATGGCCGCGTTGTCTTTCAGCACGAACTCATGGGCCTGTATCTGTTCATGTCGGCTGTCAGCCTGCCCGGCAGAATAGCCGCGCAGGTTCTGATCAGCGTTAATGCACTACGCCGTGTCGCGCTTTGGGTTCTTGTCGTCGCTCTTTCGTCGCTGGCGCTTGGAGCTATGCTGGTCCAAAGGCTCGCTATTGCAGGCGTGTTGGCCGGGCCCATCTGCGGAGAGCTCGCCATTTCGATTCTGCTATGGCTCTGCCTTGCGCGATGGCTCGCGTTGCCGTCCGGCGAAATGCGACACCGGATCCTGGATCTCGGCACGCTATTTGGTCAGGTACGCGCACACACACGGGCATGGATTGGGCGCTAGGGGAGGTTGCGTATGGGCGGACCCAGGCTGCTTTACGTCGGGGATGACGGGGTAGGCACGACGTCACGTGATCGCGCCGATGCGCTGGTCAGACTCGGAGCTCAAACGACGCTGTTGCCGGGGGTTACCATCCCCGGCCTGCTAGGTCGTGTCGAGTGGCACATACGGGCGCGGCTCCAGACGGGTCCTGTCGTGGCGCGAACGAACGCAGCCTTAATCGAGGCGTGCGTGGGAAATAGCTACGACATACTCTGGATCGATAAAGGGTGGATGATACGACCCTCGACGCTCAAAGCGATCAAAAGCAAAGTCGGCGTCATCGTCCTCTTCAACAACGACAATCCGTGGGGCGAGCATGAACGGGGCTTGTGGCGATTACATCTTAAGATTGTCCCACTCGTCCATGAGGTGATGACGCCAAGGTATAGCGGGGTGCGGCCCTATGAACTGGGAGGAGCCCGCCGAGTGTCGGTGGTCGATTTTGGCTTTGCGCCGGAGCGACATTTCCCACCTCCAGCACCGGTCAACGCTGAGCATGATATCAGCTTTATCGGTACCGCATTGCGCGACGGGGGCGGCATTCGCCCGGACCGGACTACATTGGTCCTGCAAATGGCAAAGCGCATGCCGGGCAGGATCAGCGTGTTCGGCCACGGCTGGCGGCGCGCGCTGCGCGGTCAAGAGAGGCTGTTCGCTCACGTCGGTCCGGGCGTGTGGGGCGACGGATATCGGACGACTATCTGGGCATCGCGCGTGAGCCTAGCGTTCATCACAAAGGACAATTGGGATGAGCTGTCGCACCGCGCTTTGGAGATTACGGCGTGTGGCGGCTGCCTGCTGGCTGAGCGCGCTTCACGTCTGGAGCAGAGTTTCAGGGAAGACGCGGAGGCCGTGTATTTCTCGAATATCGATGAGATGGTCGCAAAAGCCGTCGCATTGCTTGAAGACGAGCCTCGGCGTCAGGCGATCGCACAGGCGGGCCTCAGGAGGGCTTGCGGCTCGGGTTATGACAATGTTGCTCGTCTTCGGGATGCCATCGACAGAAGCCCGCTTTTGCGGCCATTCTTTTCGCATCTTCGGGATGACAACGCTGCCTTCACCCGCGGTGCATTACGGAATCCCAATATTCCTCCGCGAGAGGATATTTAATTTCACGCCGATTTCGCTTCGATCAATAAGTCCGTTTGTAGGTATCGATCGACAGGCACATCAGCGCGGTGAGTGCCAAGATCTTGAGATCAAAATAAAACGACCAATTGTCAATGTAGAATAGGTCGAAGTCGATTCGCTTTTGCATCTTCCCCAGCGTATCGGTCTCTCCTCGAAGCAAGTTGACTTGCGCCCAACCAGTGATGCCCGGCTTGACGTTATGGCGTCGCGACAAGGGCGGTATTCTCTCTTCAAACATCTGATTATGAGCGAGCGCATGCGGCCTTGGGCCTACTAACGACATCTCGCCGCGCAGCACATTGAAGAGCTGTGGCAATTCGTCGAGACTGGTCGCCCTGAGCTTTGCACCGACCCACGTCACTCTGTTGTCATTGCGCGTTGCCTGGCGGAACGCGTTCTCCTTGTCGTCCGCGCGCGCCTGCATCGTGCGGAACTTCAGCACGGTAATGGCTTGGTTGTTGAAGCCGTGACGGACCTGACGAAAGAGGGCGGGGCCCGGGCTCGTCAGTTTGACAAGGCCAGCTACCATCAACATCAGCGGTGCTAAAACCACGAGCAGCGCCGCGCTGACAACGATGTCGAAACCGCGCTTGAGAAGTTCATCGGCAGCAGACAGCGGGTGGCCCTGCACCTTCATGGTGGCCACGTCGCCAAAGGCGGAAATCTCAGAGGAGGACAGCAGCCCGTCAAGTTCAGGCACCATGACGTGAACCGCGACCGGCAACTGTGATAGCTGGTCTAGCATGAGCTTCACACGCTCAAGCTCTCGCGACTTCGCCAAGACAAAAATCTCATCCACGGCCAATGAGCGGCAGGCCTCGATCAGTTCTCGGGTCGCCGGACCTGGTTGGTCGACGTCTAAGCTCGAAAGCGGGAATTGGGCGATCGTGACGACCCCGTTCGCGCCAAGGCGCTTTGACAATGCAATGGATGAGGCGGGATCGCCGATCAGAAAAGCGCGGCGGAGCGCCAGCCGACCGCGGCCGAGCGCCCGTTCCTGATGGCGAATCAGGAATCCGCGCAGCGTCAGGGTCGCAAAGCATACGGTGACCAATTGCGCGAAGAATGCGCCGCGAGAATATTCGTCGGACATTTTAAGGAGAAACATTCCGCTCAATAAAAAGCAGAATGAGAGCACAGTGGCGCGGACGGCATTCCAAAGCAATTGCCGGCGCCTGAAATTCAGCAGGTGAGCGGTGTCTCCCAGCCAGAGCGTACCTCCGCAATACAGCGTAGCGAGCAGGAGGGCGGCCGAAACATAACGGGTCGCGGTGGTGGCGTCGGGGACGACAGCGTTGTGATAAACCTTGCTCGCCAGATAGGCTGAAGCCGTGACCGTCATAAACTCGAGGCTCAGCAGTCGTAAGGCGGCCCTCGCAGCCGGTTGCAGCCCGAATCCAAACAACCAAACCGATTTGCGCGGCAAGACATCCGGCCCAGACGTCAAACATATGCGAGAGGCGGTGGTGCCAGCTGATGGATCGGGCCGGGATTCTCCTCGATCATCGCTGCGATGCAAAGAAGCAACTCGACGGGCGGACGCATGTTTGCGTATGCCAATTTCGTGACGCATACCCCACCACCCCAAATGCAATTAACAAATAATGATCATATCATAACAAATTAACGCACGCCCTAAAGGGCCAACGCTATCTTAACCTTTTATTTACGGTTCGCAAACTCACACTTTGTTAATTCAATGGCTGGAATGGGCCTTCTTATGTATCGTCTCCAGTGGCCGCGACTGCCGCGCGTCGTCTCTGTCGCCATCATCCTCGCTGCGGCTCTCCCATTACTCCTTTTTGCCTCGGCGGCGAGGACGCAGGGGGCCATGAATGCGCTGACAGGGCTTGGCAGCAAACCCGAAGTCGGTGGGACCTACCGCCCCCGAGAGGTGCCGCAGCCCAAGATCAGCAGCAGTGGCAGTACCGAGATTCTTCGCCACCGTGATTTCAGTGGAAAACCGTGCATCAGCGTTGGCGGATTTGCACGGCCGTTTGCAACCAGCCCCAACCTGTTCGACCATGTCATCAGCGCCGAGAATAACTGCCCGAAAGCAATCCAGCTGCAGGTCTGCTATTTCAAGAGCACCGAGTGCACCCGGGTTGCGGTTGCCGGCTATGGCCGGAAAGAGGCCATCCTTGGTACAATGCCCTCGCAAAAAGATTTCCGCTTCGAGTTCCGTGAGAAATTCTGACGTCCGAAGCGCCAAAACCATCCAATACGTTCCGTGTCTTCCACAGGGCACGTCGTTAGGGACGCCCCAGAACGTCTTCAACAGTGTCAGCAAGCGCGCGAATCTCGATGTCTGCGGGTTCATCTGGTGCAAAACTGGCCACTGATTGTCCAACCGAGAATGAGCGGACGAAGGCCGAGCGTGCCGAAATTGCGCCTGCGACGGTTTCACCAAACCCCTGCAATTCCTGAACAAGCTGGCGGCCCTCCAACGTTCTCATGTCGAGCCTGTTTGGAACCAGGACGACCTTGGCGGGCTTGCGGCGACGCGCCCGCACCGCTTGGATGATCGCGAGTGTTGCGGCGGTGGCTTCGACATCAAGGCCCGAGGCCGTGCAGGGTATCAAGATCAGGTTGGCCAGCGCGATCGAAGCCCCCATCTCGCGCTCGTTGGGTGCGGTATCGATGACGAGCATCTCGGATTGTACGTTTAAGACATCGCGCGTCCAAGCCGCAACTGGATCGGCGCCTAAGCCTATCTCGTGAACGGGAAATTCCAGCTCGCCGGGCTCGGCCCACAAGGATGCCGAACGCTGTGGATCCGCATCGATCAAGGCTATGCGGTGGCCGCGCCTGGCGAGTTCGGCGGTGATGCAAACAGCGATGGTGGTTTTCCCGACGCCACCTTTGCGTTGGGCAATCGTGATAATCGTGCTCATGAGCGACGAAGACCGTACCATCTGTTTTCTGATGATCCACGGCAGCCGTCGGAGGGCAAGGGCGATCGCGTCAGCAAAATCAAGCCCATGACGCCGACCTGTGACAGGCTCCGTACATAAGAAGCGAATGGGCGCCGATCGTATGCATCAGCAAGCGGTCCGGCTTTGCCGATTCGTACTTCTCCAATACCTGAATTGAAATTAACCACAATGTGACGATGCCTACGATTTAAGTTGCCGGCAATTAATTTATGATCTTGCACGCTCTGCGGTACTCAGTTAACAGTTGCCTAACAGAGGCGAGGAGGGGATAGAACCTCTTTATCGTCTCTTGAAATGCCTTTTTCGAGGTTGATTCACTTCCATCTGGCCTCCCCATGAGCCGGCTGGGTTAAAAAATTTCAGGGGTCTTTAGTATGGCTGTCAGTTACTTGACGAAGACGGATTTGAATACCGACCTCACGAACGCAGGCCACCTTGATCCGACGGTCCAAGCGGCGCTGATCGCGTCGCTTGAAAACAGCGGCGTCTATGATCCGGGTCTTGAGGACGGCAAGAAGGCCTGGGTCGAGGACGGTCCTTACGCTGGCGGTCCGGTTCCGCCGATCGTTCAGGTCCTGGACCTTACAAATTCTGCCACTGTTCAGACCTCGTCGACGCTCAAAGCCATCATCATGGATGATGCGGGCGGCAACCAGCTCTATGTGACCGACGCGCCGAACGCCCATAACAACATCTTCGTGGCGATGGGCTCGGGCAATGACAGCATCAACCTGTTCGATAGCGGCAACGATACGGTGCACGGCGGATCGGGCGCTGACGTGATCGGCGGCGGAGCCGGCAACAGCCAGCTCTTTGGCGATGGCGGCAGCGATACGCTCTACGGCGGCAGTGCCCAGGATAGCCTGTATGGTGGTGCGGGTGACGATTTCCTGCGAGCAGGCACGGGCGGGTCACAGTTGCTCGACGGTGGCGCGGACAATGATGATATCCGCGATAATCTGTCGGGTACGAGCACTCTCTCGGGCGGTGCAGGTAACGATACGATCTGGGGTTACGGCGCCGATACGCTCTATGGCGGCGGCGGCAACGACGAGCTGCACGGTGGCATCAATTCCGTGGTCATCTCCAACAGCGTCGCGGGCGACCACAGTTCGCTCGGCTCGGGCAGCACGCATGTAGGCGAAGCCAATTCACTGCAGGGTGGTGCTGGTTCTGATACGCTCTATGGCGGCGGCGGCAACGATACCCTGATTGGCGGGTCTGGAAGCAACTTCCTGGTTGCCGGCACGGGGGCACATCAGCTGCTGCAGGCAGGTTCCGGCGATACCAGGCTCTATAATCCAGGTTCGACGGGGGCCGCGGGCACCGATACCCTCATTGGTGGTGCCGGTAACGACACCATCATCGGTCAGCAGGGTGATTACTTCCAGGATACGGGTGCTGCAGGTTCGCACAACCAATTCTGGGTTTATGGCGGTACCGGCGCAGGTTCGACCCTGCAGGGCGGTGCCGGCAACGACGAATTCCACATCGAAACCAAGATCGGCAATGATACGATCATTGGCGGCGGCGGTACCGATACGGTCGGTTTCAAGGACCGCTCCTTCAACGATGTCACGGATCTCCACAATACGGCCCCCGGCAGCTACACCATCACGTTCAACGATGGGCAAGAGGTCAAGGTTACGGGCATCACCGAGCTTTACTTCACCGATCAGGCGGTCAAGCTCACCTAATTCCGCTCATCGGCGGATCAGAAAGCCCCGCTTCGGCGGGGCTTTTTCGTTCGAGTAAGCTGTTGAGCTATCATCATTTACCGTTAACTCGCTGAGGCGCGTTTCCGGCTGGCAGGGGCTCGGCCGGCTTGGTAATCTTGAGCCAGCGCTCGATGAGTGATCACCGGAAGGAACGTCGTTGCCCCACAAGCGCATGCTCAATGCCGGCTCCGGCCCAGGTCCGGCCCGGCGAATCGCCCGGATGACGGCACAGGTCGGCTGGGAGGAGGTCCGTTTGGACATCGATCCAGGCGTTCGGCCGGACGTCGTGGGCTCCATTACGCGGCTCGATGCGTCCTTTGGTGCTCAAGCCTTTGATGCCGTCTGGTCCTCACACGTCCTTGAGCATCTGTATGCCCATGAGGTCTATCCGGCGCTGCGGCAATTCCATCGGGTGCTAAAATCTGACGGCTTTGCGCTCATCATGAGCCCGGATCTTGAGGCGGTGGCCCAATTCATCGTTGAGCACGGGATCGCTGCGGTGGCTTACGAATCGCCGGTCGGGCCGATACGCCCGCTCGACATGCTCTATGGCCATACCCGTTCCATCGAGGAAGGGCAGCATTACATGGCGCACCGCACCGGCTTTACTCCGGAGCGGCTTGGAAACCTGCTGCTCAGCGCTGGTTTCGCCACGGTATCGGTGCGGAGCCAGGACTTTGAGGTGTGTGCGCTGGCGATGATGCCTGAGGCCGATGGCGTGGCCATTCAGCGGGAGCTTAGCGCCTGCGGTTTTGATTTTCAGGAGCAATTTGCCTAACCTGTGACCGGAAGCGTCCTCGCCGCTGTGTTAAGGTTTACTGCAGAAGAGGTGGCGTTTTACCCCCTGGAAGCGGGCTTTCCGCATAGCAAGATCACCTGATTTATTATATGAATTTAATAGCTTGAGCCGAATATCAGGGCGTCAGATTTCTTGGCCCTGTTGAAGGCGACATCGTTTCTTCAGAGGTTAGAGACAGGACCCCAATGAGCTCCGAACTCGTTCGCGAAGGCGCCTTGACCGACCCCGCGCCTGCCTCAGCACTTGAGTGTCTTGTCATCGTCGCCCGACAGCACGGGATGCATTTCACGCCGACGCAGCTGGTGCAGGACAATTTGCTCCGCGATCAGAACGTCTCAATCCCGCAGCTGATCAAATGTGCCGAGAATGCCGGCATGAAAGCCAAGGCGGTCAAGCTCGATTGGGCGCATCTGGCGCAGCTGAAGAAGGCGCTGCCGGCGATCGTCTGGCTTCGCAATGGCGCCGCCATGGTGCTGCTCTCCGTCGATGGTGATCCGCAAAATATCCGCATCACGCTGCGTGATCCCAACGCGGCTGACGATGCCTTGCTGGTGATCGACCAGCCGCGGTTTGAAGACATCTGGTCGGGTGATGTCGTGCTGATCAAGCGCGACTACGAGATTTCAGATGAGGACCAACCGTTCAGTTTTGGCCTCATCACCTCGTTGATCTTTCGCGAGCGGCGCATGGTGCGCGACGTCGCGATCGCCGCGCTCGTGCTCGGTTTCCTGTCGCTCGCGCCGATCATGTTCTGGCGTCTCATGTCGGACAAGGTGATCTTCTACAAGGCGTACAACACATTTTATGTGCTCTGCGTCGGCATGCTGGTCGTGATCGCATTCGAGGCCGCGTTCTCGTTCCTGCGACAGTTCTTGGTGCACCGGCTGACCTCGCGTCTCGACGTAAAGCTGTCCACCTACGTTTTCGAAAAAGTGTTGAGCCTGCCGATCGACTATTTCGAGCAAAACGCGGTCGGACTGATCTCGCGCGACATCCGCGAAGTGTTCCGGGTTAGAACGTTCCTGGTTGGCCAATTGTTCGGCACCATCCTGGATTCCACGATGCTGCTGTTCTTCCTGCCGGTGATGTTCTTCTTCAGCCCGGTCATGACCTTCATCGTACTCGGATTTGCCGGCCTGATCGTAGCCTGGCTGGTGCTCATGCTGCCGGCTTATCGTAAGAAATCAGGTGCCGTGATGGCTGCGGAGGGCGCACAAGGTGCGTTCCTGATCCAATCGCTGAACGGCATTCGCACCATCAAATCGCTCGCGCTCGACGCACGCCAACGGCATATGTGGGACGTGTTGGTCGCCCGCGTCGCCAAAGCGCGAATTGGCGAGGCCATGACCGGCACCATGATCCAAACCGTGGTTCGACCGCTGGAGCGGCTCGCGGTCAGCGGCTCCTACGCCATCGGCGTTTATCTGGCGCTCATGACCAACGATCCGATCTATATCGGCGCCATGTTTGCGTTTCTGATGCTGTCGCAGCGGGTTTCCGCTCCGCTGATGCAAATGGCGCAGCTTATCAACCAGTATGACGAAGCGCGCACGGCCGTCGCCACGGTCGGCAAGCTTGTCAATCAACCCGCCGAAGAGGGCCGTTCAGGTCACGGTGTGCGTACGCCATTCAAGGGGCAGGTTGAATTTTCCGGTGTTACCTTCAAGTACAAGGGAACGGTCACGCCGGCGCTCAACGACGTCTCGTTCGAAATCCCGCAAGGGCAAACGCTCGGGATCATGGGCAAGAGCGGCTCGGGCAAGACTACGATCACCCGGTTGTTGCAGCGGCTGCACTCGGAATATGGTGGGCTTATCAAGATCGACGGTATCGATGTGCGCGAGTATGATGTCGACCATCTGCGGCGCAATGTCGGTGTTGTGCTGCAGGAGAACTTCTTGTTCAGCGGGACCATCCGGGAGAACATTGCGGCGGCCAAGCCTGACGCTACGTTCGATGAGGTGGTGCGCGCGGCGCGACTTGCCGGCGCCGAGGAGTTCATCGACAAGCTGCCGCGCGGCTACGAGACCTATATCTATGAAGGCTCGCCGAACCTTTCCGGCGGACAGCGGCAGCGCCTTGCGATTGCGCGAGCGCTGATCGTCGACCCGCCGATCCTGATCCTGGACGAGGCCACGAGCGCACTCGATGCCGACAGTGAGGCGATCGTCAATGCGAATATCGCGCGCATCGCTCAGGGGCGCACGTTGATCGTCATCTCGCACCGTCTATCCTCGCTCGTGAAGTGCGACGCTATCGTGGTGCTCAACCGCGGCGTGATCGACGACGTGGGCCGGCACGAGGAGCTCCTGGAGCGCAACGACATCTATAGCGGGCTCTGGCATCAGCAGAATAATCATATGATTGCACCGGTTCGACGGAGCCCCAGCCTTGTCTCGTAGTCAGCAAGCATCCCTTACGACGGTTCGACAGTTTCAGTCCGAGACGGACGCAATCCGCGAGGAGGCAGAGCCCCGGGTTGCCCGCGCCACCCTGTTGGTGCTCACGGCTTTCGTTGTCGTGATCGTTGGGGTCATGTGTCTGACGCGCATCGATCGTGTGGTCTCGAGCGTCGGCGGCAAGATCGTTCCGGTCGACCAAATCACGGTGTTGCAGGCGCTCGACCCCTCGATCATCAAGACCATCGACGTCAGGGAAGGGGATCAGGTCAAGACCGGGCAATTGGTCGCTACGCTTGATTCTACCTTTACCGCGGCGGATGTGCACCAGTACAAATTGCAGATCGCGAGCCTTGAAACGCAAATGATGCGGGACAAGGCCGAGCTCGAAGGAAAGGTGCTGGTCTTCCCCGATCGCGATGATGAGGCGTTCAAGAGCTATGCGGATGTGCAGGGGGCGCTGTACGACCAGCGCGATGCGCAGTACAGGGCGCAGCTATCGAGCTTCAATTCCAAGATCGAGCAGACCAAGGCTACTATCCAGAAGCTCGAAAAGGATGACGAGCGGTTCGGCCAGCGCGAAGAGATCGCAAAGAAGGTCGAAGACATGCGCTCGAGCCTCGCTGAGAGCGGCAGCGGTTCGAAGCTCAATCTCTATGTCTCGCAAGATCAGCGCATCGAACTGTTGCGGCAGATGGACAGCACGCATAACAGCCTGCTCGAATCCAAGCATACGCTGCAGTCGCTCATGGCCGATCGCAATGCCTTCATCCAGCAGTGGCGTGCGCAGCTCAGCCAGGACCTGGTCCAGACCCGCAATAATCTGGATATCGCACGATCGTCCTACGAAAAGGCCAATAAACACCAGGATCTGGTGCGATTGACTGCAAGCGAGCCATCGGTCGTGCTGACCATGGCAAAGCTTTCGATTGGCTCCGTTCTAAAGCCGGGCGATCCCTTTATCACTCTCATGCCGATCGGCACGCGCCTTGAAGCGGAAATCAAGCTTGCGTCCCGGGACATCGGGTTTATCCGTTCGGGGGATCGCTGCACCATCAAGGTGGACGCGTTCAACGCCACAGAACATGGCACGGCCGAGGGCAAGGTACGCTGGATCAGCGAAGGCGCATTTACGCTGGACGACGATGGCCGGGCCGTTGAGGCCTATTACAAGGCGCGTTGCTCGGTCGAGCACGCGAACTTCATCGATGTGCCCCAGAACTTCCGCTTGATCCCCGGCATGACCCTCACCGGGGATGTCAACGTCGGAACACGATCGGTTGCGATGTATCTGCTCGGCGGCATGCTTCGAGGCATGAAAGAGGCCATGCGCGAGCCATGATGGCAGCCCAATTTCTCCTTTGGCGAGCCAAGGAGGTCTTGCGCGGGAAATCTTTTCGTCACCGACGGTCCCCGTTCGATGCGGGGGTCGCTGCCTATGAGGGTGAACGCTTTCTTGACGCGTTTCATGCCTGGAGAGACGCCAGCAAGCTTGGCCATGCCGAAGCCGATCACCGGATCGCGCTGCTATACGAAAAAGGCGAGGGCGTTCGTGGCAGCATTGCCGAAGCCGTGGCCTGGCACGAGCGCGCGGCCCAGGCAGGTCACCTCGAAGCGCAATACAAACTCGCGCTGATTTACCGCCATGGCGTGCAAGCCGGGCTCGGGCCTGGATCAGCTGAGACCTGGCGGCGGTCGTCGGAGGAGCGGCTTGGAGAGAAAGCATCCTCGCTTCACGCGCTGATCTTTCCACATGGGACGGCCGTTGCCAAAAACTCCGAAGCTGCGTTTCGATGGGCCAAATCCGCGGCAGATGCGGGCAAGCCCGAGGCGCAGGTCTTGCTGGGCGATCTCTACACAAATGGCGAGGGATGCGAACGGGACCTCAAGGAGGCACTCAAATCTTACATGGCGGCCGCGAAGCAGGACTTTGCGGCCGGCCAGTTTGCGCTCGGCGATGTCTGCTTCCAGGGCCGCGGATTGCCGGAAAATTTCGAGCTTGCCGCCGAATGGTACCGCAGGGCTGCGGATCAGGATTACGTCCGAGCGGCGGTTGCGCTTGCGTTCATGCATCTGAAGGGCAAGGGATTGCCTGAGGATCATGCTGAGGCCGCGCGGCTGTTTGCAAAGGCGGCGGAACACGAAGACGCCGTTGCGCTCTACCATATCGGTATCATGCGTCTCAACGGCGATGGTGTCGAACGAGACCGCGAGCGCGCGGAAACGCTGTTGCGGAAATCGGCGCGCAAGGACTATCTGCCGGCGATCCTGGCGCTTGGCGAATTTTATGCTCTCGGAGCGGGCGCGGAGCCCGACCTGCGAGAGGCCGCCTATTGGTATCAGAAGGCGGCCGAGCGCGGCGATGTGCAGGCTCAATTCTTTACCGGCCGTTTCTTTGCCACGGGCGACGGCGCGCCGCCCAATCTGCGGGAAGCGGCAAAATGGTTCCTTCGCGCGGCCGAGAACAAGCATCCCACGGCGGCCTTCAACATCGCGACGTTTCTGGCCAATGGCACCGGCCTGGAAAAGGATATCCCTGCTGCGATCAAATGGTTCGAGGTCGCAGCCGAAGGCGGCCTGAGCGCGGCCAAGATTCAGCTTGGGCGTCTCCATGCGGCCGGCGGAGGCGGCACCGACCAGGCGCAGGCAAAACAATGGCTGGAGCAGGCCGCCAACGCCGGTGATCCCGAGGCCAAGGTCGCCTACGCCCAGTTCCTGCTCCAGACGGACAAGGAGCGCTCGCTCAAGCGCGCCACGGACCTCCTGACGGAGGCCGCCGAGGCCAACTACGGGCCCGCGAAGCTTATGCTCGGGCACCTCTATGCGGGGCGGCTGGGGGTGCCTCCTGTCCCGTCGCTCGCGGTGAAATGGTACAGCAGCGCCGCCGAAGCCGGATCCGTCGAGGCCATGATGGAGGTGGCAAACCTCAATCTCGGTCAGAACAAGCTTGGTGCCGATCCCAAGCAGGCGGCCCTATGGCTTGAGAAAGCCGCGCGCGCAGGCCATGCGGTAGCCCAGTTTCAGCTCGGGGTGATGTTCTGCACCGGCAACGGCGTCGAGCTCAATCTTCAACGGGGTCTCGGCTGGTATGAGGCGGCGGCAAAGCAGGGCCATGCGCTCGGCCAATTCAATCTTGCGGTGATGCTGTCCAAGGGCCAGGGCTGCGAGCGGAACGCGGAAAAGGCGGTCGAATGGTTCGAACGAGCTGCCGAACTAGGCATGCCCGCGGCCCAGCTTGCGCTCGCAGACGCCTATGCTGCAGGTTCCGGCGCTCCCACAAATGCAGACATGGCTGTCAGGTGGTATGAGAAAGCCGCACAGCAGGGCAATGAAATGGCGCGGCAGCGCCTTGCCGCGCTGAACCGCGGCCCGACCAGGTAAGGGCCAGCTTGACAATTGTCTACGCGTCCGCACCATCGAACCGTTCGCCGTGAGGCTTTAAAGAACGCCAGCGCAGCAACATTAATCAAGAGCTCAGCGAACCGGGCCCGAGACATAAGGGGGGCACGTAGTGAGTGACTTTTGCGACACTGTTTTCGACGAAACGGGTCCATGAATTAAGATTAAATACGACACTCTGCTTGGCTGCATTGCGCCAGGTTCTGCTGGCATCTAGAAACAGCAAGGGCAGTCTCTTCGATTCAATTTCGGCGTCCGGTGGCACCAGGTTTGCTTGGAGGACGTGGCCTGCTTCTTGATTTGGGGCGCTTCAGATGTCGGATTTTGTCAGCGGTCTTGTCCGAACCTCCGCCAACCGGAAGTCTGGCGGAAGCAAGTCGAAAGCTCCCAAAAAATCGGGACAGGCCACGGCTGCTCATGGAGCAGGTGTCACGCCGGAGCAGCTGAAAATCGCAAAGGACTATTTGGTTCGACACGGCCTGTTCGACACTGATTACTACGTCAGCACCTATGGTGACGTTGCAAAATCCGGCGTTGATCCTTTCGAGCATTTCTTCCTGCACGGCTTTTTGGAGGGACGGCGTCCCAACGTCCTGTTTGAAACGGCTTGGTACATCGCGACCAACCCCGACGTGACCAGCTCCGGCGTCAATCCGTTGCTGCACTATGCACGCATTGGTGAACCCGCCGGAACGAGGCCCAATCCACATTTCGACCCGGCCTGGTATCGGACGTCTTACGGACTGACGCCAAGCGAAAGCCCGCTGGGTCATTATCTGGCAAATCGCAAGGGGCCGTTCAGTCCGATCCCGGAATTCGACGCGCAATATTATCTGTCGGCCTACCCTGATATTCGCGAAGCCGGCGTCGATCCGTTCGAGCATTTCATGTCGTACGGATTCAAGGAGGGGCGTAATCCCTCGGATGAGTTCGATGTCCGCTTCTACGCGCAACGTTATCTCGGGGGAAAATTCGACCAGAACCCGCTGGTGCATTTCCTGGAGCATCGCGAGGAGAAGGGCGTCTACTCGAAGCCGCCGCTGAACGAGGCGACCATCCCTGCAGAAATTCGGAGATTCACGCGGACGGGACCGCTGTTCGAGGAGCTGCAACCGCTGCCGCCGCGAGCCAAGCGACGCGCCAAAGTTCTGGCGTATTATCTCACCCAATTCCACTCCTTCCCCGAGAACGACAAATGGTGGGGCAAGGGCTTTACGGAATGGACCAATATTGCCCGCGGCGTCCCGCGCTTCAAAGATCACTATCAGCCGCGCGTGCCGCGCGATCTCGGCTTTTATAGCCTCGAAGACATCAACACGATGCGCAAGCAGGTCGAGCTTGCGCGTCGCAGCGGCATCGATGGTTTCGTGTTCTACTATTACTGGTTCAACGGCAAGCGGCTGCTGGAGCGACCGCTGGAGCAATTCCTTCAGACCCGTGACGTCGACATGCCGTTCTGCCTGATGTGGGCGAACGAAAATTGGACCCGGCGCTGGGATGGGATGGAAGGCGAGGTTCTGATCTCGCAGGATTATCTTGCCGAGGATGACGAGCTGCTGCTCGCCGACTATGCGCGGCATTTCTCCGACCCGCGCTATATTCGGATCGATGGCCGACCGCTTCTGATGGTGTACCGGCCTGGCATCATCCCGAATGCCAAGGAGGTCATTGAACGCTGGCGCGAGATCTTCGCCGAGAAGTTTGGCGAAGATCCAATCATTGTCATGAGCCAGAGCTTCGACGATTTCGATCCCCGCGTTTATGGACTGGACGGCGCGATCGAATTTCCGCCGCACAAGATCACCAAGTTCACGCCACGTATCAACAACGAGGTCGAGCTGTTCGATGACACCTTTAACGGTCAGGTCTACCGCTATGAGGATGTGGTCGACTATTCGCTGAAAGAGCCGCGTGCGGATTTCCCGCTGATCAAGACGGTGGTGCCTAGCTGGGACAATGACGCGCGGCGTCAGGGATCTGGTCTGGTGATCCAGGGCTCCACGCCGGCGAAATACGAGGCCTGGCTGTCAGCTTTGATCGAGCGCGCTCAGACCGAAACGTTCTTCGGGGAGCGCATCATTTGCGTCAATGCCTGGAATGAATGGTGCGAGGGCGCCTATCTCGAGCCTGACCTTTATTACGGATCAGCCTATCTGAATGCGACAGCGCGGGCGGTTGCCGGAATCCAGCGCGATGCCACCATGCCCAAACTGCTGCTGGTGGGGCATGACGCGTTTCCGAGCGGCGCGCAGCACCTTCTGCTTCACATCGGCAAGACGCTGCGAAGCGCGTTCAACGTCGACGTCCGCTTCCTGCTCATGGAAGGCGGCAAGCTCGAGTCTGAATATGCGCAGGTGGCGCCGATTACCATCGTCCGCGGCGTCAACGAGCTTCCGGGCAAGCTCGCTGAGCTCTGCGACCAGGGGGTAACGGCTGCTATCGTGAATACGTCAGCGAGCGGCAGCGTCGTACCATTCCTCACCGGCCGCGGCATCAGAACGATCAGTCTCATTCACGAACTGCCGCGGATTCTACGGGAAAAGAACCTCGAGGATCTGGCGCGGCGCAGCATCACCGCCTCGCACAAGGTCGTGTTTGCTTCGCGTTTTGTCCAGGACAGTCTCGTGGCGGGTCTTAAGCTTGAGGAGGACAAATCCGACCGCTTCGTGATTTTTCCGCAAGGCAGCTACAAGCAGATCGAGGCTGCACCGGACAAGGCGCGGCAGCTGCGCTACGAACTGGGTATCCCGGCGGGCGCGCCGGTCGTGCTCGGCGTCGGCTATGCTGACTTACGCAAAGGGTTCGATCTGTTTCTGCAGGCCTGGCGGCTTGCGCATCTGAGCAATTCGAGCGTCCATTTCGTGTGGGTCGGCGACCACGATCCCGGCATGATGGAATGGCTCGCGGGCGAAGTCGCGGCGGCGGAGGCTACGAAGACGTTTCATCTGATCGGCTTCCGTAGCGACATGGAGACCTTCTATTCGGCCGCCTCCGTGCTCGCGCTCACCTCGCGCGAAGATCCATTCCCAACGGTTGCTCTGGAAGCGCTCGGCATCGGCGTTCCCGTGGTTGCTTTCGCAAACTCCGGCGGAATCCCTGAATTCCTGCTGGAGAACAAGCTTGGCCGGGTGGTCGAGTATTGCGATACCGCGGTCATGGCACGAGCGATCGGCGAACTCATCCGATCGCCGGTCGCGCCCGCCGAGCGGGATCGCATGATGGATCTGATCGAGCAGGATTTCTCGTTCCCCAATTACGTCAAGGGCCTGCTCGAGCTTGCTGCGCCCACTCTACCAGCCGTTTCGGTGGTGGTGCCAAACTACAACTACGCCCATTGCCTCGGCGAGCGGCTCGATACGATCTTTGATCAGACCCATCCCGTCGACGAAATCCTCGTACTGGACGACGCCTCGACCGACAGCAGCGTCGACGTCATCATGGAGGTTGCAGAAAGCCGGCAGCGCGATCTCGCCCTCATCATCAATGAGGAGAACTCCGGATCGGTCTTTGCGCAATGGACCAAGGCGGCCGAGATGGCCAGCGGCGAATTCCTCTGGATCGCGGAGGCCGACGATCAGTCCGATCCACAATTCCTCGCGCGCCTGGTCGCTATCATGAAGGCCGATCCCGACATTGCGCTCGCTTTCTCCGACTCGCGCTCGATCGATGCGGAAGGGCGGGAGGTCTATGCGAGCTACAAGCCCTATTATGCGAGCATCGAGCCGGAGGCGCTGTCGCGCAGCGAGGTGTTCAGCGGGTCGGATTTTATCGCGCGCTACCTTGCGGTCAAGAACGCGATCCTGAACGTCAGCTCGGTGGTCTGGCGCCGCGAGGCGCTGCTCACGGCTCTCGAGGCCTGCGGCTCGGAGCTCAAGGACTTCCGCATGGCCGGCGACTGGCGTCTTTACCTGCAGGCGCTGGTCCCCGCCGGCGCCAAAATCGCCTATGTGGCCGACCCGCTCAACGTCCACCGTCGGCATGCGGAAAGCGTCACGCACTCACTCAAGGCCGAGAAGCACGTCGCCGAAATTGCTGCAATGCACGCGGCGATCCGCGGCGCGATCAAACTGCCAAAAAGGCAGGCGCTCGCCCAGGCCGCCTATGTCGACGAGGTCACCCGGCAGCTCCTCCGTCCGGCAGAGGCGCCTCAGGAGGCGTCTGCTGCGGCCGGCACAGTTGAATCTGGGATGCGCGCCGCCGAAGTCAAACTCGGTGTGGCGGCTAGGCCGAAAGCTGCCAAACCAGGCGCGACTTCAAGCGGGCCTACCAGAAAAGCAGGGAAGATCAACGCGGCGACCAGGGCCGAATCGTCTAAGAAGCCTGAATCCGCTCAGAAAAAGCGTGGCCTAGCGCCGCCTGTCTCCAAGCCACGTCGGTCACGCAAACCCGCGACCTTTCTCAGCCAAAAATCCGCGACTCCCGACTAGCGAGATCTCCGAATGTTTGTCCCGCCTTATGAACCACTGCTCAAGAGTCTTAACTCTACCCGCGATCAGGCCGAAGCCGCCCAGGAAATCAAGGTCCCGCTTCCCCTCCTGAAGCTCCTGCTCCAGATCGCGCTTGCGCAGGCTGATTTCAATGAGGATAGTTATTTGGCTGCAAACCCGGATGTAAGGGAGGCAGTCGACAGGGGAGATGTCGAGAGTGGGCTCTTGCACTTTATCGGTTACGGCTATTTCGAAGGTCGGTCCGGGGGCATGGCGATTGTAGATGAGGACTGGTATTTGAAGGAATATCCGGATGTTGTTTCCGGAATCAAGAAGGGAGCAATTTCGTCGGCTGAACAACATTTCAATCTAGTTGGCGCAGGGGAAGGCCGCAGCCCGAATGCGTATGAGGCTGAAAGTGCATTCCAGTGGAAGAAGGTGCTTCCCGTCGGTTGATCCTGCCGAGCTGAAGTTCAATGAACCGTCCGGCGCGTTCATTGAACACGTCGCAATCCGTCCGGACCGTGTGTGCGATAGTGCCCGTGAATGTCTCGGGGGAGCCCAGCAACGGGCTTCGCGCCTGTAGTGTGCAATTTAGGCAGTGTAAGCGAGCGAATGTGTCACAGGAAACCAAGCTGCTCTCATGGGACGAGCAGCCGATTCAAGTATGCGAGCGGATTCGGTCAACCAAAGGGCCGCTCAAAGTCATCTTGAAGACAAGGAACGAGACCTTCTTGCTTCAGCGATGGATCGATCATCACGTCAGTATTGTTGGCAAGAAGAACATCATCGTGATGGACAATGGTTCAGATGATCCTGCAGTTCTTGACGTGTATGATCGCAACAAAGATGCTATCTCGGTGTTCAATTACGAGGGGCACCACAACTCGCTACACCGCGTGGGTTTATTTAACGATTTCTATGCAGCGATAAGGGCGTCGTGCACATTCTACGTCTTTATCGACACTGATGAATTTTTGTATTGGTCCGCAAACGGAAAGCTCCTATGCGGCGGAGAATTCATGGAGCACGTTCGCGGCCGCCAGGACGCCGAAGTGTTTCCAGGTCTTTGGCTGCACAATTATCCCGGCTGCGACGATATCTTCTTTCTTAGTGATTATGAGGGCCGGGTCGCAGAGGGGCTAACTTGGGGAAAGCCGCTGATTTCATCTAATGTTGATGTCTCGGGATTCATCAACCACAATTGCCAGTTGAAGGGAAACGCCCCAGACCTGCGCGCGAAGTACGGCTTGTTCATTGCTCACTTCAATAGATTGATCCCGCAACAGCGGATCAACCAGAACATCCAAAAACTGATCTCTCGCGGGGTAATCAAGAATGGCGGCGATATCGAAAATTTTCTAGCTGCGGCCGAGGGCGCGAGTGGGGACCAGAACATTGAACTGTACGTCCGTGAGATAAAAGATCTTCAAGCTATCGGTGAAAATGGTTGGCCGAAGAGGAGTGGTCCAGCCTCCGGAACGATCAAGATCGACAGGGACAGCACGATCATCTACGCTAGCGATGAAGTTGCACATTCCTTTGAGCGCATCGCTGCAAATTTCGAGAGTCTTTGGCTGGGTGTTCTAGCAACAGTCCAGTGAGTTGAGATGGGTATAAGACAAGAATCTGCGTCGGTCTGAGGCGATAGAATTCGTCTTCTTGCGGGAGAGTTCACTACATCTCACGCGGGAGGTGCCGTCTAAATTCATTGTCGGCGAGCTGCGGACGTTATTTCCGAATGAAAAGAAGAATCCCGTCGCGCGAACAGCATTGCAATCATTATAACTATTGGTGCACCACGCCCAGGCGTAGCCGCCGGAAGATCATAACAGCGTGAGATGTTTACCAAGGCGTCCAGCAAAGAGTATCGCACCTCAGAATATATACGATCAATAAATTGTATGGAGCGAATGTGTCACAGGAAACCAAGCTGCTCTCATGGAACGAGCAGCCGATTCAAGTATGTGAGCAGATTCGGTCGACCGAAGGGGTGCTCAAAGTCATCTTGAAGACAAAAAACGAGACCTTTTTGCTTCAGCGATGGATCAATCATCACGTCGGTATTGTTGGCAAGAAGAACATCATCGTGATGGACAATGGTACAGACGATCCTGCAGTTCTTGATGTCTATGATCGCAACAAAGATGCTATCTCGGTGTTCAAGTACGAGGGGTACCAAGACTCTTTGCACCGCGTAAATTTGTTCAGCGAATTCTACGCAGCGATAAGGATGTCGTGCGAATTCTACGTCTTTATCGACACTGATGAATTTTTGTATTGGTCCGCAAACGGAAAGCTCCTATGCGGCGGAGAATTCATGGAGCACGTTCGCGGCCGCCAGGACGCCGAAGTGTTTCCAGGTCTTTGGCTGCACAATTATCCCGGCTGCGACGATATCTTCTTTCTTAGTGATTATGAGGGCCGGGTCGCAGAGGGGCTAACTTGGGGAAAGCCGCTGATTTCATCTAATGTTGATGTCTCGGGATTCATCAACCACAATTGCCAGCTGAAAGGAAACGCCCCAGACCTGCGAGCAAGGTATGGTTTGTTCGTTGCTCACTTGACTAGATTGATCCCGCAACAGCGGATCAACCAGAATATCCAAAAACTGATCTCTCGCGGGGTAATCAAGAACGCAAGAGAGATCGAAAATTTTCTGGCTGCCGCAGGCGGGCGGAGTTCCGGCCAGGACATCGAACTATACGTCCGTGAGATAAAAAGTCTTCAGACCATCGCCGACGATGGTTGGCCAAGGAGGGCTGGTCCAGCCTCCGGTGCGATCAAGATCGACAGGGACGGCACGATCATCTACGCTAGCGATGAAGTTGCACATTCCTTTGAGGGCATCGCTGCCAATTTCGAGAGTCTTTGGCTAGGTGTCCCAGCGACGATCCAGTGAGTTGCGATGGATATAAGGCAAGAATGTGAGCCCACACGTGGTGGAATCTTAGAACTCGTCTCGTCGGATCGTGAAGGTCGAGCCTCTTTGTGGCCAAACGAGCGCGTCAGCTACCTGGACAACGAACTCATTCTTCCAAACAGAGACAACATCAATTCGGGGTATTTTTGGCTTCCTAAAGAGCTTAGCTCGGTCGACGCATATCAAATTCACGACGTTGATTATTTCCAAAATGGGGTCGTGTCGAAGAACGGAAGGCCCTTGCAGGGCGGGAATATTGAACCTCTCCACGTTCGGCATGCAGCCGAAAGATTTCTCCTAAACCCCTCGCTATCTGTCTCAGCATCGATAGATGAGGGGTTCGTTTTCTTGCATGAGAATTTCACCACCTATGGGCACCTGCTGCTGGAAATGCTTCCTAAGTTGATTGTTTACAAGTTGCTTTCCTCGATAAAGCCAGATCTACTCCTTCTTCTTCCCGCAAACACTCCGAGTTATGTCGAAGCTTGGATAAAGCTTCTCAGAATAGACTCTCGAAATCAGTTTAGATGTTCGAAGAATGGGGTTAGAGTAAAACGGTGCTTTGTTTCCGATATGGCGACGACGTTCTACTCTTCCTCTACGCTCATGCGGCTCTTTGTTCAGCTGTGTATTCAAGCGAGTCTTCGGGAGGCTCCCGATGGAGCCGGAGTGCCAGATGCCAAGCTCTATGTGTCTCGGCGGAACCGAAGGTCTGCCGGGGCTGATTTTCGAGTCCTCAGCAACCACGAGGAGCTTGAGCGAGAGGCGTCAGCCGCGGGCCTGACTGTTGTTGAACCAGAAGGCTTGCCGATCGCAGAGCAAATTCGCTTGTTCTCCAGAGCAACGCTTGTCGCGGGAGAGTTGTGCTCAGGATTGCACAACGCGATCTTTTCTCCAGCGGGGTGTGCAGTGCTTCAATTCAACCCGTTTAATTCGGTCCAACGAAGCATCTCATTTTCGAGCGAGCACTGCCTTGTTTCGGTTTTGCCGGACGATGGAATTGTTCGGCGCTGGCCGTCAACTTCTGACCAGAGTTCTGAGTTTACTGTCTCTGTGGATTCTTTTCGGCGTGCGATGACCGCTGCTGCGAGCGCTAATTCGTGCAAGATGTGTGTGGAAGACGGTGTGTAGCTCGCTCTTGCGCTGATCCAAAAGGTCGCGGCTGAACATGATCGCGCTAGGATTTATCGCCCGGCAACTTCATCTCTTCACATCTAGCGTAGGTGTCCAGTGACTCGTCTGAATCTGAGTGCATTTCTGTTTGTTGCCGCGGTGCTTTGGCGTGTGCCGGTATGCGCCGAGCCGCCTACCTTTTTTATAGCGGGAGAGCAGCAGATCATATTTAGCTTCGACCGTGACAGATGCGATGAATTAGATATTCCCGATGATCCGCTGCGAGCGTTTCGAAAAGATGATGGGCAAGTTGTAGCCTTTTCTAGCCACTACGTTAACAGACGTTTCGTTGGGCGCGGCTTGCTTGAGCTGAAGCGCGAGTGTTCAACCGTGTACGCTGGGCACCACAGTGCGGACCCGTCGGAGTTCGATGATAGGACGTGGATTGCAGCAACAATCACTGAAGATGGCAGATCGATATACGCGCTTGGACACAACGAATATCAAGCTGACAAATTTCCAGGTCGATGCCGGTTCTCGACCTATAGTGCCTGTTGGTATAACGCGATCGTTCCGCTCGTATCTTTTGACGGAGGAGCGAATTTCAAGAGGAGCGACGCGTCAGGCGCGCTCCCGATTGCCGCTCCTCCGTTCAAGAGCGACGAGTATCAGGGCCAACCGAGAGGATATTTCAATCCGACGAATTTCGTGAGCTACAATGAGATGTATTATGTTCTCATTTCACAATCTGGTTTCGCCGGTCGTCAAGCCGGTCTGTGCCTATTTCGACTTAATAAATTGAGCGGAGGTACATGGGAAGTGTTTGATGGGAGTAATTTTATCCCTTCATCGGCAAATCCTTATGTTGGTAAATCGCCACCTCCCTACTGTGAGCCATTATCTGCGCTTACAGGTGCAGTCGGCTCTATCGCTCGTATAGAAAACACCGGTACTTATGTAGCATTTTCTATCGTGAACGAGGCTGTGAGTTGGTATTATTCCCGCGACCTAGTTCATTGGTCAAATGCTCGCAAGTTGCTCGACGTAAGTCCTTATTGGTCCAAGTCGTGTGGCGACGGGTACAAGTACAACTACGCATCAGTTTTGGACCCGATGTCAGCCGATCGGAATTTTGCGACACTGGGAAAATCGCCATATCTTTTCTTAGCTCGAATGAAATGCAATGGCACTGGGGGAAGAGATTTAGTGGCGTGGCCGCTAAGTCTCAAATAGGAGACGCCTCATGGTGGTCTATGTCGAGTGCGAGCATTTATGCAAATCTTGAGCGGACTGAAAGCATCCTGCTGACAAGCTCGAGCTGATCATCGCATAAATTCGATACGGTCTCCCGCCGGACGCTTCCTTGAGGACGGCTGCTGAGTGTAGGCGCGCCCCTATGATTTTCTGGGTAGCGATTTAGGCGGTTACGTAGTGAAACAGCTCAAGTCTATTGAAAGTTGTATATGAAATGTTAGATTGGCGTTAGTGTGTCATTTTATTATCTTTGCAGACCTATACACCAATGAAGGCGATTGAGCGCATTGTTTTGTCTTACGTAAGACTGGGGGATGAGCGCGCCTTGCTCTTCCTGAAATCACATCGCCTAAAGTTGCTGGCCCTCTCAGATCAGAACAATCCGTTCTTCTCTATATTGCGTGAGCAGTATCTAGAAGAGATTGTGGCCGTCGAAGCAGGCCTTGCGGAAACTCGAGCACTTAATTCAAAGCATCGCCGAATGATCTTACCGGCCGTCGCGTCTCACACTTATGCTGAGAGGACAGATGCCGCCGCCGGCCTAGGCCGCGAGCCTAACTCACTTCCTCTCAGCCGAGTTCTTGAGCCGGTATGGTCCGAGGCATTGGAGCCGGTCGATGATATTTCGACCCACCTTGCGGCGGAAGACGAGACGCTGCCTTCCTTTCTGCCGGACTCGATGCGCGCTACTCCACCTGATATCTATATCAATTTTCAGATCAACATGGGCTGGAAGCGCTCCGACAACCGTTTCGCTCCCGCGACATCATTCTTGAATGTTTTGCGGGATTCGGCTGCATATCAAGTTGATGGCACGGGAAATTGGTGGCGTTTTTCGGCGAATGAGCTTGCCGTCACCGATCGTGGTGCAAGCCTTTGGGAGCATAGAAGCAACCTACACAGCAACAGCTCCATGCAGGGCGCCGTTGCCGGGGAACCGGGTGTGGGTCCGCTCTCTACAGACTCAACTGAATCGTTTGGTGGTCTAACCCGCCGAGTCGTTTTCACGGGCGAAGATCCCACAGGCATCGAAACTATAGCATTTCGATACACTGGTGTATCTACTAAAAGGGGTGGACTAAATCTCTTGGCTCCGAACCAGGCATCTGCGTCTAACGGTCAGCACTGGCTGTTTTCGGCATGGGTAGCCCTCACTGTTCACAGTGGAGCGATGCCGCTTGTTCGCTTAGAGGTCGATGAGCGAAATGGTCGCGCATTTCTTGCGGGCACGCAGGAACGCATTCATCCGACGGCGAGACTGACGCGCTACCAGGCAATCCGCCAAAACAATCAACCTTCAACGACCGGAGAACTCGGATATGTCAACGTCGGCATCGAAGCTATGGAACAGTACGACTTCACTATCACGGTCGGCTGGCCCCAGCTCGAACAGAGCAATACAGGACGAGCTTCTCCGCCCATCAGGACTGAAGGTGATATAGGCGTACGGTTTGGCGATGCCACTCGGCTGAATATGACTAGTTTTCCGACGTTCGGATCTTCCTATTCTGTCTATGCGCGTGGCACACCCCGTAGTGCAGCGATCGATCCGATTCCGCAATGTTTGGTGGAGTTTGGCGTCGATGAGTCTAGTGCAGTCTCATTGGGAAGAGATGCTTTGACAGGCGTTGCCTTTTTAGACATTGCCACAGACACTGGCCTCCACGGGCGTGGAAACATCATCATCCCAGCCGGCTCTCCCATATGGGGTTTGGATGCCTCTGGCAAATTAGCCGCCGCGATCTCGCGCGGCAATCAGACCCTAGCGTTCAATGGAATGTTGGGAACCGCTCATCTTATAAGCCTGCCGGCGATACCCGACCGCATCACGCTGGGCTCAGGATGTCAGGGTAACGATTTTTGGTTCAACGGTGACCTGGAGGAGCTCGCCATCTGGTCCACTCATCGCGTTCCGGATACGTTTCTGCAAAAAATAACACAATAAGGCGTGAGCCTATTAGGCCAGTACGGTCTCTCATGATTTATAGCGTTGAGGTCGTCGGATTGTTAGATCGTTCTCTTATGTCCGAGTCGATTTAGGTGCGGAGTCTTGGGCTTTCTAAGCAACGACAAACAATCAATCCTTTCAGTTTGTACCCAGCTCATAGGTACTGACTCAACGATCTGGAGGCCTGCTTCGTAGCAGAATGATCTGAAAAGCTTCTCCGTCATGTGATTTCTTGCGTGTGGATTCTCTGACCAGTTTGAACCAGGAGCGTTCAAATTCGAATGGTGGTACAACGCCGTTCCGCCTCTTTGGAGAACTCGTGAGGTATCCAAGATATACGAGCGAACAACGTCAGGACTGAAATGAACCATTGAATCATAGCAGTATATTGCAGAGATGCTGCTACTTACGATCGGAGCGAAATTGTATCCGTTGTTCGCAATACATTCTACGTGATGGAAGTCCTCTAACCGCTTGCGGCAAATGTCGATATTTTCTTGATGAATATCCATCAAGATGAGGTGCTTACACTCTTGAAGGATCTTCTCTGCATGACGGCCGCGCCCACATGCCAATTCGATCACGTTGCTCAGATCGGTCATCTTGTCAAAGAGGCGTCTAAAATCCCGAGTCCTATCCCAAAAAAGATGCGTCCACTTTTCAGCGTCGTCGTAGTATGGCGATACTTTCCATGCGCGAGCCACTTCCTTCACCGATCGTTCAATTCCCATGGACTGGATACTCTCGGCCCCACATTCGAACATAATTTTATTGATTTTCGTTCGGGCGCTTGCCCCTAGTCAGGCTTTCAACCTTTGCATCGGGAGCGAGCTGGGCGCCCGCGCCCGCTAACGTTTTACGGTGCGACCAGGTTGCCACAGTTTCTTGCTTTCTAGGAGAAGGATGAAGGACCTAGACAAAATCGTTCGATCCGGCCCCTCGTAAGTTCAATTACGCACGGCGGACGAACTCGGATGCTGGGGTGGTTCGCCGATCGTCGGCAACTATAGTTTCAAAATGAAAAGGTTCGCTATGGACTTGATTGTGCACATCGAACCATGTGCATCGGACATACTCGCCGCTAGTTGCATGAACAGTCATCGAAGGCCCGCCGGATATCAATTTGACGACGGTTCCGGGGGCAAATTCCTTCTGCATATCTTGATCTCCGATGTTATTGAGGAACGCCTCCGTTGAGCGATGGATCGCAACTTTGGCGACGTGCACTATACTATTGTCCGACTCTATCGTCCACTTCTTGTCCGGCGCAACGGCGAGCGTACTGACAAGCTCTGCCGATACTTTGAATGGCCTCTCGAACGCCGGTTGACGTTTTCGGAGGGATCCGATGGGCGATAACGCGCGTCGTTCGCAGTAAAAATTCGACCCGGGGACGGATCAGACTGAAAAGGCAGGAGGTGTCCGTCGTTGTCGCTTCGAGAGTGGGCCCAAATGCAGGCGGGACGTCGCGAGCAGTAAGTAAGAACTTAAATTTGTTGCGACCTTAGCGACGCTAGGTATTTGACTTAATTCGCCCACGGTCGCCGGAAAGCGGTGCGGCTCCAGTGCCGGTCAGTCGACTTGTATCGGATAGGGCAGTGGATCCCGATCACACGCTGGAGATGGCCGAGATCGAGCACTTGAGTGCACCGGAGTACTTCACCGCGGCTTTCACTTGCCCGCTTCAGCGCAGATGCGCGGGTCAGAAGATCTGGGCCGGTTGAAAGCCAGACCGAACCGGTATCGCCGCGGTTCATGGCAGCCGTGCCCATGTCGAGGGCTCGAACGATGCCAGGATGCTCCGGCCTCACTTTAATGAGGTTGCTGCCCACGAACCTTGTCCCCCTTGCAAGTACTTACTCGCGCAATTCGTGGACGGGGCTAGATTCCCATAAATGCCTTGCGACAGGAAGCGGTGATATCTGAACGGCAGTCCACCAAGTTCTCTCGTTACCATGACGGTGCAGCTCGCGATGATGTGATCGGCAAAGCGGTACGGTAAACTCGTCACTTACCTTTCGCCCGAGCGCTCGCGGTTGGGCAAACTTGATATGATGGGGATCCGATGCGACTGCTTGCAGACCAGGCAGGGCTGCTCCCGCACAAACAAAAGGTGAGCCTTGCTCCGCTTGCGCGGAGGCTCTTTCGGGAAGGAGGGGGTGGAAGCGGGGTGCCGCGCATCCACTTCAGCTACTCCCCCGTCTACGTCAACTTTTGCGATGGGTGGCAGAGGAGGAAGTTGATCTGCTGCCGACGAATCCTGATTGCCAACGCTTGCTTCGGGGGTGGCCATTTCCTCAAGTTGCGACTGATAAGCGGCCTCGACGGCCGCTGCGTCCGCCGCCTGAAGAGTGTTTCTGATCGGTAAGTTGATCTTGGCCCAAGCAAGCAAGTCCTCACTCACCGCTAGGCGTTGAAGTTCGCCTAGCAAGCGCTTCCGCAACTCGGCTGATTGCTGCGAATCCAATGCCGGCGCACGGTTCAGAACACTTTTCGTGGGTTTACCCTTTGGTCCTTGAGCGGCTTGTGAAAGAGGAGCGGGCGGAGCAGGCACAACCGTATCTGGCGCGTCCAAATCGTCTTCGCCGGCAATGCCGACGAGCGTGAAAAGGGCGTAGCGCCGGGCGTATGTGAGCGCGGCGCCCATTCGGTGAGGCGCATCGGTTTCCTTGCCGGCACAGACCGGCCAGTCCGACGATATCCACTCCCCGGAGGAATGTGCGAGCATGGTCGTCAGGCGGATCTGGCCACTGTCAGCTTCGATGCGCGTGGTCTGGATTGTTGCGATCTCCTGCTGGCTGAGGGTCTTGCGGACGATACCGTTAGGCTTGGCGGCGGTGAAGTTCTGGACACGGAAAAAGTTCAAAAGGTACCGCGCTGACCTTACGCTATAAGACCGCTTGACGACAGGTTCACTGATACCCGAGTACTACCAGCAGAACCTTACTCAGCAAGAATACAGTGCCGACGCCCAACGCGTCAAAGCCGATGATCAGCACGATCTATGGGAAGAGCGGCGGATCTTCTAAATGAGGCGCGCACATCTTGCGATTCCGGCCTGGAATTTGATTGAGAGGCACACTGCGATCAGGCCTTCCACTGCGTGATACATTTGTAAATCCAGTGCCGGCCATCCCAACGGCGCCAAACCCTGCCGTAGGCCAATCTGCCAGTAATCGTTCGCCTCGGCATGATGACAAAGTGGACGTGCCACAGCTCGGTCCAGGCCGACCCAGATTTCGAGGGCATAGATTTAACGGTAGACATCGCGCACTCCAGCGACGCTGAAGAACAAAGCCGAGTAGATTGGCCTGACGGCCTTGCCACGGTGGGGCCGGTCTTGCGGAAATGTCCGGCGCGCTCACCCTAGCCGTCAGCGTTCTCGCCACAACAGAACTCGCTGGTTAAGCTTGATGCCGGCGCTGCGGGTTAAATCGGGAACCAGGCGGAGCCAGCGTCCGTCACTCTGTCGGTCAGACCATTCGACAGGCAGTGTACTGGTCTCGGCAGCGGTTGGGGCGGGTGAACCATCATCTCGCATTCCCACCACGGTCCGAATTGCTGCGCTCCAATACCGGTCGCGTAGCTGAAGCTGCCTCGACGGCAGCTTCTGACCCCAATTCGGACCTGCCCGCGTTGACGATACGCTGCATTTGGGCTTTCCTGCGAGCTCCGCTCATAGGCCGCAATAAAATCCTAGGCTCTTCGTTGTTGAAGCGGCGTAGTTAGCCAGGTCGTTCGGAGGGCGCTGTGACAGAGCAGCGGGTACAAAGGCGACTAGCGGCGATTTTGGCCGCCGACGTTGTCGGTTACTCAGCGTTGATGCAACGCGCTGAGGAAGCGACATACGAGGAGTTCGAGCGGCTCAAACGAGAACTGATCTGCCCCAGCCTCTCTCGCCACGAGGGACGACTTATCAAGACAACTGGAGATGGCGCGCTCGTCGAATTCGCGAGTCCCTTAGCCGCCACAATTTGCGCGGTCGAGATACAGGATCATATCGCGTCGGGCAGCAGTCACCTAAGGTTACGCGTCGGGCTTAACCTTGGCGATGTTATCGTTGGTCAGGACGGCGAGCTCTACGGCGACGGAATCAACATTGCTGTCCGGCTCGAAGGGATTGCCGACCCGGGTGGCGTCCTGATTTCCGAAAAGGTGTACAGCGAAGTTGAAGGCAAGCTGGAAATTCGCTTCGAAGACCGCGGTGAGCAGCGACTCAAAAACATTTCAAAACCGATCCGCGCTTACGCCGTGCTCGCGGGACCTCATAGCGGGGTCACGGAGAGGCTAAGTGCGGCGCCTCCGCTCCCAGACAAGGCCTCCATCGTCGTACTGCCGTTCGAAAATATGAGCGGCGACCCCGAGCAGGAATACTTCGCTGACGGAATGGTTGAGGAGATCATCACCGCGCTCTCGCGTTTCAAATCGTTATTCGTAATCGCTCGCAATTCGAGCTTTGCGTTCAAAGGCAAAGCCGTCGATGTCAAGGAGGTCGGACGTAGGCTTGGCGTGCGCTATGCTCTTGAGGGATCTGTGCGCAAGGCATCGGGGAAAGTTCGCATCACGGGACAGTTGATTGATGCCGTGACGGGAATGCACATTTGGGCGGACAGGTTTGAGCGTGATTTGACCGACGTTTTTTCCCTGCAGGACGAAGTAACGGCCGCGGTTATCTCGGCAATTCAACCGAAATTGCTTCAGGCAGAAATCGCAATGGCAACGCGCCGGCGATCGGAAAACCTTACCGCGTATGAATTTTATCTCCGAGCTATGCACCAGTCTTACCTAACGACCCGCCAAGGGGTAGCCGAGACGCTCCGGCTGGCTCATCGCGCGTTAGAGCTGGACCCTCGTTTCGGTTTGGTCGCGGCTCTGGCGGGTTTCTGCCACATGCGAAATGTCACTTTGGGCTATGCTGACAATCCGCAAAACGAGCGCAACGAAGCAATACGGCTACTGCGTTTCGCTTTGAGTGTCGATGATGGTGATCCGGACACGTTGGTATGGGCTAGCGCAATCTCGGCCTGGATGGTCGGCGATTGTGAAAGTGAGATCGAAATGGCTGACCGAGCGGTCGCGCTGAACCCAAATTCCAGTCTCGCATGGGGTTGCAGAGGATGGATTTACAAGATCGCGGGGCTACCTGAGGAAGCGCCCCGGAGCTTTGAACGTGGCATTCGGATGAGCCCGATAGATCCGCTGCTACATCGCGCTTTCGTTGGAATGGGGACAGCATTGATCGAGCTTAGTCGCTTCAATGAGGCCGTCGTCGCGGGGAGGAAAGCCGTGCGTCAGAGCCCCTCTTATGCGCCAGCTTACCGCTGTCTCGCATCCGCTTTCGCCCATCTCGGACGTGACGCGGAGGCAGGCGAGGCGGCGGCACGTCTGCTTGAGCTCGAGTCCGATTTCACCATATCTAAGTTTATCGCGCGGGGCTGGCAAACAAACGCGAAGCTGTTGATCGAGGGGTTGCGGAGGGCGGGATTGCCCTAATAAGGACGCAGATACAATGCTTTATGACCAACGCCCAAGCAGCACATTACGCTATTCACTATTTCATCCGGCAACAGGTAATCGCCCGGATATGCAATCCCTCATCTCAAACCTAAGATTTGCCACCATCCCGAGTTACGGCAAAACGCTGATGAGACTTGCCCATGTCGACCATCATTTTGATCTTCGCAATATGGATCGGCTTCAACGTAGCCGTTGCGGTTGCGTTGACTTTACGGAGCGCCGGACAACATAGGCCCGCGTTGCAAGCGCGCGTGTTTCATGTGGTTGCGCGAGCAGAGAGCTACTAACACCGCCTCAATCTCCAGCGCATCAGCCTGCGTGCGATGGGCTGCAGACGAGGAAGCATGGCTGGCGCTCGCTGACGAACGGCTGAAGCTCGCGCGCAATTCTAGCGGTGATGCATCCGATTAACCGCCACAATGAGGCCGGGGCGCTCTAGAATTTCCACCAGTTGGTCGAGAATGGCGCGCTCGTTGTTGCGCGGCTGCGGCTTTAAATACTCTTCCAAAATGATTTGCGCATCGCTGACGGCTTTAAGGGCCAGTTCTTCATCATGCATGGAGTTAAACTCCGCTGTAATCCAAGGATAATACAGCGTCGACTAAATTGGTTCCATTTGAATTAAATCCGGAGTTTATTGCTGCGGTTGGACCGACCGGAAGCATAGGGATGGCTCAGCTAGTGCCCAAATTTACCGCAACTCGTGAGAGGCGGACGTTGGTTTGCGGCCGCCAAGAAAGGTTTAGGATCCGACTCTCACGGGATTTTGAGACTGAGAGGGAGCCAAGGAATGGATATTGACCAAGTCCAAGTGTTGGCGGGCAAACCGAGGGAGCGGCCTCCTAGAGTGGGCCCAGCACAAGGGTATCGACCCTCTGGCAGGGTAGGCAGCGATAGGCGTACACGGCGGGCAGACCTGCAATCTCTGGAAGTCTCGCTAGGTACGCCATGGGCCGCCCGCACACCTTGCAAATAAGGATCGGTGGATTGTCCCGCGTCATCCAAATAACCAAAAGCGGGCAGCGTAGGGTTCTGGAATGCCGGACGCATCTCCGGTCTATTACGGGAGACTGCCGAAATTCGGCGGGTCTCAACCGTTCGGTTGATGCGTCAGAGATTCAAACGTAGCGTCGGTCGCAGGAGCAGCCTCTCAGCCGTTCCTGCGACCTTCACTTTCGAGGCTCTGGCGCTCTGATCCGCAATTGGATTGGCAGCCGGGAGCATGGGGGCTGGAGAGCGAGCGTTGCCATTTTTCCCGAAAGCAACAATGCTTAGAAACCCGAGTTCGGTAGTTATCCGGAGTCCATTTTCGGAACGGGGTGTTCTACTGTGAGAATACCGGCGCGATTTAAGCACGACCCAATTTCAAGTTGTCGGGAATGCCGCAGTGGGGCTGGAACCACGCTGCGGCTTTTCGCTGAGCGAACCCAAATTCTTTGTTGAGCCGTATCTGGCCGGAGCAACGTTTTCCGGGGGACGATTGTGAGCATCCAAAGCATCGTGGCGACTATATTGGAGCAAGAGCTGGCCGCGCGGGGCGTGCGGTCATTGCGGCATTCCGATTGCATGGAGATAGTGGAAAACCTACTCGTCCGCTTGAAGGAGCTGGACCAGGAATTAGCCGCGCGGAATAGCGAGCGAAGCTAGACGCTCACCACACCCTTGCCGGCGTAAGTGACCTAGGGACCGGCCACCTGTCTCGTTCGGAAGAATCGGGCCAAATCCGCTACTAGGCCGAAGCTGAACCGAAAGCCCGGTGGCGGTCGCGGTCGGTCGGCTTCCGAGAAAGCATTGCAGCGTGGGCAAGGGTCGCCGGCTGCGCCGCAGCCGCAGGCGGGTGGACCGTCCCAAGAGCGGCCGGGGTGGGCTTCGCATACCCAGCCAGTGTCTTCGCAGGCGGCGCAGTGGATTGCAGCCGCGCGTCGACCAGACCTCGGCGACAGCATCGCGCAGCCGGTCGTCATCAAGTATGCGGATCAGCCAGTCGATCGTGCGTAGCCGCGTCACGCTCGCGCGTCAGGTAGTCCGCCAGCAGTATGATGGTGAGGTCGTCGCTCGGCTCGATCCGCTCGGCGGCTAGAGGCCAGCGGCTTCAGCCTCAATTGCGAGCCGGCAATCTCGGTGTGGCCACCGGCGAGGAGCCGCTCAACGACCCCGTCGCTGATTACCCTGACACCGAAGCGCCAGCCGCCACGCGGCCGCCGCTCAAACGGGCCATGTTGGAGCAAACGCAGGAAATAGCGCTCATTGTAGTTCTTCTGGTCGGTCATCACTTAGCCCCGCCACGTGCCGGCGAGCAGGACCGTGATTTAGCGCTTGCGATAAGTCAACCGGCCCCCGACGACATCTGCGGTTCCGGCCGGCAAGCCGGGATCATGGCGCCCCTAGCTGTGCCTTCTAACCCACGCGGTCCAAGTGCCGGCACCAGGGCGATGATCAGGAGAACGCAACGCCGATGCGTCCTTCCGACCGCCACACCGCTCGGCAGGAAAGCTGGGACTGCGCGCTCGGGATGATCAGTGTGAACTCGTGCGGAATGCCAGATGCGCTGGGCACGTCCAGGTTGGCGCCCAGATCGGAGAAGTTTCGGACGACGCAACTGAAGGAGCCTCCGGGAAACTCGATGAGTGCCGACTTGAATACACGTCGACGGCGAGCGGTTCGCTTTTCCATGGCGACGGGTTTTAAGCCAGCTCTTCTTACAGATCGATAAAGCTGTCGCGGAAAGTCGCGGCACAATTTGGGGGCCAAATAGAGAAATCGTTTACTTAGGGCTGGTCGAGCAATCCCCGGGCAATGAACGCACTCTCAAAGCGCCCATCATCTGGGCTGTGTCCGACCTGATCGCAGCGCAGCCTGCCTGGGCAGATTTCGGCCTCCAATGGATGGAAGTTTTGACGGTGTCGATCTCTTGGCCCTCATGCGGCAGGCACAGCCGAACCGAAAAGCCGTCCAACTGCGCGCGGCAATCGCACCACGCTATTCGAACGCCTCTCAGCTGCGCTTGGGAGGCCCGGAAAGAGCGCTCGCAAGGGTGCTGAGCCTAGAGCGTTGGCCGCCGCCTAGTCGCGATTCAACGGCGATGAGTATTTCACCGAGCCTCCGACCCACGGCAGTTTGGGTATCGGCGGCTGGCTGAGCCGATGGAGTCGCTTGGCAGCGGTCCCATCATTGCCGGCCGCAAACTTCCTAGACGAACTGGCGGCATGTCCGACCAAGCCGCGCCGGACTGAATTTGGACAATGGTAACTTTAAATTAGGGCACGGAGCGTAGCGTGCGGGTGTTCGGTCGTCGCACACCCGAAACGCTTCCTTTGGTACGCTTGGACCCCAGATCCGATCTCAACCCGGATCTGGGGTCTTTGCCTTTCTAGCAGCCAGAATGAAAATGCCGCCCGCGATGAGAATTAAGATTCAAGCGGGCGGTCTTTGCAGAAACACTCAATCCCGGGGCTGGCGGGGACTGAGCCTTTGAAAGCCGTGCACGATTTCAGCGCCCAGACCGGCATGGCTTACGATTGCTATCGTGCCCAATTTTATTTGAAACGTCATGTAGTCTATACAGACTAATCGATACCGGGGTTTTGCATCATCCCCCTCGGGGCTGGAAGTCGCCGCCCGCGACTCATTCAAGCGGGCGGCGTTTTTGCACCCAGCGCGCTCCAGTATCGGCGCAAAGCCTTCAGACGCGTGATAACCATACGCCCGTTCAGGCCGACGTCGGTCATCTGCGACGGCTCCCAAGACCTCACCCGCCTGAGCCCATGAACAGGCCGCGATTGATCGCCACAACGCCCGCGCCCGTCGGGCGAACAATGCGGGCAAAGTACGGACCTGGTGGGCTCCTCCCGTTAAGGTGTCTTTCCGCGATTTCCGTTTCTTCCAATTATCTTTTGAAAGCAGCCCTCGTAAGCCTCAGGGCGGCATTGCAGGGAAGCCGTGCACCAAGTCAGCGCACTTAACCTTGAGAAGTGAGGTTAATCCGAACATTGACTTGAGACCGCTGCGCGCTTGCGCATTCATGGCAAGGCCGGACAGGGCTGGTCTTATCCCAAAATCGAATCCTCAAGACCACAATTTCAACTGTCCGGCACGGGCCGCCAGCGATACGCCCTAGGTCTGGCGGCCCACCCTTCTTTGCAAGGATGGTGACGCGGATGCCGTTCGAAAAACTTTCAGACCACTACATCACGCACATGTACGAGAGCATCCGCGATCAGGGCCGAGCCGATGCTAAGTCTGGCCTTCGCTTGATGGGCGAGCCGGCGAGAGCGCGCGCCAAGGAACTGCGCCGCGAGATTGATCGCCGCGCTTCCGCATGCGCTATGATCGTTTACATCACCACCAACCGCCATGCCATCGAGCAGCGCGGTAAGATTGGCTCAGGGAGCGAGGCCCGGGATCTCTGCGCGGTGCGGAGGCGCTTCAGGGCATCCGGTGAGATTCGACGCCCCGGTCCTGATCGACACCTTCGCGCGAGCCCGCATGCACCTATGCTCTAGCTTGACCAGGATCGTTAGGGCTGCCTAGTTGTCGACGCGCGTTTTGACTGCTGCGCAGTGCAGCAAACGGCGGCTGGCGCGCGATCCAGGGCTCACTTTGCGACCGTTGCGCTTTCCATGCTGATGTGGTCTGGCTCGTGCCTAACTCTTCCAAGTGACCAAATGCCAAATCATTCGACTACCGCAGCACTTGTTATCCTAGTTTCCTTCGGGCCATGCTTTGCTCAGGAACAATCCTTAACGTCCCCATCCAGCGCCGGACCGAATGCTTTTGTCAGCTTCCTGGCGTTGATGTCGGGGAAGTGCAAGACGCTGAAGGTCGCCGGGCGCAGCTTCGCTTGCAAGACGCTGGTCTATGCCCACGGCGACAAGGGGCGGGTCAATTTCGCGGTCGCCGTCGACGATCCCGACGATGAGAACCACGTGGTATCGTTCTCCGGCGCGAACGGCAAGCGAGCCGACGACAATTCCTACGAGCTGGCGATCGATCTCATGCTGCTCAATTCTAAGGATCGGCCCAAGGTCGACGGACTGCCGGTGCCGGCCGAGCAGCCATCAACCGGTACCTGCCGCCAGACTGGCAATTTCGCTGCGAAGAAGGTGACTGATGTCACCTGCGCAGCGACCGACAATGAAGGCCGCCGATACGAGCTGCTGTTCGTCTCCGACGGCACGCCGGTGAGCGTGCGCCGCATCAGGCAGTCGGCGCCTTCGATCCAGGATCCGTTTAAGTGAAGCAGAGGAGTGCCGACGCAGAGATCAGAAAGTTTCCTCGGCTTGCAACTTCCTCTTCTTTGATCCCGAGCCGCATGCGCTCAGCGTTGATGACAACTTTTCGCAGCCACCGCACGCGGTCCCTCGTGGCGAACATGGAGCGCGCCAAAAAGAGCGCCAACGCGTTCAAGTAGACTCACCGTGCTCTGTGCCACTTTCCCCCCGCGACTCAGGCGCGCCCTACCTAAGCGCAATTCTGCGCTTAGTGCATCGCCTCAGTACGGCTACGAATTATTTCGGAGAGGAGCAACTTGGCCACCGCTTCCGGGGGCGACCCGCCGACGTGGGTTGCCTTGCTTCCGAGGACGGATTGCACGTACACGGCGCAGTTCTGGAGGAAATATGTCCCGTGATGCGCAACACCATCAATTGTGATTGTAATAGTCCGAACCACGGCAGGCCTTCCCATGTGAAGCCTCGCTCAAAAGCAGTCCTTGAACATCACACGCATCAAATGCATGATTCGGGGTGGTCTAGAAACCAAAACCAGTGCTGCCCGTGTCCCATGCTGAATTTCAACCGCTATCCTAGCGGCAGATTCGAGTGTGCCATGTGCTGTCCGGCCTTTGGCCGGGGGGCCGTCGTTATGTCCAGAGGGAGTTGCCCCCAAAGTTTCTCCCTTAACCGCGCCTGTCTCACTGGCAGGTTTCTAGCCCCCGGCTGCCAGTCTGACACCGGCAATGGCCCCACCACCATGGAAAACGTCAGCGAACTGCCAGCGGGCTCTACCGGCGCGATTTTGTCCGCCCTCGGTATCCAACAGCAGGAGCGTGCAAGGGCTCTCAGCGACCTTGCCAGGCATAGAAAAGAGGCTGCAGCGGAGATCACCGGCTGATCGCCTTCCTCGACCAGTTCGACCCTCTGAGCTGGAGGAGGATATCTCGGCCGACCTGGAGGACGACAACCCGGGCGGAGACTACGACCCGACAGAGAATGACCTGGAAGACGAGCCATCACTCGGCAGCTGTGATCCGTCCATGGGCGGCGGCGATCAAACCCGGTGGGCCTCCGGTGGCCGGCGCGATCTAGAGCAGGACTATGCCGAGAGCGGGATTGCTGACCATGACGGGCCGCTGGAGCAGATCGGCACGCAGCACTGCCAGCAAGGGGTGACGGCATGACCCAGGCACCGCTAGATCTCCTCAGGGAAGCGAAGAACCGAAGAACCTCACCGGCTTGCTTGCTATTGTCCTCGCCGGGCCCGATGCGGACACCGCCATCGATGGGATGCACTAGGTAGTGCTTGAAATCAGCGCACGCCTGGATCTGATTAACGAGAAATTGGAATGCGCCTGATCCAGCTTCTGCCATGCGGGCACAGCTACGGCTCGCCCGCCGTTGCTTCTGGCTGAGCATGGGGCTTGCTGAACTAGGTCAGCGGCTGCATCGGCTCTGAGCCTGGTCCCAACAAATGCGCCGCCGGGCACACAATACCTTCGGCCCGGCGACGTTTGTTTCAGTCCAGCCCCGAGATTAGGATTAGCAAAAAACCCCGGATACTCGTGGGTGTAGGCAGGGAGTGTGAAGGTTCAGGTCCTCGATAAAAAATACAAAACCCGCCGGTACACGCTGGCGGGCTTACCTTAGCGTCCAATGGCGGTTGCCCGGAAATACGGCATCATCTTCTCGAAGATCTCACCGCAAAATCGGTCGATTTCCCAACTGAGAGCGTCGCTAAAACCCGGGGCATGGTTGTGAATCGTTTTGCGGTCCGCAGAGACCTTTCTCGAAAGACCGTCCACGATAATCCACCCAGTTAGAACTTCACCGTTCCACTCTATTGTCTGTGAGCGATCGATGGACATTAAGCCCTCCTGTGCCGAGCCGGAGAATTTAGCATCGCGTTTAACCCAAAAGCTGTGGCGAGATCGCTACACAGACCCGTCTAAACATCGATATTCCCACCGGACTAAAGCGTAGCCCTCCGATGTGTCGCCGCAATTGAAGCTTGAAATTAAGCTTGATCTCCGCGCACGAAGTTAATTCGGGAACGGAGAAGCGGCACTTGAAGGTTTTTTGAGCCGGTACATACCGGACAAGGGAACGTCTAGGCCCTGCGTCGGTATTCCTGACTGAACCACAGCTGCGAAGCTTCGATGCGCTGCTATATCTTCACGCTCGACGACTGCGGCGGAATACTGAACGCGCAAGAGATAGACTGTATTAACGCCGAAGAGGCTCTCCAGCTGGGCTCTGCCGCGGCTGCGGTGGATCCTGTCGAGGTTTGGTTTGGCCCACGGCGTCTCGCCCGCTTTGAGCCTGAGCGGAGCCAAGAGCGGCCGCTTTCGCGCCTTCATGAGCTTTTGATCGTAGCCGAACGCCGTCTTAGAGAAGGCGAGCAACACATCAGCCAGCAAGAGATGGTCATCGCCCGGCTGAAGCGCGAAAAACGCGATCTCGCTCTCGCGTTTTCCATCCTCGATGCCTTAATTGAGAGCCAAAAGGCTCAGTTAGAGGAGCGGGCTTTGATCGTCGCAGAACTGGAAAAGCGGTCTGGATAGGCGGCCACCGCCCATGCTGCCATCGGCAGGCGGATGCAGCGTGCATTGCCTTAAGAGTGCGTTGCTCTGCGAAACCTGATGGGCGCGCTCAACGGCTTGAACCGACGGGGTGTTCGGGCGACCCGATCCCGGAACCGGGCGAGCCGATTGGCAGCCCATTCGGAGCGGTGCCCGCACCTGCGTTACGCCGAGCTTGTGCGTTTGCAGGCAAGCCTCCTGGCGCGTTGGAGTCCGTGCTTTTCGTCGTGCTTGACGCGCTGTTGCCTGCAGACGACTGGTTGACGCCGCCTCCGGTCGTGGTCTGGCCGGTTCCGCCACTTGTAGGGGATTGGTTGCCAGCTCCGGTCTGACCGGTCGCGCTTGAAGATGATCCGCCGTTGGAAGCCCCCGAACTGGCCGAAGAGCCGCCACTGCCCGCGCCCCCACCGGCGCCGCCGCCACCAC
>NZ_JBVVPS010000012.1:0-202929 GCF_055811355.1 Bradyrhizobium sp. WSM4873 | reverse complement strand
ACTCCGCTGTAATACCCTGCTAATGCGGGTAATCCAGACCCCCGCGCCCTCACCGTTCCCCACTCAAGCCTTTGTAATACTGGATCGCCCGCTTTCGGGGGCGATGACCGGGAGAACGCGACCATCTGGCACGGACATTGCTCCTCTTTAGAACGGTTTGAACGTTCCGGAGGCAGATGATGTTGCAGGCGGCCAATGTGGTTCGCGGGACGGCTCCCGCAACGGTCCGGCCTGCGGGCGGTTCCTCGCTGCTGCTCACCGAGAACCAGCAATGGATCGGCGGGCCGCCGGCGTTGATGGACAAGCTCAGCCAGCGCGAGCGGGAGCTGGTGCTGAAGCAGGGCCGCCGAAAAGTGCTCAACCGTGGCCAGACGCTGTTCAGCCAGGGTGGCAAGCATGACGGTATCTGGCTGATCGAAAGCGGCCGTATCCGGGTGTTCTACACCTCCCCGCTCGGCCGCGAGATCACGCTGGCCTATTGGCATGTCGGCAATTTCGTCGGCGGCCCCGAAGTGTTCGAAGGCACCGTGCATCAATGGTCCGGCGTTGCATCCAGCAATTGCAGCGTGGTGCATCTGCCCGGAAAGGAGCTGCGATCCCTTGCGGTCGAGATTCCGAACCTCGCGATCGGCCTGATCGAAGGCCTGACCTTCAAGGGCAAGTGCTATTCGGCGCTTGCCCAGATGCTGGGAACGCGCTCGATCACACAGCGCCTTGCGCATCTGTTGCTGCATCTCGTCGACCTCTATGGCGTCGATGACGCCGACGGCCGGGTGATCGCCGCCGCCTTCACCCATGCCGATATCGCCCACATGGTCGGCGCCACCAGGCAATGGGTCACGATCAGCCTGAAGCGCATGCAGGAGAAGGGAATCGTGCTGACCAAGCGCTCCCAGATCGTGGTCTGCCGGCCCGACGTGCTGGAAGAGATGCGAGGGCAAGCGTCTGACTAGGACCGGTGCCCACGCAAGCGGCTTTATAGTGCAGGACTGCCCAAGGACTATGCAATCAGCTTTTCCCGGCAACTAATCGACTGTGGCGCTCATTCCGGATTTGCCCTGCCCACGCCCTCACCCAATCATGGCAACCACAGCACATCCAACCGAATGAGGATGAGAATGGTCCGCCATCTTCCCACGCTCTCGATCGCGATGTCGGTGACGTCGCTGGCGCTTCTCCTCGCGCAGCCGGCCGCGGCGGAAACCGTCACTCTCGGCATCGGAACGCAGGACACCACGACCAACACGGTGACCGCCGGCGTCGTCATCCGCCAGCTCCATCTCCTCGAGAAATATCTGCCGAAGGACGGCAAATACGCCAACATCAAGTTCGAGCTGGAATGGCAGAACTTTACCTCGGGCCCGCCCGTCACCAACGCGATGATGGCCAACAAGCTGCAGATCGGCATGATGGGCGACTATCCGCTGATCGTGAACGGCTTCACTTTCGACAGCAATCCGGAGAGCAAGAGCCGGCTGATCGGCATGGCTGCCTACAGCCTGTCGGGCTCCGGCAACGGCATCGTCGTTCACAAGGATTCGTCCTACTACGATCTCGCCGATCTCAAGGGCAAGCTCGTGAGCGTGCCGTTCGGCTCTGCCGCGCACGGCATGGTGTTGAAGGCGATGCAGGACCGCGGCTATGCATCGGATTTCTTCCAGCTGGTCAGCCAAAGCCCGGAGGTCGGCTCGACCAATCTCCAGGAGAAGAAGATCGACGCGCACGCCGACTTCGTTCCGTTCGCCGAACTGCTGCCGTTCCGCGGTTTTGCGCGAAAGATCTTTGACGGCGTCGAGACCAATCTGCCGACCTTCCACGGCATCGTGGTGCGCACCGATTTCGCCGAGAAATATCCCGAGGTCGTCGTCGCATATTTCAAGGCCCTGATCGCCGCCAATCAGTGGCTGCGCGACGATCCCAAGCTCGCCGCGGAGAAAATCCAGGAATGGACCGGCATCAACAAGGAGGTCGTCTACATCTTCCTCGGCCCCAGCGGCAACATGACCACCGATCCCTCGATCAAGCCGGCGCTGATCGACGCCGCTGCGGCCGACGTCAAGGTGCTACAGAACCTCGGCCGGATGAAGGAGTTCGACCCGAAGAAGTGGGTCGACGACAGCTACATCCGCAAAGCCTATGCCGAGATGAAGCTCGACTATGACGCGCGGCTCGCGAGCGCCAGCAACTACGAGATCTCCGGCGAAGATTCCTTCTGCAAGAAGCCGATCGCAGATCCGCGCAAGGCCGGCGAGGTCTGGGTCGACGATTCAGGCATCATGCCCTTCTCGTCAGCGAGCTGCACGCTCGGCGCCTATGCCGACTACAAGGCGAAGGGCAAGAAGATCAACGTCGCCTACGTCTTCGACACCACCCGCGGCATCAAGCTGTTCGCCGACCAGGCTTTCTTCGCGGTCGGCAATGGCGAGGTTGCTCCGTTCCTGTTGAAGAAGGACGCCGAAGCCTACGCCGCCAAGATCAGCGGCAAGGTGCTCGGCTTCGACGAGGCGGTGAAGGCGGCGGTCGGCGGGGGCAAGACGTGAGCAGTCCCGCCCTCCTCAGACATTCCGAGGACAGCATGCCGGCAAGTGCAATCGCGGAGGCAAGCGCCATGCCCGCCTCCACGCCACCCGCATCACCGCCCTCCTTCGGCACGCTCGCGTTGCGCTGGTACCGCCTCAACCGGGGTGGGCTGCGCGCGACCGCGATCGGCATCATCTCTCTGCTCGCCTTTCTGCTGGTCTGGCACCTGCTGACGACCTATCGCGTCGTGTTCTTCGTGCGCTTCACCAACGTGCCCTCGCCGCTCGCGGTCTATGCGAGCTTCACCAAGGCGATCCACGATCCGAAATTCCTGATGCACGTCCTCTTGAGCTGCCGGCGCATCTTCTTCGGCTTCTCGCTCGCGGCGATCGTCGCGGTGCCGCTCGGCCTGATCATGGGCCGCTTCAAGCTCGTCCACGAGATCATCTTCCCCGTGGCGGAGGTGCTGCGGCCGATCCCGGCGATCGCCTGGGTGCCGATGGCGATCATGCTGTGGCCGACCAACGAGCAGAGCATCGTCTACATCACGTTCCTCGGCTCGTTCTTCCCGATCCTGGTCAACACGCTGCACGGCATGTCGCTGGTCGACCCCGTGCTGGTGCGCGCCGCGCAATGTCTCGGCGCGCGGGAGCGCTCGATCTTCCGCGACGTGTATTTTCCCGCCTCGCTCCCGCACATCTTCACCGGCCTTACCGTCGGCATGGGCGTGGCCTGGGTGTCGCTGATCGCCGCCGAGATGATCTCGGGGCAGTACGGCATCGGCTATTTCACCTGGGAGGCCTATTCGCTGGTCCAATATGCCGACATTGCGCTCGGCATGATCGCGATCGGCGTGCTCGGCCTCGGATCGAGCATGTTGATCCGAGGGGCCGGACAATTGGTGATGCCGTGGAGGTCAAGATGAGCGAGATCGTTGTCAAGGCACCGCAGGGCCATATCGAGGTCAAGAATTTCTCCCTCAGCTACGACAGCATCGAGGGGGCGGTCGAAGCCGTCACCGATACGCAGATTCATGTGAATCCAGGCGAGTTCGTCTCGATTGTCGGTCCCTCCGGCTGCGGAAAGTCGACGCTGCTCAACGCCGTTGCTGGCTTCCTCAAGCCGACCACGGGCATCGTCACCGTCGACGGCGAGAAGGTGAACGGTCCGAGCGCCGAGCGCGGCATGGTATTTCAGCAGTATTCGCTGTTTCCCTGGAAGACAGTGCGGGAGAACGTCGAGTTCGGTCTGAAGATGCGCGGCATGCCGCGCTCGCAGCGCGAGCGCGCCGCGCGCACGCTGCTGGGACTCGCAGGCCTCGAAGCCTTCGAAAAGCATTACCCCGAGAAACTCTCGGGTGGCATGAAGCAGCGCGTGGGCATCGTGCGTGCGCTCGCGACGGGACCCAAAGTGCTGCTGCTGGACGAGCCCTTCGGCGCGCTCGACGCGCAGACCCGCGTCATCATGCAGCAGATCCTCACCAACATGTGGCAGCGGCTGAAGATCTCGGTGCTGTTCGTCACCCACGACATCGACGAGGCGATCTTCCTGTCCGACCGCGTCTACTGCATGACCGCACGCCCCGGCTCGATCAAGGCGGAAATTCCGATCCCGCTGGAGCGGCCGCGGCAGCAGTCGATGATGATGTCGTCGGAATTCCTGGCATTGCGCCGCGGACTGATGTCCCTGATCCGCGAGGAGAGCATCAAGGCGATGGGCGGCGAGCTCAACGACATGGGCATGCAGGGGCTCAACATCGAGCTGCACGGGCATTCGCTCGCGGACGTGATTTAGCGATTTCTCGGCGGTTACTTCCCTTCTCCCCTTGTGGGAGAAGGTGGCGCGAAGCGCCGGATGAGGGGTATGCGTCCGCGCGCTCCCTGCTACAGATTGACTCGCGGATAGAACCCCTCACCCGTCTCGCCGCTGCGCGGCGAGCCACCCTCCCACAAGGGGAGAGGGTGCACAGCCATCGCCGCGCGATTGCTTCTACTTGAACCAGTGCACCAGCGCGATGCTGATGCCGAGCAGCAGCAGCAGCGACAACGTCACGGCCGCCGTCACCCGCCCCCCGACATTGGCAAGCACCTTCACATCGACACCCAGGCCCAGCGCCGCCATCGACACCACCGTGAGAAAGCTGGTGATCTTCGTCACCGGACCGACCACCGTGCCTGGCACGATCTCGAGGGATCGCAGGGTCGCCAGCGCAAGGAAGCCGAGGATGAACCAGGGGACCAGGCGGAAAAAGCCGACACTGGTCTTCTTGGCCTCGTTGTGCCAGCGCGAGGCCGTCAGCGAGAGGCCGACGACCACCGGCCCGAGCATCAGCACGCGCATCAGCTTGACGAGCGTGCCGATCTGCGTCGAGACGAGCCCGGCCGGCACCGTCGCGGCCAGCACCTGCGGCACGGCATAGACGGTGAGGCCTGCGAGGATGCCGTATTGCGTGGCCGATAGCTGCAGCAGCGGGATCAGCAGCGGCAGGCCGAGCACCATCATCACGCCGAGGATCGCGGTGAAGGAGATCGAGGATGCGATCTCGTCATTGTTGGCGCCGATGATCGGCGCCACCGCGGCAATCGCCGAATTACCGCAGATCGAGTTGCCGCAGGCGATCAGGATCGAGAGCCGCGTTGAGAGACCGAGCAGGCGGCTGATGCCGAAGGAGACGCTGAGCGCGATCACGACGATGGCCGCGATCGATACCAACAGCGCGACGCCGGACGCCGCGATAGCAGCAAAGCTGATCGAGGCCCCCAGCAGCATGACGGCGACTTCGAGCAGTTGCTTGGCGCTGAAGGCGATGCCGGACTGCCAGCGCGGCGCGGGCTTCCAGAAGCTGCGCACGGCCATGCCGAGCAAGATCGCCATCACCAGCGCCTCGACATAGGGATGCTCAAAGACGCCCAATTCCGCCCGTTCGAGCAGGGCCGAAACACCGGCCACGGCGATACAGAGGAGGATCCCGGGAATCAGCGCGACGATGCGGCCAGTGGCCGTGGTCGGCTTGGCGTCGGCCGGGCTGGATGCTTGATTCTGCGACACAAATCTCTCCCCAAGGAGAAGGATTTATACGCAGCGCCATCCGATTGGGAAATAAGTTTTCGACATATCAGGGCAGAGGGAAGTTCTATCCTCGGCCCGGAATAATCTGGCTCTGAAGGTCAGGCGCCCTTAGAAGATCAGGCGCGCCTTAGAAGATAAGATCCTTGGCCAGCGAGGCGACACGGCTGAAGCCGTCATAGACCCCGGGCTCGAAGAAGGCCGCGCGCGCCAGCACGATGCCGGCGACCAGCGACCAGAACAGGCCAGTGCCGACCCGCAGCAGCAGCTTTGACCCGCGCGAGCGCGGCTGGGTGTCCGTTGCGGACACCAATTGCTCGCCGAAGGGCTCAAACCTGGTGCGTTCCATAGCAGTCAATCCATCAATTTCTGATGGAAATGTCGTCGTTTCGGCCCCAAACAGCAATGGAAGCGATTGGCTTTTTTGCCTCCCGGAGGGGAAACTCCTTCCGCCGAACGGACCCGAGGCAATAGTTTTCTTCTTCCGGCCTATCTGAGCACCCGCGCCCCGGTTAGCAGGTCCCGCTGCGCGTATGAAAGGAATCTGCCTATGCCAAACCCCCGCGTGCGCATCTACACGGATTACAAGAGCCCCTACGCGTTCGTCGCCAACAAGCGCCTGTTCGAACTGCAGGAGACGCACGGCGTCGAGCTCGAATGGCTGCCCTATACGCTACGCGTCGCCGAATTCATGGGGACGGTCGAGGAGCGCACGCCGCATTTCTGGCGCAAGGTGCGCTATGCCTATATGGACGCACGGCGCTATGCCAATGCGCAGGGGCTCGTCATGAAAGGGCCCCGGCGGATCTACGACGCGTTCTATTCCAGCGTCGGCATGCTATTCGCCCAACAGCACGGCTTCTTCCGTCCGTATCACGACACGGTCTTTCGTCGGTTCTGGAGCCATGAGCTGGAGATCGACGATCTCGCCGCAATCGCCGACGTCATCACGTCGTGCGGTGGCTCAGCCGGTCAGTTCAAAGCCTACGTCCATGGCCCCGCACGCGCCGAACACGACCGCATCATCGACGAGGCCGAAGCGCTCGGCGTGTTCGGCGTGCCGACCATGGTGTTCAACGGCGAGCTGTTCTGGGGCGGCGACCGCATCGACATGCTGATCGAACGCATCGAGAAGCCCGGGACGATCGAGGCCGCGCTCGGCAGCCGCCATCGCAAGCCGGTATGAGCAGCAACGCTACGCCGCCAGGCCGCTCCCCACCGGAGCAAACTCCAGCCCGAGGCTTTCGGCCACCGCTTTGTTGGTGATGCGGCCGCGATGCACATTCAGCCCGTTCCGCAGATGTGGATTTTCCAGCACCGCCGCGAAACCCTTGTTCGCGAGCATCAAGCCGAACGGCAGCGTCGCGTTGTTCAGCGCCTGGCTCGACGTCACCGGCACCGCGCCCGGCATATTAGCCACGCAATAATGCACGATGCCGTCAACCAGATAGGTCGGATCGACATGCGTGGTCGGGTGCGAGGTCTCGAAGCAGCCGCCCTGATCAATCGCGACGTCGACCAGCACGGCGCCCTGCCGCATCGATGCCAGCATCGCACGCGTGACGAGCTTGGGCGCACTCGCGCCCGGCACCAGCACCGCGCCGATCACGACGTCGGCTGCGAACACCTCCTCCTCGACCGACTCGATGGTGGAGAAGCGGGTGCGCACGCGCCCTGCAAAGAGGTCATCAAGCTCCCGCAACCTTGGAATGGAGCGGTCCATCACGGTGACCTCGGCGCCAAGGCCGGCGGCCATGCGCGCGGCTTGCGTTCCCACCACGCCGCCGCCGAGCACGACGACCCGCGCCGGCTGCACGCCGGGAACGCCGCCCAGCAGCAGCCCGCGGCCGCCAGCCGATCGCTTGAGCGCGGCGCCGGCGGCCTCGATGGCGAGGCGGCCGGCGACTTCGCTCATCGGCGCAAGCAGGGGGAGGCGACCGGCCGCGTCGGTGACGGTTTCGTAGGCGATCGCAGTACAGCCGGAGGCGAGCAAACCCCTGGCCTGTTCGGGATCCGGCGCGAGATGGAGATAAGTGAACAGGATCTGGCTGTCGCGGAGCTGGGCCCATTCGCTTTTCTGGGGCTCCTTCACCTTCACGATCATGTCGCACTTCACGAAGATGTCGCGCGCGCTGTCGGCAATGGTGGCCCCTGCCCGCCTATAGACTTCGTCGGAGGCGCCGATGCCGCCACCCGCGCCCGTCTCGACCGTCACCTCGTGCCCCGCCGCGACATATTCGCGGACCGCACCCGGGGTGAGCCCGACGCGATATTCCTGCACTTTGATTTCCTTCGGCACACCGACGCGCATCCCGGGCCTCCCTTTGATTCACCTCATGATCGTAGCGACGTGCCCGGTTTGGTTTCGTGCAAATATCCGCTAGCTTTGGCCTCGCCGCGCCGGTTTCCGGCGCTCAAACGCCCTTTCACGCTGGAAACGAAACCTTGGCCCTCGACCGGAAAGATCTCGCCATTCTCGCGGAACTCACGACCAATGCGCGGGCCAGCCACACCGAGCTCGCCAACAAGGTTGGGCTGTCCAGCACCGCGCTCGCGCGGCGGCAGAAGGCGCTCGAGGACGACGGCTACATCCAGGCCTATCAGGCCGCGCTCGACCTCGCGCAGTTCGGCCTCACCACCACGGTGCTGGTCCGCATCGCGCTGGAAAGCCAGAGCGACGAGGCGTTGAAGGCGTTCGAGGCGGAGGTGGTGAAATGCCCGTCCGTCGTGCGCTGCTTCCTGATGTCGGGGACCGACGACTACATCCTGATCGTGCTCGCCCGCGACATCCAGGATTTCGAGCGCATCCACCGCACCGAGCTGTCGCGCCTGCCGCGCGTCGCGCGGGTGCAATCCAGCTTCGCGCTGCGCGAGGTCGTCAACCGCGCGGTGCCGAATGTGGTGTTCGGCGAAGCAAAGCGCTGATCGCCGCCTCTCGGAAAGGCGAACTGCCTGCAAGGACTCAAAAGGAACCAACCGGCCGGTGGTCCGTTGGGCGCTATCGGCCGGCGAAGGCGTGCCCCAGCGTCAACACGGCTGACGTCCGGCACGGTCGCCGTCGCAGGGAGCAGGACATGGGCGATGTCACGCATCAGATTTCCGAACGAATCCCGATCCATCTTGTCGTCAACGGCGTCAGTCACACGCTGGATCTCGTGCCATGGACAACGCTGCTCGACGCCTTGCGGGACCATCTTGCACTGAGCGGCACCAAGAAGGGCTGCGATCATGGTCAGTGCGGCGCCTGCACGGTGCTGGTGGACGGCCGGCGCGTCAATTCCTGCATGACGCTCGCGGTCATGAAGGATGGTGCCGAGATCACAACCATCGAAGGCCTTGCCAAAGACGGCGCGCTGCATCCCCTCCAACGGGCTTTCATTGACCATGACGCCTTCCAGTGCGGCTATTGCACGCCGGGACAGATATGTTCGGCGGCCGGACTGCTCGCCGAAGGCCGTGCCAAAGATACCGACGAGATCCGGGAGTTGATGAGCGGAAACCTCTGCCGCTGCGGCGCCTATCCGAACATCGTCGCCGCCATCCAGCAGGCAATGGGTCAACCATGAACAATTTCCAGTACGCCCGAGCCAATGATGTCGCCGACGCGATCCGCCTGCTCGCCGCCGATCCCAGCGCCAAGCTGATTGCCGGCGGCACCAATCTGATCGACCTGATGAAAGAGAATGTCGAACGCCCCACTCGGCTGATCGACATTTCCCGCCTGCCGCTGCGCAAGGTCGAGGAGACACCCGGCAGGTCCTTGCGCATCGGCGCCCTGGTGCCGAACTCGGACCTCGCCTACCATCCATTGATCGAGCAGCGCTATCCCCTGCTCGCCAGCGCCATCTTGGCCGGCGCCTCGGCGCAATTGCGCAACATGGCCTCCGTTGGCGGCAATCTGATGCAGCGAACGCGCTGCGCTTACTTCTATGACACGGCCACGCCCTGCAACAAGCGACATCCCGGCAGCGGTTGCTCGGCGATGGACGGCCTCAACCGCAACCATGCGATCCTGGGCACGAGCGCCGCCTGCATCGCGACCAATCCATCCGACATGAGCGTGGCGCTTGCCGCGCTCGATGCGCTCGTGCACATCGCGGGTCCCTCCGGCGAACGCACCATCGCGCTGACCGATTTCCATCGGCTGCCCGGCGACAAGCCTCATGTCGATACCAATCTCGGCACCGGCGAGATCATCACGGCGATCGAGCTGCCGCCGCGCGGCTTTGCTCAAAACTACAGCTACCTGAAAATTCGCGACCGCATGTCCTATGCTTTTGCTCTGGTCTCGGTTGCCGCCGCGCTCGAATTGCAGGGCAACGCGATCAGCGGGGCACGCGTGGCGCTCGGCGGCGTGGCTCACAAGCCCTGGCGCAGCCTCGAAGCCGAAGCGGCGTTGCGCGGCCAGGCCGCGACGCCCGATCACTTCTCACACGCCGCGGATCTCTTGCTCCAGGGAGCAACGGCCCGCTCACATAACGGCTTCAAGGTCGAACTCGCACGCCGCGCCATCGTGCGGACGCTGACACAGGCGGCGAACGCCACGCCGCAATCCCAGGCCCACAAGAAGATCGCGTGAGGACCCTATGAACGCTTATGTGGGAACGCCGACGTCGCGTGTCGACGGCCGGGCCAAGGTCACCGGGGCCGCCAAATACGCCGGCGAATTTCCGGCCGACAGGCTCCTCCATGGCTTTGTCGTCGAGGCCACCATTCCACGCGGGCGCATTGCACGCCTCGACAGCAGTGCGGCGCTGCAGGTCGAGGGCGTGCTCGACGTGCTCACGCATGCGAACCGTCCGCCGCTGGCCGACAAGGACGAGGCCTGGAAGGACGAGGTGGCGCCCGAGGAAGGCTCGCCTTTCCGTCCGCTTTACGATGACACGATCAAGTTCAACGGCCAGCCGATCGCACTTGTCGTCGCAGAGGACTGGGAAACCGCGAAATTCGCCGCGACGCTGGTGCGGGTCGAATATGAGCAGCATGGTTTTGCGACCGACCTCGAAGGCGAGCGCAGCAATGCTGCCGAGAAGGACAAGCCGCACAATCCTCGTGGCGACGCCGCAGCCGCCCTTGCGGGAGCTGACGTGCGCCACGAGGCGGACTACGTGATACCGACCGAGCATCACAACCCGATGGAACTCTATGCGACCACGGCGGTCTGGGACAGCAGTGGCAAGCTGACGATCTACGACAAGACTCAAGGCGTCCAGAACGTCCACAAATTTCTCTGCGGCGTGTTCGACAAGATGCCCGATGACATTCGCGTGGTCTCGCCATACGTCGGCGGCGCCTTCGGCTCCGGTTTGCGGCCGCAATATCAGGTGGTACTGGCAACGCTCGGCGCGCTCGCGCTGAAGCGGTCCGTTCGCGTCGTGCTGACGCGGCAGCAGATGTATGGGCTCGGCTACCGGCCGATGACCATCGAGCGCGTCGGGCTGGGCGCAAAGTCCGACGGTACGCTCGATGCGGTCACGCACGAGGCCATTGCCGTCACCTCGCGCTATGAGGATTTTGCGCGCAACGATACCGGCTGGGCTGAACAGCTCTACAAGAGCCCGAACAGCCGCTTCTCCCACAAGCTGGTTCACCTTGACGTCTCCACACCCTGCGACATGCGCGCACCGGGCGCGGCGTCGGGCGTTTGCGCGCTTGAATGCGCCATGGACGAGCTCGCCGTGGCGCTCAAGCTCGACCCGGTCGAGCTGCGGCTGAAGTGCTACTCGGACCGCGACCAGAGCGAAAACCTGCCCTACACCAGCAAGCAGTTGCGCGAATGCTACGCGCGGGGCGCGGACGCCTTCGGCTGGAGCAGACGCAATCCTGCGCCGCGCTCGATCCGCGACGGCAGGGATCTGGTCGGCTGGGGCATGGCGACGGGGGTGTGGGAAGCACTGCAGATGCCGGTCGCCGTCCGTATCGTGCTGACGTCGAACGGACATGCCGAGGTGTCCTGCGCCGCATCCGACATCGGCACCGGCACCTACACCATTGTCGCGCAGGTCGCGGCCGATGCGCTGGGCCTGCCGATCGAGAACATCAGCGTCAGGCTCGCAGATTCCAGTCTGCCGCAGGCGCCAGTCGAGGGCGGCTCCTGGATGGCCGCCTCGAGCGCACATGCGGTGCTCGCAGCCGCCGAGGAGGTGCGCAAGGAGCTGTTAGGTCTGGCCGGGAAAATCCCAGGCTCGCCGCTTGCCGGCGCCGAGTTGGCCGATACGGTCCTGATCGACGGCAGCATTGCCGGGGCCAGCGACACCAGCCGTGAGGTCTCGATCGCCGACGCGATGCGCCATGGCGGCGTCGAACGCATCGAGAAGGAAAAGCTCAACCAGTTCGGTGAGGACAAGAAGCACGCGCGCAATACCCATTCAGCCGTCTTTGCCGAGGTCAAGGTGGACGAAGAGCTGGGCGTCATCCGCGTGACGCGGGTCGTGAGCGCCGTCGCGGCCGGGCGGATTCTCAACACCAAGACTGGCCGCAGCCAGATCATGGGCAGCGTGGTCTGGGGAATCGGGATGGCACTGCACGAGGAGACGGTGATGGATCACCGCTTTGGCCGGATCATGAACGCCAACATCGCCGAGTACCACATTCCCGTGAATGCGGATGTTCACGACATCGACGTGATCTTCGTCGACGAGCCGGACAATCGTATCAACAAGCTCGGCATCAAGGGATTGGGCGAGATCGGCATCGTCGGCGTCCCCGCCGCGATCGCGAACGCCGTCTATCATGCCACCGGCAAACGCATCCGCCGCTTCCCGATCACACTGGACAAGCTACTCGACTGAGATGGTGCAGCGGTCCGCTCGGCGCCGGCGGCACCTCGCGGCGCCCGGCCGCTCACGATGGAAAGTCAGCCGGTCTGACCTGGATGCGGTCGGCATGCAACGACCAGTGGTGCAACGCCTGGTCCTCGCAAAACCTCGCCTTCGCCCGCTCTCTGGCTTCGTCCTCGTCGGAAGCGTCGATCTCGAGCGTGCCCTGGCACACCTCGATCTGCCGGCCGTACTGGCCGAGCACGTCCTTCATGAACCTGACCACATAAGTTGACATGGGACCTCCTGCCTGCCCCGGCGGCGCTCACTCTAATCCCATTTAGGCGGAATCCGGGAGGGAGATTTTGACGCGGATCAAAGTCGGGCGCGGTTCCCGTCCGCTGATCATTCGGCAGCAGGAGCGCCGCCCACGGAAGGACAAAGCGACTGCCGACTACGCCGGCGTCACGCCAAACGCCTGCTTGAATCGCTCGGCATAGCGTGGCCAGACCTCCGGATTGATGATGCGCGGCGGGCGCTTGCCGTCGAGCGTATCCAGCACCTGCTCGGCGGCGATGCGGCCCATGTTCTGCCGCGCCTCGATCGTGACGCCCGCGGTATGCGGGCTCGCCAGCACGTTGTCGAGCTGGAGCAGCGGATGCTCCGGCGGCGGCGGCTCCTTGGACCAGACGTCGAGACCGGCGCCCGCAATGCGCTTGTCGCGCAAGGCCTGAAGCAGCGCATCCTCATCGTGGATGAAGCCGCGCGCCGTGGTGATAAAGTACGCATGCGGCTGCATCAACCCAAACTCGCGCACGCTGATCATGTTGCGGCTGCCCTTGTCGAGCGGACAGGAGATCGAGACGAAGTCGGCGCGGCGCAAGAGCTCGTCGAGCTCGACCTTCTCGCCGCCCCGCTCGGCCATCACCTCGGCCGTCAGGTACGGATCGTAGGCCAGCACCTTCATGCCGAACAGGCCCTTGCACAGCGCGGCGATGCGGCGACCGACATTGCCGAGGCCGATGATGCCGATGGTCTTGTGCTCGATCTCGTTGCCGACGAGTTCGTTGCGGTTGACGTTGGACTCCCTGCGGAGCTTGCGATCGGACTGGATGATGCGCTTGGACAGCGTCAGCATCATCGCCAGCGCATGCTCGGCGACGGAATGGGCGTTGCCGCCGGACTGGTTGACGACCAGCACGCCGGCATCGGTGCAGGCCTCGACGTCGACAGGATCGAATCCCGCGCCGTTGCTGGAGACCAGCAGCAGGTTCGGCGCGCGCTTCAGGAAGGCAGCATCGACATGGAAGTGCGGGGCCAGTTCGTCACGGGCGGCGCCGATCTGGTAGACATGAGCCGCTTCGATGATCGGCGCGAAATATTCCGCGGGGCTCTCGTTCTCGATGCGATCGAGCCGGACGTCGGGCCGCGCCTTCAGGATGTCGATGTAGATCGGGTTGGCCAGATATTTGACGTAGAAGACGCGCTTGCTGTTGACGGACATCAGGACCCTTCCGGCTCTCTCCAGGAGATCCGCAGGGCCAGCGCTTCGCGCGCTCCTGTCATGCGTTCCTCCGTTCTCTTGTTATTGCCGCTTATGACACGGCGGCACCGGCCGCGGCAGGTCGTCTGGCGCAGATCACGGTGCGGCCCGGACATGTTGACAATCCCGCTGCCTGCGTCAAGTTCGGTAGACCGCCGCGACGGCCAAGACGATGGCCACGACAAAGGCAAAACACCAAGAAGCTGCGCGGTCGAAGGGAGAACGCAATGGCGATTGCGGAGCAACAAACCTCGTCCGAGGCGGCGCAGACCTCCAGTGACAAGAGTTGGCACGGCATCGTCCTGCAAACCCTGAAGCGGAACGAGATCAACCTCGTCCCTTACGTGCCTGACCGCGTGCTGACGCCGCTGATCAAGAACCTGCACGCCGATCCCTTCTTCACCACCTTTGCCACTGCCCGCGAGGAGGAGGCCGTCGGCATCGTCTCGGGCGCCTGGATGGGCGGACGGCGCGGCGCGGTGCTGATGCAGACCTCGGGCTTTGCGACGCTCGCCAACGTGCTGGCCTCGCTCGCGGTGCCCTACCAGATTCCGCTGATCATGTTCGTGTCCGAGCGCGGCACGCTCGGCGAGTTCAACTACGGCCAGGCACTGGTCTGCCGCACCATGCGTCCGGTGCTGGATTCGCTGGCGCTGGAGCATCACACCATCACCCGGCTCGACGAGCTCGAATTCATTGCCGACCGTTCGATCAAGCAGGCCGTCACGACGCAGGCGCCGGTCGCGCTGATCCTCAACCCGCTGCTCACGGGCGGCAAGGTGTTCGACAAGTGAGGCCGGCCCAAATGAATACAGACGTGCGCAACACCAAAGTGATGAACCGCTTCGACGTCACCTCGCGCCTGATCGCGAAACTCGAGCACCAGGAAGCCGTGATCGGCGGCATCGGCAACACCAATTTCGACCTCTGGGCCGCCGGCCACCGTCCGCAGAATTTCTACATGCTCGGCAGCATGGGGCTCGCCTTCCCGATCGGGCTGGGCGTGGCGCTGGCGCAGCCGGACCGGCGCGTCTTTGCGCTCGAAGGCGACGGCTCGCTGCTGATGCAGCTTGGCGCGCTCTCGACGATTGCGGCGTTGAAGCCGAAGAACCTCGTGATGATCGTGATGGACAACGGCATCTATCAGATCACCGGCGCGCAGCCGACACCGGCCGCGAACGTGGCTGACGTCGTCGCCATCGCAACCGGCTCCGGGCTTGCCAACAGCGCCTGGGCCGCGGACGAGGAGGATTTCGAGCGTCTGGTCGAGGAAGCCATGTCGGCTGGCGAGCCGAGCCTGATCGCCGTTCGTATCGATGACAAGCCCGGCGTCGGTGCCACTCGACGCGATCCCGTACAAATCCGGGAACGCTTCATGCACGGCCTTGGCGTGCGGGAGCCACTTTAACGTTTCGTCATTAACTACACGGCGATCTGATCCTGGCGCCTCGGCAGGCTGCTGCAATCCGTGCTAAGCGGTTCGGATGTCCATTTTGGTTCGCTCCTCTGCCTGGCTGCTTGCCGCCGCCGTCGCCTTTGCAACCCTCGGCCCGCCCGGCCTGCGGCCCCATTCCGACCTCGGCCAGGACGGCGAACATGCCCTCGCCTTCGTCCTGGTGGGACTAGCCTTCGGCCTCGCCTATCCGCGCCGCCGCCTGTCGGCCGCAGCGATCGCGGTGGTGCTGATCGGCCTGCTCGAACTGATGCAATTCTGGGCACCGGGACGGCATGCGCGGCTGGAGGACTTTCTGGTCGATGCCGGCACCACCTGCATCGGCTTCGCGCTCGCGTCCGTCGCCGATTGGGTTGTAACGCGGTTTCGCGCAAGCTCGGCCCTCTCGAGCCAAGGCCCCGCGGAGTGACGCTCCGCAGGGCCTGTGTCTTCAAAGCTCACGCTCCGAGCGATCAGTCGATGATCTTGACGACGCGGCGCGTGCGCGGCTCCACGATCACGCGGCGATCGTTCACGACCGCATAGCGATATTCGGTGTAGTTCGGCACGGGCCGCAGCACCACGGTCGGCGGCAATGGCTCGCCGACCACGACGCGCTCGTGAACCACGACAGAATCATCGCGCGGAATTCCGCCGAGGATCGCATTCGGGATTTCCAGACCAGCGCCGACCGCCGCACCGACGGTACCGCCGACCATCGCGCCGACCGGACCGCCGATGTCGCCGCCCGCGCGTGCACCGTTCCTGGCGCCTTCTTCGGTCGTCGACTGAGCAAAGGCCGCACTCGACGCCAGCAGCGACGCGGCAGCCAACGAAATCGCAAGACGGGTTTTCATGTGCTTATGTCTCCAGTGATTATTGTGCGCCTTCAACCGCGGGGCCGGATCATTGTTCCGGTTCCCGCCGGATCTAGGCAGAACTAGAAGTGGAGACTGTTACCCGGTAACAGTTCAGGCTGCGGCGATCTCGTGCCCCGCCATCAGTTCCAGCGCGCGCACCATCGCCGAATGATCCCAGCCCTTGCCGCCATGCGCGGTGCAGGACGAGAATAGTTGCTGTGCCACTGCCGTGCTCGGCAGCGACAGGCCGAGCGCGCGGGCGCCTTCAAGCGCGAGGTTGAGATCCTTCTGGTGCAGCTCGATGCGAAAACCCGGATCGAAATTGCGCTTCACCATGCGCTCGCCATGCACTTCGAGAATCCGCGACGACGCAAAGCCACCCATCAGGGCCTGCCGCACCAGCGCCGGATCCGCACCGGCTTTCGACGCGAACAGCAGCGCTTCGCTGACCGCCTCGATTGTCAACGCGACGATGATCTGGTTGGCGACCTTCGTCGTCTGGCCGTCGCCATTGGCGCCGACCCGGGTGACGTTCTTTCCCATCCGGTCGAAAATCGGCTTCATGGTGTTGAAAGCGCGCTCGGGACCACCGACCATGATGGTGAGGCTTGCCGCCTTGGCACCGACCTCCCCACCTGACACCGGTGCGTCGAGATAATCCGCGCCGAGCGCCTCGATCTTCTTCGCAAACTCCTTGGTCGCCAGCGGCGAGATCGAGCTCATGTCGACCACGATCTTGTCCTTGGAAATGCCGCCCGCGACGCCGTCCTTGCCAAACAGCACGGCCTCCACATGCGGGGTATCGGGCACCATGATGATGACCGCATCCGCCTCCTCTGCGACCTCCTTGCTTGACTTGCAGTCAACGCCGCCGACGGCGATCAGCTCGGGTGCGACCGGCCCGACATCATGCAGGAGAACGCGATGGCCTGCGGCCAGAAGATGGCCGGCCATCGGCCGTCCCATGGTGCCAAGTCCGATAAAGCCGATGTCGATCATGTCAAAGTTTCCTCAGGTCTCGAAAGTCTGCGCGGCGTGCCAGGACAGGCCTTCCAGCGTCGTGGTGCGCGGCTTGTATTCGCAACCGATCCAGCCGCGATAGCCGATCGCGTCGAGATGGCGGAACAGGAAGGGATAGTTGATCTCGCCGGTGCCGGGCTCGTGGCGGCCGGGATTGTCGGCGAGCTGGATGTGCGCGATCTGCGGCAGATATTCCTGCATGGTACGGGCGAGATCGCCCTCCATGATCTGCATGTGATAGATGTCATACTGGACGAACAGATTGTTGGAGCGCACCTCGGAGATCAGCTGCACGGCCTGCTCGGTGCCGTTGAGAAAGAAGCCGGGAATGTCGAGCGTATTGATCGGCTCGACCAGAAGCTTGATGTTCTCGCGCGCCAGGGTCGAAGCCGCAAAGCGCAGATTCCCGACCAGCGTTTCGTTGAGCTCGCGCGGGTCGGCATCGACAGGCGCGATGCCGACGAGACAGTTGAGCTGCTCGCAATCGAGCGCCTTGGCATAGTCGATGGCGCGAAACACGCCGTCCCTGAACTCGCTGATACGATCAGGCAGGATCGCGATGCCGCGCTCGCCTGCCGCCCAATTGCCGGCCGGCAGATTATGCAGCACCTGTGTCAGCCCATGGCTGTCGAGTTGCTCGCGTAGCTGCGCCTTGTCGAATTCATAGGGAAAGAGGTACTCGACCCCGCCGAAGCCCGCTGCTTTGGCCGCTGCGAAGCGGTCCACGAACGGCATTTCGTTGAAGAGCATGGTGAGGTTGGCTGCGAATTTCGGCATGACGCTATCTCCCTATTCCGCCGGCTGCAGCACGCCGGGCCGCGCGGTCGCGACCTCGTCGAGCGGCAGATCCAGCACCTCCTCGAATTCGACGATGTTGTCGATCTCGGTGCCCATCGCGATGTTGGTGACACGTTCGAGGATAAACTCGACTACGACAGGCACGCGGTGCTTCGCGATCAATTCGCGCGCAGTCGCGAACGCGGCCTGCGAGTCCTTGGGGTCGGTGACGCGGATCGCCTTACAGCCGAGCCCCTCGGCCACGGCGACATGGTCGACGCCGTAGCCGCCGAGCTCCGGTGCGTTGATGTTCTCGAACGAGAGCTGGACGTGGTAGTCCATGTCGAAACCGCGCTGGGCCTGGCGGATCAGGCCGAGATAGGAATTGTTCACGACGACGTGGATGTAGGGCAGATTGAACTGTGCGCCGACCGCGAGCTCCTCAATCAGGAACTGGAAGTCGTAATCGCCGGACAGCGCGACGATCTCGCGATCCGGGCACGCGGCGCGCACGCCGAGCGCCGCGGGTAGCGTCCAGCCGAGCGGTCCCGCCTGCCCGGCATTGATCCAGTTGCGCGGCTTGTAGACGCCCAGGAACTGCGCGCCGGCGATCTGCGACAGGCCGATCACGGAGACGTAGCAGGTGTCACGGCCAAAGGCCTTGGTCATCTCCTCGTAGACGCGTTGCGGCTTGATCGGGACATTGTCGAAATGGCTCTTGCGCAACATTGTCTTCTTGCGGTCGCGGCAGGCGGCGGGCCACGCTTGGCGCTCGCGCAACCTGCCGGACCGGCGCCACTCTCTGGAGACGGCGACGAACAGTTCGAGCGCCGCCTTCGCGTCCGAGACGATGCCGAGATCGGGATTGAACACGCGCCCGATCTGCGTCGGCTCGATGTCGACATGCACGAAGGTGCGACCCTTAGTGTAGGTCTCGACCGAGCCCGTGTGGCGGTTTGCCCAGCGGTTGCCGATGCCGAGCACGAAATCGGATTCGAGCATGGTGGCATTGCCGTAACGATGGCTGGTCTGAAGACCGACCATGCCGGCCATCAACACGTGGTCGTCGGGAATAGCCCCCCACCCCATCAGCGTCGGCACGACCGGCACGTTAGCGATCTCGGCGAATTCCACCAGCAAATCCGAGGCGTCGGCATTGATCACGCCGCCGCCTGCCACGATCAGCGGCCGTTCAGCCGCATTGAGCATCTCCAGCGCTTTCTCGACTTGCTTGCGCGTGGCGGTAGGCTTGTAGACCGGCAGCGGCTCATAGGTCTCGTCGTCGAACTCGATCTCGGCGAGTTGCACGTCGAGCGGTATGTCGATCAGCACCGGTCCCGGCCTCCCTGAGCGCATCACATGAAACGCCTGGCTGAACACGCGCGGCACCAGCGCGGGCTCGCGCACCGTCACCGCCCATTTGGTCACGGGCTTTGCGATCGATTCGATGTCGACGGCCTGGAAATCCTCCTTGTAGAGCCGCGCGCGCGGCGCCTGCCCGGTGATACAGAGGATCGGGATGGAATCGGCGATCGCCGAATAGAGCCCGGTGATCATGTCGGTGCCCGCCGGCCCCGAGGTTCCGATGCAGACGCCGATGTTGCCCGCTTTGGCCCGAGTATAGCCCTCGGCCATGTGCGAGGCCCCCTCGACATGGCGCGCCAGGATGTGGCGGATTGAGCCGCGCTTCTTCAGCGCCGAGTAGAGCGGATTGATCGCGGCCCCGGGAACGCCGAAGGCGGTCGAGATGCCTTCCTTCTCCAGAATTCGCACGGCAGCATCGATGGCTCGCATCTTCGCCATATCGGACCTCGCTCGGTTGTGTTGGCTCGAGCGAGATCATCGGGCGCGCGGGTGCTGCACTCAACGAGATCGATTTTATTTTCCACGATGCGGCAACCGCGGAAAAATCGCGGCAGCTTCAGTCAGTTAAGTCGAGACACGCGTGAAAGCGCTCACTCGAACAACGGCGCCAGTTCCATCTGCGGCACCAGCACGAGGCCCTTGTCGCTGATGCGAATTTCCGGAATGACCGATAGCGGAATCAGATTGAAACCCATGTAGGGGATGGTGCAGCCGGCTTCCGCCCATTCCTTCTTCAGCGCCTTGACCTCTTCGGCCACTTCAGTAACGCGCTTGTCGGACAGCAGACCGGCGATCGGCAGCGCTACCAGCGCCCTCACCTCGCCCTCGGCGACGAGGCAGACGGCGCCCTGTTGCTTCTTGATGGCGGCCACCGCGACCTGCATGTCGGCCTCGTTGGTGCCGGCAACGATGATGTTGTGGCTGTCGTGCCCGACGCTGGAGGCGACCGCGCCGCGCTTGAGGCCAAAGTCCTTCAACAGGCCATAGGCGACATTGCCGGCCGATTTGCCATGGCGCTCGACCACCGTGACAAAGCACAGGCCGTAGCGCGCAAACAATTCCGGCCAATCCTTGGCCGGCTCGATCGCGATCTTCTCATGGATCAGCGTGATGCCGGGCAACGCGGCCTTGATGGCGTTGACGGTGCAGGCCTTCGCCGGCAGCTCCGGCGTCAGCTTCAGCTTCTCCGGCAGCTTCACAGTCGCGTAGGCCGCCTGCGGGTATTGATATCGCTGCGACAATGCCTGATCGAGCCGCGGCGTGATCTTGCGGTTCTCGACCACCAGTTCACCGCCATACCAGGTCGATTGCGGCTTGAGATTATCGTCCATCAGCACGAGATCGGCGCGACGGCCGCCGCCGAGCCCGCCGATATCGCTGTCCATATTGAAGCGCGTGGCGCCATGCAGCGAGCCCATCGACCAGGCCTGCTCCGGCGACATCCCTGCCTTCACGGCTTCGCGCACCACCCAATCGAGCCCAAACAGCAGGAGATCGTCGGCATCGCGATCGTCGGTGCACACGGCCGTGCGCTTGTGCGAAGCTCCGAGCTCTGTGATGGTCCGGATCGCCTGCGGCAGCGAGTGCCACGGCGTGGTCGGCGGTCCCCCGCGCAGGAACACCCAGACGCCGGCATCGAGCAAATCGTCGGCGATGTCGCGGTCGATCGCCTCATGGGTGTCGGTCACGCCGCTCGCCGCATAGGCCGCGACGAATTCGCGGCCGTAGACATGGCCGGACACAGGTCGCCCGCGCTTCAGGGCGGCGGCGAGGATGGCGTGGCTGCGCTCATCGCCCATGGTCACAGGCACAAAGTCCATCTTCTCGCCGAGCGCCACAGCTTCGGGCCAACGGTCGAACAGGCCGGCGATCTTGTCGGGCGTCAGATCGCCACCCGCGGTCTCGAGTGCGGCTGAGGTGGCCGGCACCGTGCTTGGCACGGTCAAAAAGATCGACAACGGTGCTTCGCGTGCGTCCTCCAGCATCGCTTCGACGCCGGCGACGTCCATGACGTTGCCGATCTCGTGGCTGTCGCAGAAGATCGTGGTGGTGCCGTTGAGCAGGGCGGCCTCGGCATAGGCGCAGGCCGTCACCATCGAGGATTCGATGTGGATGTGCGGATCAACCAGGCCCGGCGCGACAATGCCGCCAGCCGCGTCGTAAACCGGCACGTTGCTGAAGACTTTCTTCGCAGCACCGGCCGGCTTCACCGCAGCAACGCGGCCGCCGGTGATCCAGACCTCGCGGCTCGCGTGGATACGCTCCGAATAGGTCGAGAGCACCCGCGCGCCGGTGACGACGAGATCCGGCGCGAGACGCGCCGAGGCCACATCGGCGAGACGCCGGGTCATCGAATGCAACGGTGCGACGGCGAAGCGGGTAAGTCTGGTCATCGGACCCTCGCGTGGCGTTATGGCCCTGCGATGGTTACGCCCTGCGCCAGACCGGGCAAGCGCAAATATAACGGCACGCCCTGCTTACGCTTTAGGCGGCGAAGCGCCTGCCGCCCCCGACCTCACGGGTCGGCGCGAGTTCCGTCGTCTCGGGGCCGCTGCGGCAGCGGGTTTGACCCGAATCCGCATCGACCTCCCGTTCTGCTCGTCGATCTCGAACGCATTCGTCTTGCGTACGAGGTCACTCAGTTTGCGGAAGCCGAACGTTCTCGGATCGAAATCGGACGCGAGATTGGCGAGCTGGCGGCCGACTTCTCCAAGTGTCACCCAGCCGTCCTCGCTCTCCATCTGGGTGATGACCTTCTTGATGATGGGAGTTGCGGCATCGAGCGGCTGAAGCGAGGTCGATCGCGAGGCGGCGTCCTGGGTGTTCGCCGGGGCGGCCAGCAGGTTCTCCGTGTAGACGAACCTTCGGCAGGCTTGCCGAAAACTTTCCGGCGTTTTGTGCTCGCCGAACCCAAAGACATCAACGCCCTGCTCCCGGATCCGGGCGGCGAGACGGGTAAAATCGCTGTCCGACGACACCAGGCAAAAGCCGTCGAACCGGCCGCTGTGAAGCAGGTCCATCGCGTCGATGACCAGGGTGATGTCGGACGCATTCTTTCCCGTTGTGTAGGCGAACTGCTGCTGCGGGATGATGGCGTGTTTGGACAGGATGTCGGCCCACCCCCTGGACCGCGCATTGGAGAAATCGCCGTAGATGCGGCGAACGCTGGCCTCGCCGATCTTGGCAATCTCCTCGAACAGTCCATCGGCGATCTTTGCCGAAGCGTTGTCCGCGTCGATCAGGACAGCGAGACGGGGCGAACGGAGCTCTGACGGCATGACTTTTCCCACGAGATGAACATAGCATTGCAAAACACTCGCGTCGGGATGGCTAGTCCTCGTTCGCCTTGAAGCGTCCCATCCCTTTCAGCACGAAGGGTGCCAGCAGCGCGATCAACGCCAGCGCAAGCAGCGTCGCCGAGATCGGGCTCTGGAGCAGCGTCATGGGATCACCGAGACTGATCGCGAGCGCGCGCCGCAGCTGGCTCTCGGCGATCGGGCCGAGGATCAGGCCGACGACGACGGGCGCGATCGGAAAATCGAACCGCCGCATCAGAAAGCCGAGCACGCCGAAGCCGGCCAGCATCGACAGTTCGACCACCGACGGCTTTGCGGCGATGGTGCCCATGGTCGCGAACACCAGGATGCCGGCGTAGAGCCACGGCTGCGGGATCGCCAGCAGCCGCACCCACAGGCCAACCAGCGGCAGATTGAGCACCAGCAGCATGCAATTGGCGATGAACAGGCTCGCGATCAGGCCCCACACGAGGTCGGGCCGCTCGGCGAACAGCAGTGGCCCCGGGTTGAGGCCGTATTGCTGGAAGCCCGCCAGCATCATCGCGGCCGTCGCCGAGGTCGGCAATCCGAGCGTCAGGAGCGGCACCAGCGTGCCCGCAGCCGAAGCGTTGTTGGCGGCCTCCGGTCCCGCGACGCCTTCGATCGCGCCCTTGCCGAATTCTTCCGGGTATTTGGTCAGCCGCTTCTCGCAGGAATAGGACAAAAAGGTCGGGATCTCCGCGCCGCCGGCGGGCAGCGCACCGATCGGGAAGCCGAACATGGTGCCGCGCAGCCACGGCTTCCACGATCGCTTCCAGTCTTCCTTGGTCATCCACAGCGAGCCGCGCACCGGCTCGAGCTTCTCCTCGGTGTGGTGGCGGCGCGATGCGACGTAGAGCGCCTCACCCACCGCGAACAGGCCGACCGCGAGCGTCGTCACCTCGACGCCGTCGAGCAGCTCGGGCACGCCGAACGCAAGCCGCGCCTGCCCCGTCAGCTTGTCGATGCCGACGAGCCCCAACGTCAGACCAATGAACAGGCTGGTCAGGCCGCGGATCGGAGAATCGCCGAAGGTCGCCGACACCGTGACGAAGGCGACGCACATCAGCGCGAAATAATCCTCCGGGCCAAAGCGCACGGCGAAATCGACCAGCCATGGCGCGAGAAAGGCAAGCCCGATGGTCGCGATGGTGCCCGCGACGAAGGAGCCGATCGCGGAGGTCGCGAGCGCCGGCCCGCCGCGGCCGGCCTTGGCCATCTTGTTGCCTTCGAGCGCAGTCGCCATCGAGGCGCTCTCGCCGGGCGTATTGATCAGGATAGCCGTGGTCGATCCGCCATACATGCCGCCGTAATAGATGCCGGCAAACATGATCAGCGAACCGCCGGGATCGAGCTTGTACGTTACCGGCAGCAGCAGCGCGACCGTCAGCGCTGGGCCGATGCCGGGCAGAACGCCCACGGCCGTGCCGAGGAACACGCCGATCAGGGCGTAGAGGAGATTCATCGGCTGGACGGCGACCGCCATGCCGTGGGCCAGCGCCGCGAAAGTTTCCATCACAGCAGTCGCTCCAGGGGGCCGGCGGGAAGGCTCAACGTCAACAACCGGTCGAACGCGAGGTAAATGAGGGTCGACATCACGAGGGCGATGGCGGAATCGACCAGGACGGCCCGGCGCCCAAATGCCGCCGAGGTCGTGACGAACAGCGCCGACGTCGCCAGGATGAAGCCGCCGCCGAAGCCGATGATGCCGATCAGCAGCGCAAGGCCCGCGAGGATCAAGACCACAGGCACGGGATCGGCGCTCTCGCGCGCCGGCAAATGACCGCGCAGCGCGTCGATGAAATTGCCGATCGCGAGCAGCGCGAGGCCGGAGGCGATCACGACCGGCATGGCTTCCGGCCCCATCCCGTACATCGTGGTCGATTGCAGGCCGCGCGCGTCCCAGACCAGTACCGCGGCAAGTAGCGCGAGCGACGCGGCGATGACGATGCCGGCGCGATCGACGCGCCGCGGTGGCTGGGCTGGATCACCTGAGGTCATGATTTGACCAGGCCGACTGATCTCAGCACGTCGGTGACGCGCACGGTTTCCTTTTTCAGGAAGTCGGCGAAGGCGTCGCCGCCGAGATAGGCATCCTCCCAGCCCTTCTGCTTGAGGATGTCCTTCCAGGCGTCCGACTTCACCATCTTCTCGACCGCGTCGCTCAGCGTCTTGCGCTGCTCCGGCGTGATTCCGGGAGGCGCGACCACCGAACGCCAGTTGGCGATCACGAGGTCGATGCCCTGCTCCTTGAAGGTCGGAATGTCGCTCCCTGGGATGCGTTTTTCCGAGGTCACGCCGATCGCGCGCAGCTTGCCGGACTTGATCTGCCCGTCATATTCGCTGAGACCGGAAATGCCGGCAGTGACCTTCGCGCCGAGAATGGCGGCGAGCGATTCGCCGCCGCCCGAGAACGGGATGTAGTTGATCTTCTTCGCGTCGGCGCCAACGGCGCCGGCGAACAATGCCGCCATCACATGATCGACGCCGCCGGCTGAGCCGCCGGCGAAGGTCACCTTGGCGATGTCGGCCTTCACGGCTGCGGCCAGATCCTGCGCGGTCTTGATCGGCGAATTCGCCGGCACCACGATCACCTGGATTTCCTCGGTGAGGCGCGCGATCGGCGTCACCTGCTCGAGCGTGACGGGTGATTTGTTCATGGCGAGCGCGCCCACCATGACGAAGCCGTTGACCATCAGCTGGTTGCCGTCACCCTTGGCGCCGTTGACGAACTGCGCGATGCCGACGCTGCCGCCGGCGCCGGGAACGTTGGTGACCTGCACGCTGCGCGCAACGCCCGCTGCAACCAGCGCCTGCTGCATCGAGCGCGCGGTCTGGTCCCAGCCACCGCCCGGCGCCGCTGGTGCCATCAGCTTGAGCTCGAGCTGCTGGGCAACGGCCGGCGTGGCTGCCGCAAGGGTCAGCGCGACGGCTGCGCCGACGAGGCGCGCGGGAAGTTGAAACATGGAACGTCTCCGGGCTCATGCGAACGTTTGCCGCATCGTGTCGTTTGGTCGCATATCAGCCAAAACGGCCGACACTGTCCAGTGACATACCCCGGGTTTGTGACTAGCGGAGCGTCGGAATTGTCCCGCCGAGCGCGGCCGTCAGTTCGGCAGCAACATCCCGGACGATCTGCCCGATTTCCGGTAATCGCTGATCGGTCAGCCGGCTGGTCATGCCGGACACGGAAATCGCCGCGAGCGGCTCGGCGCAGTCGTTGCAGACGACCGCGGCAACGCAGCGCAGGCCCATACAGGCCTCTTCATCATCCAGCGCGAAGCCTTGCTTGCGGATCTTTTCGAGTTCCTTGAACAGGTCGCTCGGTCGCACGATGGATTTCTCGGTCAGGCGTGGCATGCCGTGATGGCGGATGACGGCGCCGACGTCCTCGTCGGAATAGGTCGCGAGCACCGCCTTGCCGACGCCCGACGTCACCATCGGGACGCGGCCGCCGACTTGGGTCAGCGAGCGCATGATCTCGCGGCTCTCCATGCGGGTCAGCACGATGATGAACTCGTCGTCGACCATGGCAAGATTGGCCGTCTCACGGGTGAGATCACGCAGCTTGCGCAAATAGGGGATGGCCTGGGCGCTGAAATTGCGCCGGCGGGCAAAGCTCGCGCCGACGGTGAAGCTGCGCACACCGACATGCCATTTGGATTCAGCGCGGTCGAACTGCACGAAGCGGCGGCTTTCCAGCGTCGCGAGCAGGCGGTGGACGGTCGAGGCGGAGAGCCCGGTGCGCACGGCGAGATCGCTGAGGCGATAGCCTTCGTCGTCTTCGGACAGCGTCTCGAGGATCGACAACGCGCGGTCGACGGACTGCACGCCGCCGTCACGCGCCTCGTGGTCGGCCTCCGATGGCGACCGGGGCTCGAGAGATTTACGCCGGATCACGTTCCTGCCCATCGCGACCTGACTGTTTTCACCACTCCCCGCGCGCGGGGAGTGGTGAAGGTGGTGAAGGGGATCGTCGTCTCAGAGCAGCCCTGCCCCGCGCGCCCATTTGTACTTGGCACCGAGGACCTCGACCGGCAGCTCGGTCGAGTAGGCGTAGGCCGGGATGCCGTTCTGGTAGAGATATTCGGCGGCCTCCTCGACCTCGACGTCGCCGGCAAGCGAGGCGACGATCGGCTTCACGAAGCCCTTGGCCTCCATCTCCTTCTTCACCTCGACCATGTTGCGGGCGAACACCATCGGCGGCGTGACGATGGTGTGCCAGTAGCCGAGGATCAGCGAATGGATGCGCTCGTCCGTCAGGCCGAGCTTCACCGTGTTGACGTAGGTGATCGGCGGCTCGCCACCGGTGATGTCCACGGGATTTCCGGCCGCGCCAAACGGCGGGATGAATTTGCGGAAGGCCGCATCCAGATCCGCCGGCATCGACATCAGCGACAGGCCGTTGTCGACGCAGGAGTCCGAAAGCAGCACGCCCGAGCCGCCTGCACCCGTGATGATCAGCACGTTCTCGCCCTTCGGCGTCGGCAGCACCGGCACGCCGCGCGCGAACTCGAGCAGCTGCCGCAGCGACCGGGCGCGGATCACGCCCGACTGCGCCAGGACGTCCTCGTAGATCTTGTCGTTACCGGCGAGCGCGCCGGTGTGCGACGAGGCCGCCTTCGCACCGGCCGAGGTGCGGCCGGCCTTGAGCACGATGACCGGCTTTTTCTTGGAGACGCGCTTTGCCGCTTCCGCAAAGGCGCGGCCGTCCTTGAGGTCTTCGCAGTGCTGCGCGATCAGATTGGTGTTCGGGTCCTGCTCGAAGAAGGCGAGCAGATCGTCCTCGTCGATATCGGACTTGTTGCCGAGACCGACGATTGCCGACACGCCCATCTTGGCCGAACGGGAGAAGCCGATGATGGCCATGCCGATGCCGCCCGACTGCGAGGACAGCGCCGCGTGGCCCTTGACGTCATAGGCGGTGCAGAAGGTCGCGCAGAGATTGGCAGGCGTATAATAGAAACCGTAGATGTTCGGTCCCATCAGGCGGATGTCGTATTTCTTGCCAACTTCGACGATCTCGGCCTGGAGCTCCGGCGCGCCGGCTTCCGCGAAGCCCGATGGGATCAGAACCGCGCCGGGAATTTTCTTCTCGCCGCATTCGGTGAGCGCCGCGGCCACGAACTTCGCGGGAATGGCGAACACCGCGGTGTCGATTACGCCCGGCACGTCCTTGACGCTCTTATACGCCTTGTAGCCGAGGATCTCGGCGGCCTTGGGATGAATCGGGTAGATGTCGCCCTTGTAGCCGCCGTTGATGAGGTTCTTCATCACGGAATTGCCGATCTTGCCGTCTTCGGCCGAAGCGCCGACCACGGCAACCGCCTTCGGCTGCATGATGCGGCTCATGGCCGCGACGATCTCTTCGGTCGGGCGCGGCTTCGGCTTGGGCACGTAAGCGAAGTCGACGACGATGCGGACATCGGCCGCGATCGCGTCCTTGGCCGTCGCGAATACCGGGTTGAGATCGAGCTCGACGATCTCGGGGAAATCGGTGACGAGCTGCGAGACCTTGACGATGACATCCGCAAGCGCGGTGCGGTTCACCGGCTCGCCGCCGCGAACGCCCTTCAAAATCTCATGCGCCTGGATGCCGTCGAGCATCGACAGCGCATCTTGCTTGGTCGCGGGCGCGAGGCGGAAGGTGATGTCCTTCAGGACTTCGACCAGCACGCCGCCGAGGCCGAAGGCAACCAGCTTGCCGAACGATGCATCGGTGATCGACCCGACGATCACTTCGGTGCCGCCGGCCAGCATCTGCTGCACCTGGACACCCTCGATCTTGGCGTCGGACTTGTACTTCCTGGCGTTCGAGAGGATCGTCTCGTAGGCCTTCTCGGCGTCTTCGGCCGTCTTGAGGCCGACGATGACGCCGCCGGCTTCGGTCTTGTGGAGAATGTCCGGCGAGACGATCTTCATCACCACCGGGAAGCCCATCGAGGCGGCCATCTTGCCGGCCTCGCCGGCCGACTTCGCCACACCTTCCTTCGGCACCGCAATGCCGTAGGCGTCGCAGACCAGCTTGCCTTCCGGCGCGGTCAGGCTGGTGCGCTTGTCCGCCTTGACCTGGTCAAGCACCTTGCGGACGGCATCTTTGGAATTGGACATGTGGCTCTCCCTTGACCTTGGTTCTTGCGTTCTCAAAGCGCGCGCGTGTTGCGGCTGCCCGTGATGCTTTCCATTCGCCGCGCTCTGTTCCATGTCGCGGAACGGAGTGGCATAAAGCCGAGGTTACTCCGCCGGCTTGGATCAAAAATGGCTGGCGATGGCATTTGGTATGCCAGAAGCCAACTTGTCAAGCTGCAGCGCACCTTAGAACGCTGCAAAAAATAGGCAGCTTGACATTCTGGTATTTGGTATGCCAAAAACTTTCCCGTTAATAATCCTGTAAAAGACGACTCCCACTGGAGGAGATTCGTCGTGTCACTGCGGAAACCAACCAAGGCGTTGCCGAACATGGCCGAGGCAGATATCGCAATCGTTCGTATTGCCCCGGAGAGTAGCTTCAAGAACAAGGCGTATGACGCCTTGAAGGAAGCCATCCTCAAGATGGACATCTACTCGACGCCCGAGCCGGTGATGCTCGACGAGCGCGCGTTGTCCGAGCGCCTCGGCGTGAGCCGCACGCCGATCCGCGAGGCCATCGCGATGCTCGAGCAGGACGGTTTCGTGAAGACGGTTCCGCGCCGCGGCATCATGGTGGTACGACGGACCAAGAGCGAGATTGTCGACATGATCCGCGCCTGGGCGGCGCTGGAGAGCATGGCAGCTCGCCTCATCACTGCCACAGCGCGCAAGAAAGACATCACGGCGCTGCGCGACTACTTCAAGGAATTTGGCAAGGATCGCCTGCCCGAGGATCACGTCGAGGAATATTCGCGGGCCAATATCGCCTTCCACCAGGCGCTGATCTCGCTGTCGGAATCACCGGTGCTGGTCGATCTCACCAACGACCTGCTGCTGCACGTGCGCGGCTATCGGCAATTGACCATCGGACGCAAGGACCGCACCGCGACTTCGCTCCCAGAGCATCTCGGCATGATCGAAGCCCTGGAGGCGCGCGATACCGAGCTCGCCGAGAAGCGCGCCCGCGATCACACCCTTGGCCTTGCCGCTTACGTCGAAGCGCATGGTCAGGAACTCTTCTAGCCAGCAACGTTCACCAGAAGGGCGAAGCATCGCCCCCAAAGCCTGAAACGGCATCTTGAGACCAGGGAGACAAGGCCCATGCTGAATACCGCGACCAAGTCCGAAGCACCGGGCACCGAGCAGGAATTGACGGATGGCTTTCATCTCGTCATCGACGCGCTCAAGCTGAACGGCATCAACACCATCTATAATGTGCCGGGCATCCCGATCACGGATTTGGGCCGCATGGCCCAGGCGGCCGGTATCCGCATGATTTCGTTCCGCCACGAGCAGAACGCCGGTTATGCGGCGGGCATCGCTGGTTACCTCACCAAGAAGCCCGGCATCTGCCTCACCGTTTCCGCGCCCGGCTTCCTCAACGGTCTCACCGCGCTCGCGCACGCCACCACCAACTGCTACCCGATGATCCTGATCTCGGGCTCCTCCGAGCGCGAGATCGTCGACCTCCAGCAGGGCGACTATGAAGAGATGGACCAGCTCGCGATCGCCAAGCCGCTGTGCAAGGCAGCCTATCGCGTGCTGCACGCCCAGGACATCGGCATCGGTCTTGCCCGTGCCATCCGTGCCGCCGTCTCCGGCCGTCCGGGCGGCGTCTATCTCGACCTGCCGGCAAAACTGTTCGGTCAGGTGATGAACGCGGATGCCGGCCGGAAGTCGCTGGTCAAGGTGATCGACGCGGCTCCCGCGCAGATCCCCTCGCCCGCTTCGATCAAGCGCGCGCTTGATGTCTTGAAGAGCGCTAAACGTCCGCTCATCATCCTCGGCAAGGGCGCGGCCTACGCGCAGGCCGACGAGGAGATCAAAACCTTCGTCGAGAAGAGCGGTATTCCCTTCCTGCCGATGAGCATGGCCAAGGGCCTCCTCTCCGACACCCATCCGCAGTGCGCAGGCGCTGCACGCTCGACGGTGCTGAAAGAATCCGACGTCGTGCTGCTGATCGGCGCCCGGCTGAACTGGCTGCTCTCGCACGGCAAAGGCAAGAACTGGGGCGAAGCGCCCAAGAAGTTCATCCAGGTCGACATCGAGCCCAGGGAGATGGACTCGAACGTCGAGATCGTCGCGCCCGTCGTCGGCGACATCGGCTCGGTCGTCTCCGCCTTCAACCAGGCGATGGCTTCGGGCTGGACCGCCCCGCCGGTTGAATGGACCAAGGCGATTTCGACCAAGCGCGAAGAGAACGTCGCCAAGATGGCGCCGAAGCTCATGAACAACAAATCGCCGATGGACTATCACGGCGCGCTCGGCGTGCTGAAGAACGTCATCAAGGATCATCCCGAGGCGATCCTCGTCAACGAGGGCGCCAACACGCTCGATCTCGCCCGCGGCGTCATCGACATGTACAAGCCGCGCAAGCGTCTCGACGTCGGGACCTGGGGCGTGATGGGCATCGGCATGGGCCAGGCGATCGCGGCTACGCTCGAGACCGGCCATCCCGTGCTCGCGGTCGAAGGCGACTCGGCCTTCGGCTTCTCCGGCATGGAAGTGGAGACCATCTGCCGCTACAATTTGCCGATCTGCGTCGTCATCTTCAACAATGACGGCATCTATCGCGGCACCGACGTCAACAGCGTCAATTCCGATCCGGCGACGACGGTGTTCGTCAAGGGCGCCCGCTACGACAAGATGATGGAAGCCTTCGGCGGCATCGGCGTCAACGCCACCTCGCCGGACGAGCTCAAGCGCGCCGTCAACGAAGCGATGGCCTCGGGCAAGCCGACGCTCATCAACGCCGTGATCGATCCGGCCGCCGGTTCCGAGAGCGGCCGCATCGGCAACCTCAATCCGCAGAGCGTTCTGCAGAAGAAGAAGTAAGCATCCCCTTCAACCCATAAGGTCCCTGCGGGTGCAGGGTAGATCAGAGTACGGAGCAACACGATGACAAAAGCGCTCGAGGGCGTTCGCATTCTCGACTTCACCCACGTCCAGTCCGGGCCGACCTGCACGCAGTTGCTCGCATGGTTCGGCGCTGACGTGATCAAGGTGGAACGCCCGGGTGTGGGTGACATCACCCGCGGCCAGCTGCAGGACATCCCGAACGTGGACAGCCTGTATTTCACCATGCTCAACCACAACAAGCGCTCGATCACGCTCGACACCAAGAACCCCAAGGGCAAGGAAGTCCTCACCGAACTGATCAAGAAGTGCGACGTGCTGGTCGAGAACTTCGGCCCCGGCGTGCTCGACCGCATGGGCTTCCCCTGGGAGAAGATCCAGGCGATCAACCCGAAGATGATCGTCGCCTCGATCAAGGGCTTTGGTCCCGGACCGTATGAAGACTGCAAGGTCTATGAGAACGTCGCACAGTGCACCGGCGGCGCCGCCTCCACCACCGGCTTCCGCGACGGCCTGCCGCTCGTCACCGGCGCGCAGATCGGCGACAGCGGCACCGGTCTGCATCTGGCGCTCGGCATTGTCACCGCGCTTTATCAGCGCACCCATTCCGGCAAGGGCCAGAAGGTGACGGCCGCGATGCAGGACGGCGTGCTCAATCTGGCGCGCGTCAAGCTGCGCGACCAGCAGCGCCTCGCCCATGGTCCGCTCAAGGAATACAGCCAGTTCGGCGAAGGCATTCCGTTCGGCGATGCCGTGCCGCGTGCCGGCAACGATTCCGGCGGCGGCCAGCCTGGCCGCATCCTGAAGTGCAAGGGCTGGGAGACCGATCCCAACGCCTACATCTACTTCATCACCCAGGCCCCTGTCTGGGAGAAGATTTGCGACGTGATCGGGGAGCCCTCCTGGAAGACCGATCCGAACTACGCCAAGCCGGCCGTCCGCCTGCCGCGCCTGAACGAGATTTTCGGCCGCATCGAACAGTGGACCATGACGAAGACGAAGTTCGAGGCGATGGAAATCCTCAACAAGGACGACATCCCGTGCGGACCGATCCTGTCGATGAAGGAGATCGCCGAGGACCAGTCGCTGCGCGCGACCGGCACCGTGGTCGAGGTCGACCACCCCACCCGCGGCAAGTACATCTCGGTCGGCAACCCGATCAAGCTGTCGGACTCCCCGAGCGAGGTGGAGCGCTCCCCGCTGCTCGGCGAGCACACCGACGAGATCCTGCGCACCGTGCTTGGCTTCTCGGACCATCAGGTCGCCGATATCCACAAGTCCGGCGCGCTCGATCCGCCGCAAAAGCAGGCCGCGGAGTAAGCGGCCTTATCTCACGACCCGAAAGGCCGCCGGCTTCGGCGGCCTTTTTGTTGGCGCGCAAAGTGGCTGCATCGCACGATCGGCACGCTTGCCGCGCCGCGAAGGCTGGATTAAACATTGGTTCGCGAGGAACAGACGCGGTGGCCGGCCGTTGCTCCCTCGACCGGCGTGCTCCCGGGAATGCGAGCATGCCCGAAATGCCAGCATGCCATCTCCACAGCGAGTGCAGCACGCCCCGCAAAGAACCTGCCCCACGCTGAAGAACTGGTTGCCTTCGCTTGCGAGGGTGGCAAGTCGGCCCTTCAGTTCAGGCACGGGCGGCGTCGCGTCCGGCGCTCGCCAGGACCACGCTCGTTGATCAAATTGAGAGCTCAAATGTCGAAAGATCAATCCTCTGATCGCGCCAAGCGTGAAGCCAACAAGGCGTTCAAGCCGGCGACAACGCAGAAGCCGATCAATGACTATGCGAAGGACCAGAACTCCTTCAACGAGAATCGCGAACGGCTAAAAGCGGAGCGATTGGCCCGGGAGGCGAAGCCGGGAAGCGGCTCCGAATAAGAGCGTCGGTCCCAGACTCCGACCGCGGATTGCGCTGAAGGCGCGGCACCGAACTCTGCGCCTGCCCTACAGCATCGAAAGCACGATGATTCCGTCTTCGACTGCACCAGAAGCGAGCTGCGCCCGCGCCATGCGCTCGAACTCGGTCCGGTTCTTGCGAAGATAACTGAAAGCCTGCTTCTGCGTCAGGAACGTCGTCGCAAGACGGCACATCTGTCGGCCCGCGCCAAGCGCGAGAAAGAAGGTGATGGTGCCACCGCCATCCGACTTGATTCTAGGCACGACCCGCACTCTTTGGCATGTGATCGGCCCTCTCCGAATTGTCGTCGCCGCAACGGAAGGCAGCTATGGCGTCACCTTCTTCTTGCGCTTCGTTGGAGTGGCCGCGGGCAACGATGCCTGAAGGGCGGCGTCGGCCGCTTCCTTGGCTTCGCGCAGCTCTCGAAGCCGCGCCATGTTCTTGCGAACATCGACGGCTTGCTTTCCAACATCCACCATCGCCCGAGCGCCTTCCTCAGCGGCCAAACGCTGACGATTAGAACGCGCGATGCTTTCGGGTGACGGTTCGGCCGGTCTCTTGGCGCTCATTATTCACCCTGCTCTGCAACGGACAAAAACCCGCTCAATCCGGAGATCGAGCGGGTGGCATGGCCGTTTCAGTACATCCGTGAAACGGCACCAAGGCTTTAGGCCAGCGAGAGATTCTCAGCGCTGACCTTGCCCCGCATCTTGTCGGTCTTGAGCTCGAAGTTGACCTTTTGGCCTTCAGCGAGACCTGCAAGACCAGCCCGCTCGACCGCGCTGATGTGAACGAACACATCGTTGCCGCCGTCGTTCGGCTGAATGAATCCAAAGCCCTTCTGGCCGTTAAACCACTTCACAGTACCTGTCGTCATTTTCTTCTCCAAAGCGCATACGCGCAGGTTCCGCGTGATCGTCACGCAGAACAAATTCTATTCGTCGATGTCTATGGAAAAGGAGCCCGCGGGCGCATTCAACAAGGCACAGCGGCTGAACGAACAGCCTCAACGTATACCTCATCCTCGCCATTTGCAAGGCTTGACCGAATTTAACGCCTCGGGCCCCGGCGGTAGGTAGGGGACGCCGCGCTATCCAGCGCTCATCAATCGCCGCAACTGCTCTCGGCAACGACCTGCAACCCAACATGACACGGGCGCGATATCCGAATTTCGAGTGTTGGGGGCGCTCTACGGCGTTCTCCAATTCAGAACGCATGTATCGCAATAATGCATTTTTACAAAACGAGGGGGTAACCTAGGCTTGATCGATACCAAGCCGTACGGCGCGCAATGGAGCGCGACGACGGAGGGACCGATGCTGACTGATGCGGCTATTTTTTAATCAGACATCGCCATGCGCCCGCAAGGTAAGAGTCGCCATTCATGAGCTCGGATTGAGGCTTGCCGGCTCGTTTGAACGCGCACGCGTTCGGTCATCCATGATGGCGACCCGGCCATGCTGAGTTTCGAGCCCGGAACGGTCTTCAGCAGCCGTCACCTCGCCGATATTTTCAGCACCGCCCCGATGCGCACCATTTTCGGTGAGCGCAATTCCCTTGACTCCATGCTCCTGGTCGAGGTCGCGCTGGCGAAGGTACAAGGGCAGCTCGGTGTGATTCCTGTCGAGGCTGCTGCTGCGATCGCCTCCGCTGCACGTACTGAACTACTCGACCTCGACGAATTGGCCGCGGGCACTTTGCGCGCCGGCTTGCCGGTCGTGAATTTGGTCGAGCAGTTGATCCGGCTTACCGGCAACCCCCATGGCGAATTCGTCCATTGGGGTGCCACGAGTCAGGACATCATGGACACCGCGCTCGTGATGCAGATACGCGACGCGCTCGAGCTCATCCACCGCGACCTGGAGCGCCTGATATCCACGCTTGCGGATCTGGCGCGTACTCACCGCGATACGCCCATGGTCGGCAGGACCAAACTTCAACACGCGATTCCGATAACCTTCGGATTCAAGGTTTCCGTCTGGCTGTCGGGCCTGCTGCGCCACAGGCAACGTCTCGCCGAACTCAAACCAAGAGTCCTCCAGGTCCAATTCGGCGGTGCGGTCGGCACTTTCGCATCGCTTGGCGACGATGGCGACCGCGTCCGCGCTGCGCTAGCCAGCGAACTCGGACTCGGCGAGCCCTTGGTGGCATGGCACGCCGCGCGCGATGGTTTGGCCGAGACGGTTTGCCTGCTTGGGCTGATCTCCGCGACCCTGAGCAAGATCGCGACCGATGTCGTGTTGATGGCGCAGACTGAGGTCGGGGAAGTGCTGGAGCCAGGCGGCCAGGGCCACGGCGCCTCCAGCACCATGCCGCACAAGCGCAACCCGATCATCTGCGAGCAGATTCTCAGCACCGGACTGTCGTTGCGCCGGCTCGCGAGCGCCATGCTCGACGCTTCGGTCCACGACCATGAACGGGCGACGGGACCGTGGCAGGCCGAATGGTCGCTGCTGCCGGAAGCGTTCGTGCTGGTCTCCCGGGCCATGGACAACGCTGTTCGCCTCTGCAGCGGACTGGTCGTCAGGCCCGATGCGATGCAGGCCAATCTCGGTCGGACACAGGGTCTCATCGCCGCAGAGGCCGTCATGATGGCGCTGGCTCCCCACGTCGGGCGCCATCATGCGCACGAAATGGTGAGTGCGGCATGCACGCACGCCATCGCCTCGGGCCTGACACTAGCCCAGAGCCTTTCGCGCGATCCAGCCGTGACGGCGCACATCGCGCCCCATGAGATCGAGGCGGCTGCGGATCCGGCCCGATACATCGGCCTGTCCGGCCGTGAGGTCGATCGTGTTCTCGCGGCGGTGCAAGGCGACGCCATTGATGCGGAGTGAGGCCATATGATTTTGAAGCGCAAGCGCATGGGCCTCGTCGCAGCTGCGGTGCTGGCAATGTTGAATGCGGCACAGGCCGAGTCGCCGTTCCCGTCACGGCCGATCACGTTGGTCGTCCCGTTCGCGGCCGGCGGCCCGAATGACGTGATGAGCCGGATCGTGTCCGAACACATGTCGCGAAAACTCGGGCAGCCGATCATTGTCGAGAACATCGCCGGGGCGGGCGGCACGACCGGCTCAACGCGCGTCGCGAAAAGCGCGCCCGACGGTTATACGCTGGTCAGCGGTCACGTCGGCACGCATGCGGCATCGGTCGCGCTATATCCGAATCTCCGTTACGACCCGCTGGTTGATTTCACGCCGATTGGCCTGGTCGCGGAAACGCCGATCCTCATCGTCGCTCGCCGCGACCTTGGCGCGGACAGCATGGCGTCGTTCATCGCGATCGCCAAGGCGCGTGGCCCGGACCTCACCTTGGCCCATGCGGGCGTCGGTTCGATCAGCCACATCAGCTGTCTGCTGTTCACCTCCGTGATCGGATTCAAGCCGGTGGAGGTGCCTTATCGCGGATCAGCGCTGGCGATGACCGACCTGATCGCGGGCCGCAGCGACTTCAGCTGCGGACTGTTGGGTGACGTTCTTCCCTTCCTGGGTGACAACAATCTGCGTTTTCTGACCGTATCGGCCGCCGCACGGGTTCCGCAATTGCCGGACACACCGACGGCCCGGGAAGCCGGGCTTCCACGGTTTGTGGCATCGAGCTGGTTCGCGTTCTACCTGCCGAAAGGCGCCCCTGACGCCATTCGCGACCGGTTCTCGGATGCGCTTCGCGCGGCGCTCGACGATGACGGCGTGCGGAGACGGCTTGAACTGGTAGGCTTGATCCTGCCACCGCCGGACCAGCGAGGCCCCGAATCTCTCAAGCGGCGGATGACCGAAGAGATCGCGCGCTGGCAGGACATTGTCAAAACCGCGCAGATTCGCCTCGATCAATAAGTGCAACCGATGCAGTCGAGCGCGTGATCGCCGGCCAGCTCTCGCCGCCGGCGCATCAGTCGCAGGCGGGCGGAACAATCCGACGATCCCCGGCTACAATCTCGCATTCGCCATGACGCCGCACGACGTGGCGGCGGTGTGCCAATCATCCATCAAAAAAATTCGAGACGCCCTGTCGGATCGGCGGTATCCGATCCGTCATCTAGACATGAATGGGCAATAGACGCTGACGTCGAGCCCGGCGATTCATGAGGAAGATGATCATGCCCAGCACTGTGCGCCTGCACCGCGTTTTGACGACCAGCCCTGAGAAAGTCTATCGCGCCTTCCTGGAGGCGGATGCGCTGGCGAAATGGCTTCCGCCGAACGGCTTCACCTGCACCGTGCATCATTTCGAGCCGAAGGTCGGGGGCACGTTCAAGATGTCGTTCCGTAACTTCACGACGGGCAACAGCCACGCCTTCGGCGGCGAATATCTCGAGCTCGTCCCCGGCGAACGTCTCCGCTACACTGACAGGTTCGACGACCCCCATCTGCCGGGCGAGATCCAGGTGACCGTGATCCTGAAGAAAGTATCCGTCGGCACCGAGCTGGATATCACGCAGGCCGGCATCCCCGACGTCATCCCGCCGGAGGCTTGTTATCTCGGCTGGCAGGAATCGCTGCGCAATCTGGCGAAGCTCGTCGAGCCTGAGATCAAGCAATAGCGTCTGCAGCGGAGCGAGCGCCTCGTCCTTCGAGACGACCGCTCCGCGGTCTCCTCAGGATGAGGCTAGCGGCAACAGGGCTCGTCAAGACTGCAGCCACATACTCCGACCTCATCCTGAGGGCCCGCCAAAGGCGGACGTCTCGAAGGATGGGCCGCCAAACGGCCGCCTAGTGCGATGGCCAGCTCACGAACGATCGAGTGTCATCTCAGCGAGCCTACGCCCCTGCCTTCGGCGCAACCCCGCCGCTTGCGGTCCAGCGGTCGGGGTCCGGGCTGTGCCCGATCAAAGCAAGGCCGTAGGCGATCGACTCGAACTGGTCGCCCGACATCAGCCGTTCGTTGCCGAACCGCTCTGCGAACAGTCTTCGGACAGCCGGCACGAAGGACGTGCCGCCGGTCAAAAACACCTTCTCGACCTCGCGCGCGGTGATGCCGGCTTCGCCCAGCACCTTGTCGACGGTGGCCCCGAGCCTCGCGACGTCGTCGGCAATCCAAGCTTCGAAATTCTTCCGCGTGATGGTCGAGCCGATGTCAACCCCACCGCCCCTGAAGCGGAACTCCACCTGGTCCTGCGCCGACAAAGCGACCTTGGCGTCGGACACCGCGCGGTACAACGAAAAGCCGAGGTCGAGATCGACGATGGTGATGAAATCCTCGAGCAGAGCCGGCTTCACCGCGGTGCGCGCAAGCTCCCGGAGTTCGCGCAGGTCGCCGTTGCTCTTCATCATCGCGAGCTGATGCCAGCGCGCGAGGTTGGTGTAGTGGCCGGTGGGGATTGGCAGCACCTTGTCGAACGAGCGGAAGCTCGAGCCCTTGCCCAGCCGCGGCGAGACGACGTGATCGACGATGCGGTAATCGAAGGTGTCGCCCGCAATCCCGATGCCGGCATGGCCGAGCGGCTCGGCGCGCAAGGCGCCGCCGGCACGCGAGAACCGCATCACCGAGAAATCGCTGGTGCCGCCGCCGAAATCCGCAACCAGCACGGTCGCATCGCGCTCGAGCCGGCGGGCGAAGGCGAACGCTGCGCCCACGGGCTCGTAGACATAGCGGGCGTGGCCGGCGCCAAGGCGCTCGAACGCGGCCCGGTAGCGCTGCATCGCCAGCGCCTCGTCGGGATTGCCGCCGGCGAAGCGGACGGGGCGACCGACCGTAATGGTGGACGTCTCGAAGCCGAATTTATCGCCGCCATGGCGCGCCAGCGTCCGCAGGAACGCCGCCAAAATATCCTCGAACTTGTAGCGCTGCCGGAACACCTGGGTGGTGTTGAAGCTGGAGCTCGCGGCAAAGGTCTTGAACGACTGGAGGAAGCGGTAGACATGCCGTCCTTCGAGGAACTGCTCGATCGCCCACGGACCACCTTCGGCCTGGGCGCCGGCTCCCGGCCGGTCCTCCCAGAAGCACAGCGCCGACACGAAGACGCTGTGGCGCTGTCCGCCATGGTCGAAGCGGATGGCCTCGACCCGGCGGTCGTCCGCCGCAAGGGCCACGACCGTGTTGCTGGTCCCAAAATCGATGCCGATCGAGACGGCGGGCGAGGCGCTCGACATGAACCACTCTGACAGATGATTGGAAGAGGGCAGACCACTAGCGGCTTCGTGCACCGCTGCCAAGGCTCCGATTTTGGACATTGGCGGTCAAATGATTCAGTTTCGGCGGGTTTTGGGCACGTCGCACTCAAATCAACCGATTTAACGGATTGTTATGCTGCAATGCGAAGAGCTAAATGCTGCCATGCAATGGCATGCATGGACATTGGCATCTGGTATACATAGATTGCCCTTCGAAATGAGACAGCAGCACTGACCGTCTCAAGAAAGGGATTTCCGATGTCCAAGACCGCTTCCGTCGCTCTCACGCCCTCCTCCTCGCTGTTCGCCCGCCTGATGGCCACGATCGACCGCCTCCTGATGGCGAGCGCCAAGATCTCGAATCACAATGGGGACCTGCCACGCTTCGGCCTGTAAGCGGGCCCATCCCGCGCCGCCGCGCAGCGGCACGGTTTAAACCGGTTCGCATACTACTTTTGATGAATGGCCCCGGATGACGGGGCCATTTCTACTTGTGCCGTCCTGAGTCACAGCCGCAACCGGGCAAGGTCCTGCGGCATTTGCGCACGGTGACCGGACCAGCGCTTGAAGCTTGGCATAATGCATACAAGAATGCCGTTCCAGCGCTCGCAGAAAAATGAGAGGCGCCACGGGAGGCTTTATGACGGACATGGTGCAAGCAACCGCCCCTACAGCCGCGCGCGTTAGCGACACGTATCGCTGGGCGCAATTGGCGGTTGGCGTCGCGGCGATGGTGATGATCGCCAACTATCAATACGGCTGGACGTTCTTCGTCCCCGACATCCAGAAGAAGTTCGGCTGGGATCGTGCGTCGATCCAATGGGCCTTTACCCTGTTCGTCCTGTTCGAGACCTGGCTCGTGCCGATCGAAGGATGGTTCGTCGACAAATACGGTCCGCGCCTCGTCGTCCTGGTCGGCGGCGTGCTCTGCGCCGCCGGCTGGGCGATCAACGCGCAGGCGACCACGCTCAACGGCTACTATCTCGGCATGATCATTGCGGGCATCGGCGCCGGCGGCGTCTACGGCACCTGCGTCGGCAACGCGCTGAAGTGGTTTCCGGACAAGCGCGGTCTTGCCGCGGGCATCACGGCCGCGGGCTTCGGTGCAGGCTCTGCGCTGACCGTTGCGCCGATCCAGGCCATGATCAAGGACAGCGGTTTCCAGACCACCTTCCTCTATTTCGGCCTCGGACAAGGCATCATCATCTGCATTCTCGCCTTCTTCCTGCTGGCGCCGAAGGCAGGCCAGGTGCCCAGCGTGGTGGCGAACGCCAATCTGCAACAGAGCCGCCGCAACTATCAGCCGACCGAGGTACTGCGCCAGCCGATCTTCTGGCTGATGTACTTCATGTTCGTGATCGTCGGCGCCGGCGGCCTGATGGTGACGGCCAATTTGAAGCCGATCGCGGCCGACTGGAAGATCGACAACGTGCCGGTCACGTTGATGGCGGTGACGATGACCGCGGTGACCTTCGCGGCCACCATCGACCGCGTGCTCAACGGCCTGACGCGTCCATTCTTCGGCTGGATCTCCGACATGATCGGCCGCGAGAACACGATGTTCATCGCCTTCGGCATGGAAGGTATCGGCATCTGGATGCTATACCTCTGGGGCCACGATCCGCTGTGGTTCGTGCTGCTCTCGGGCTTCGTGTTCTTCGCCTGGGGTGAGATCTACTCGCTGTTCCCCTCGACCTGCACCGATACGTTCGGCGCCAAGTTCGCGACCACCAATGCCGGCCTGCTCTACACCGCGAAGGGTACGGCCGCGCTGCTGGTCCCGATCGGCAACTACATGCAGCAGTCGTCTGGCAGTTGGGACAACGTGTTCATCATCGCGGCCGGCGCCAACATCCTGGCCTCGGCGCTGGCGATCGCGGTGCTCAAGCCCTGGCGCAAGGTCGTGGTCGCGCAATCGACCGTCTGACGCACTCCAAAGCGCTTCTCGCGCAAAACGCCCGGCCTCGCGGCCGGGCGTTTTCGTTTTGCGCGAAGCTTCGGCGATCCCGCCGTGGTGCAAACGGAACTCGCATTTTGTCGCCCGCGCGCCAAGATAAGGCTTGCAATCTGGAATATGGTATACCAAGCTCGCCACTGCGCTTGCGACGATAAGCCACAATATTGCGACATCAGGTCATCTTGCGACCGGTGCCGAACCAGACAGGCGCTCGGGAGGTTTTTGATGATTTCCAGCACCGATGGCGCCGTCACGGCCGCGCCTCTTCGCACAGGTTTCCGTTGGCTTCAGCTGGTCATGGGCATCGTCTGTATGGCGATGATCGCCAACCTGCAATACGGCTGGACGCTGTTCGTCGATCCGATCGATCACGCGCACCACTGGGGACGCGCCGCGATCCAGCTCGCCTTCACCATCTTCGTCGTCACCGAAACCTGGCTGGTGCCGATCGAGGCCTGGTTCGTCGACAAATACGGCCCGCGGATCGTCGTCATGTTCGGCGGCGTCATGATCGCGCTGTCGTGGATTCTCAACTCCTATGCCGATAGCCTCACCTTGCTCTACGCGGCCGCGATCATCGGCGGCATGGGCGCGGGCGCGGTGTACGGCACCTGCGTCGGCAACGCGCTGAAATGGTTTCCCGATCGCCGGGGCCTTGCGGCCGGTGCGACCGCCGCCGGCTTCGGCGCAGGCGCTGCACTCACCGTCGTGCCGATCGCGGCCATGATCGCAACGAGCGGCTATCAGCACGCGTTCCTCACCTTCGGGATCGGCCAGGGCGTGATCGTCTTCGTGCTCGCCTTCTTCATCCAGCCGCCGCGCATCTCGATCCCGCCGAAGAAGAAGCAGCTCAATCTGCCGCAGACCAAGATCGACTTCACCCCGCCCCAGGTGCTGCGCGCCCCTATTTTCTGGGTGATGTATCTCGTTTTCGTCATGGTCGCCTCCGGCGGCCTGATGACCGCGGCGCAGATCGCTCCGATCGCGCACGACTTCAAGATCGCCGACACGCCGGTCACGCTCGCCGGCTTCCAGATGGCGGCATTGACGTTTGCGATCTCGCTCGACCGCATCTTCGACGGTTTCGGACGGCCCTTCTTCGGCTTCGTCTCCGACACGATCGGCCGCGAGCACACCATGTTCATCGCCTTCGGCACCGCGGCGCTGATGCTGCTGACGCTGTCCGCCTATGGCCACGTGCCTGTCGTTTTCGTGCTCGCCACCGCGGTCTATTTCGGCGTGTTCGGCGAGATCTACTCGTTGTTCCCGGCGACCTGCGGCGACACCTTCGGCTCGAAATTCGCAACCACCAACAACGGCATGCTCTACACCGCGAAGGGGACGGCGTCCCTGCTCGTTCCGCTGGCCAGCGTGATCTCGGCCACGTATGGCTGGAAGGCCGTGTTCGTGGTCGCGGTCGCCTTGAACGCGACGGCGGCCCTGATGGCGCTGTTCGTGATCAAGCCGATGCGCCGCTCCTTCATCCTCGGCAAGGAAGCCGAGAGCGCCAACGCCGCGACGGGGAACGCCAAGACCGAGACGGCATAACGAACACGCACCTTGCACGGGTGACACAGGGGCGCAGCGATGCGCCCCTTTCTTTTTGGCTGACGGCAAATGTCAGCATTGCTGCCGCAAGATTTTGCGGATCAGCCAAATCGAACGCTTGACGATTGGTATTATGTATACCACACTTGCTTCATCATTCACCCAGGGAGGTTGCAATGCTGGTCGGAGACATTCTGCGCAAGAAGACACCGCGCGTTGTCACGGTGCGAATGAACGAAACGGTGGGTATCGCCGCCAAGCTGATGCGCGCCAACAATATCAGCGCACTGGTGGTGAAGGACGTGGTCCGCTCCGAGGGTAATACCGCGGTCGGCATGTTCACCGAGCGCGACGTCGTGCGCGCCGTTGCCGAGCACGGCGCCAATGCCGTCAACGTCAAGGTCTCGCAGCTCGTCTTGGTGCAGCAGCTCGTGTCCTGCACGTCGAGCGACACGATCGAGCACGTTCGCCATCTCATGAACCGGAATCACATCCGGCACCTGCCTGTCATCGATGATTACAGCCTCGTCTCGGTCATCAGCATGCGTGACATCGCGTCCTTCATGGACGAAGCGATCAACGGCACGCCGCAAGCAGCTTAGAGCGCCTCACTTCCCCTGCGACTACCGGACCCGGCTCGGACCCTTCCGAGCCGGACCGGATCTTTCGTCCCGAAATCCGGCTTCCGCTGCTTCGCGAGGATTCCATGAAGATCTGCATCTACGGCGCCGGCGCAATCGGCGGATATCTCGGGGTTCAGCTCGCGCGCGCGGGCGCCGACGTCAGCCTGGTCGCACGCGGCGCGCACCTTGCCGCGATGCGCGAGCGCGGCCTGACCCTGCTCGCGGGCGAGGAGAAGCACACCGTGCATCCGCGCTGCACCGATGATCCCACCGAGCTCGGCGTGCAGGACTACATCATCATCACGCTGAAGGCGCACTCGATCACCGGCGTGATCGAGACAATGCAGCCGCTGCTCGGACCCCATACCCGCATCGTCACCGCCGTCAACGGCATCCCCTATTGGTACTTCTACAAGCACGGCGGCCAATACGAGAATTCGACGCTGGAGAGCATCGACCCCGGCGGACGGCAGTGGCGCGAAATAGGCGCCGAACGCGCCATCGGCTGCATCGTCTATCCCGCCACCGAGATCGAGGCGCCCGGCGTGATCCGTCACGTCTACGGCAACAACTTTCCGCTCGGCGAGCCCTCCGGCGAGACCACTCCGGACGTGCAACGCCTCGCCGATCTCTTTGTCGCAGCCGGGCTGAAAGCGCCGGTGCTCGATCGCATCCGCGACGAGATCTGGCTCAAGCTGTGGGGCAACGTCTGCTTCAACCCGATCAGCGCACTCACCCATGCAACGCTCGACGTGATCTGCACCGATCCAGCCACCCGCGCGCTGTCGCGCGCGATCATGATGGAGACGCAACGCATCGCCGAGACGTTCGGCGTCAAATTCCGTGTCGACGTCGAGCGCCGCATCGAAGGCGCCCGCAAGGTCGGCGCGCACAAGACCTCGATGCTGCAGGATCTCGAGCGCGGACGCCCGATGGAGATCGACCCGCTCGTCACCGTCGTGCAGGAGATGGGCCGCCTCACCAGCATCGCCACCCCCGCGCTCGATTCCGTGCTGGCGATGGTCACCCAGCGCGCCCGCATCGCCGGTCTCTACGACGGCATCTCGACGCCATCGGATCCGCGCGCACTGGCGGTGGCATGATGGCTGGCGAGGTCAAACGATGGCTCCGCTTCCGCAAGAGCGGTGCGACCTGCTTCGGCACGCTGAATTCGTCAGGCATCAGCGTGCATGAGGGCGACATGTTCGGCAGCCATGCAGCCACCGGCAAGACGCTGGCGCTGTCGGAGGTCGAACTGCTCGCGCCCTGCGCGCCCAGCAAGATCGTCGCGCTCTGGAACAATTTTCACGCGCTCGCGGCCAAGCTCAACCAGCCCGAGCCGCCGGAGCCGCTCTATCTTCTGAAGGCCACCACCAGCATCACGACACCCGGCGCGGTGATCCGCCGTCCCTCTTATTACGACGGCAAGACCACCTATGAAGGCGAGCTCGGCGTCGTCATCGGCAAGACCTGTGCGCGGGTGTCGCCGGCGGAAGCGGACGGCTGCATCTTCGGCTACACCTGCGTCAACGACATCACGGCCAACGATATCCTGACCAGCGACCCGACCTTCCCGCAATGGGCGCGGGCCAAGGGCATCGACGATTACGGCCCGTTCGGCCCCGTCATTGCCACCGGTCTCGATCCGGCCAGGCTGGTGGTCCGCACCATCCTCAACGGCGCGGAGCGGCAGAACTATCCGATATCGGACATGATCTTCACCGCGCAGGAGCTGGTCAGCAGGATCTCCCACGACATGACCCTGCTCCCCGGCGACCTCATTGCCGTCGGCACCTCGGTCGGCGTCGGCGTGATGAAAGAGCCGGTGAACACGGTAACCGTCGCGATCGACGGCATCGGCGAATTGACCAACGAGTTTCGGCTGTAGCGCAATCTGTCATTCCGGGCTCGCGCTTCGGAATGACGGCGGAATGAGCCAGCGCCGCCCCGCAGAGGGAAACCCGGCAACCTCACACCGCACTCCGCCGATCGGCTGACGCATTCAGCCGTGGATCGTGCGACCGGACCTATCCGGCAAGCCCCCGCCGCCCTTGATCTCGGTTCCGCTCTCCAATAGCAATTATGGCGATAATGTGTGCCGGCGTGAGGAAGTCACGATGTGGCTGTTTTTCCTGGTTGCCTGGTTTGTTCTGCTCGCTGCCATCGCGATCTTCGCCCAGCAGGCGCTCGGTTACGATGTCGGCCACCTGCCCACCTGGTTCGGAGGCCTGCCAGTCCCGCAGCGGTTTGCGACCGGCGCGATCCTGGCCTTGGCGCTGGCACTGATCGGCGCCTCCGCCTGGCTGTTCTCGCGCCAGGACCGGCGCCTCGACACATTGCGCGATCGTCTCAAGAAGACCCGCGAGGACGTCGTCGTCGCCCACGCCCTGCAGAACCACCTCGACGCCACCGTCCAGCACCTGATCGAGAGCGATCCCCGGGAGGCCGTCTCCGCCCTGCACGACAAGCTGGGCGAGACCGAGCAGCGCGCCCTGCTGCAGCGGGGCCGCAACGAATCCACCGACATGCACGACCAGCTCGCCGAAATCCGCCGGCGCCAGCAGGAACTGCGCGACATGGTCGGCAAGGCCGCCGAGCAGCGCCGCGCAGTCGAGCCCGTTTTCACCGAGATCCGTGACCGCCAGAACCAGCTCGAACGCTCGCTGCACGACCTCGAAACCGACGACCGCAAGAACAACCTCGCCGACCGGCTGAAGGACATCGCGCGCGACGTATCGACGCTGCTATCCCGGGTCGGCACGGTCCAGAACACCTTTGCGACCCTGAACCAGTACAAGGAAGATCTGGCGAAGTCCCACGCCGAGCTGGTGCCGCTGCGCGCGTCGGACGCCGGCCTCAATGCCTTGATCGGCGAGCTGGGCCTCAGCCATGAGCGCCTCACCATGAGCGTCGACGAGCTCGAAACCGGCGGCGAAGCGCCGCTTAGCACCCGCGTCGAGATACTGTCGAAGAACAAGATCGAGATCGAGCAGCGCCTGGCCCGCATCGAGGACAGCTTCCACATCCTCAAAGGCATCGGGCTCGATTTCGAAGAGCTCGGCCAGCGCCGGGCCCAGCTCGAACGCTCGCTCGCCGGTGTCGAGATCGACGCCGAGGGCAATACGCTTGCCGACCGCCAGAATGCGCTGAACGATTTTGTTCTCCAGTCGCGCCAGCGCCTCGGCGCGTTACAGGAAACGCTGGCGACGCTGAACGCCTTCAAGACGGAGCTGTCGAAGTCGCAGGCTGACCTCGTCCCACTGAAGGCGCCCGTGTTCGGCATCGAGGCGATGATCGCGGACGTCGGCACGACGCGCGACCTCCTCGCCAAAACCGTCGGCGAGATCGAGGCGAGCGGCGACGTCAGCCTCGCCTCGCGCGTCGACGCGCTGACCAGGAGCAAACGCGAGGTCGAGGACCGCCTCGCCCGCATCTTCGACAATTTCAACGCGCTCGACGGCTTGCGAAAAGACATCGGCGGCATCTTCTCCACGATCCGGAATAGCCTGAACCGGATCGGGTGAAGGCAGTCCGTAGCGACATCCGGGGCGCGCGATGCGCAAAGACCCCGGATACCGCTTCACTCATCCGAGCTACGATCGAAACAAGCGTCGAGCTCGAACCGCGATCTCTCTCGGCGCGACTAATCCCCCATGCGCTTCATCCTCGGCCTTCTGTCTGGTCTCGTCGGCATGCTGGCCGGCTGGTCCGGACTTGCGATCCTGGTGGCGACGCTCGCGGGGCCGGACCGGGATGGCGGCACCGCCATGGGGGCCTTCTTCCAGATCGGGCCGATCGGCGGTGTCATCGGGTTTATTGTCGGCCTGTGGCTCTTCAGCAGGATCGGCATCGTCAGAGAGAGCGTCTCTCCGTCCGACGCGGAGGTGCCCGGCACCGCAGCGGCCTCCCGCAGCCGCATCTCGTTTCCCTTTGCCGTCACGCTTGTGCTGCTGATTGCGGGGCTCGGCTGGTGGGCGTGGTACGAATTCGTCCGCTCGCCCACCCTCTCGCACGGCTTCATGACGCTCGAGCTCCAGTTCAAGCTGCCAGCCGGCATGACCTTGCCGGCAAGGGAGGACGTGCGGATCGAGGTGCAGGAACGACAGGGATATACCGTGGCCGAGTTGACCAATCGCTGGCATGGTCATGACGGCGATCGTCAGGTGATCCTCACCTCCGCCTCGCTGATGTACAAAACACCCCACCGCCTCGTCACCCTCACTTTGCCCAACCAGCCCCCACAATCGTGGCGGCTCGATCTCTCCTCCGATCCAGATCCGACACCGGGCTATTCGGACTGGCACGTTGCGGAGGGCACGCCATCCGCAAAGGTCGAGATGAATTTTCGCCTGAGCGCCGACCGGTGAGGAGCGCTCGGCGCCACTCCGAAGCATCTGGACACATCACATCTCGGCGCGCACGGCAGATGCCGCCAACATGTCGCGCGGATGCCGCACTGTAGACGCATTCGGCCGCCCTTCTGTGAGGCGTGTCTGGGGGCACGGCGGTGCCGTGTTTGGACCAAACCTTCTAGGGGTGTGACTGTGAAGAAGATTGTATTTGTTGTGGGTGCTACGCTTGCTCTGGTGACGGTTGCGAATGCTGCGGATCTGCCGCGCCGCCAGCCCGTTCCCGTCTATTCCGAGCAGGCGCCGATCGGCAAGATGCCTATTGGCAAGAGCCCGGTTGGAAAGGCCCCGATCGGCAAGGCGCCCGGCCCCGTCGCGGCGCGCTACTGACGCGCAGCGAAATACGCGCGGAAGCAAAGCTGGACTCTGCGTGAGTGGCCGACAGTCGAGGGGCATAGCGTGACGAACAAACCTGATCGATCCGGACCCTGCATCCTTGCGGGATTCGCGCTCGCGGCCCTGCTCGCGTGCACGACGCCCTCGGCCTGCGCCCACGAAGCGAACAAGCGCGTTGCTGAGGCAAACGCGCTTGCCACGACCGAGACCGCATCACGGCCGGCGCTGCAAACGACGCGGCGCGCAGTCGCGCGCGCGGAGAAAGGTCCGTACTACGTCGATTTCCGCGCCCGCACGGCCGCAAGCTGGGGCCACGCCTTCGTCTGGTACGGCAAGACCAGCGAGCGCGCCGTCGAGGTGGCAGGGCTCACGCCGGCCGGCGACACCTGGGCCTATGTGCTCGGTCACCTCACCTGGGTGCCGGCGGAGACCGGCGCGAGCTACGGCGATCTCGACCCGGACTATTTGACCGCGAACTACCGCGTCTATCTGAACGAAGCCGACGCCAAGCGCGTGTTTGCCTATATCAAGAAATTGCAGGCGAGCTCGCCGGTCTGGAACGCCGAGACCACCAATTGCACCGGCTTCATCGGCGACATCGCCGAGTACATGGGATTGAAGGTCCCCTACCGCTGGCAGCGCCCCGAAAACTTCGTCAACAGCCTCAAGGAAATGAACGGCGGCCGCCAGGTGGTGCGGCTGTCGACGGAATAGCTGAAGCCCTCTTGCCCGTCGGGCAAAACACCCGCAAATTTCCCGCACCGCCTGTCAATCCCCGCCCGCCAAAATATTCCACTTTACCGAAATTCGGATTTGTCGTAGGTACGACACACCCTGACCCGGGACAAGGGGCGGATCGCGATCGTCACGAACCGCGGGTTGGGCAGCGATGGACGCGACGGCGTCGGGCGCGGCGAGCCTTGCAGGGCGGGAAACCGTGAGCACAGGCTTCGCGCCTACGACACGGCGCCGACAGCGTCTTCGCATGGTTTCGGGTGCGAGCACACGCCAGCTCTCGAAGTCCCAGCGAGGACGTGCGCGGACGAACAAGTCGTGTGGTCCTGACGCCCGGGGTCTGTGCGTCAAGTCCTGCAGTGATGTGGCGGTCCAACCGGGCGCGCGCATCAGTCATCTGCATGGCGACGGGGGCATAGTGCATCGCTCCCCGGGGAGAGCACGAAGGACACGTTAAAACCATCGCGCAGGGAAGGCCGGGCGATTGGCTGACCTGTGGTCCACCCCGTGTGCATTCTTTTGGCGCACGGACTTGCGGGTGCCAGCCGGCGCCCGGCCTTCCCTGCGCCCTTGTCACGACAAGGGCGATGCGATCAGGCAAAGCTCGGGCGAATGCGCCGCGAGAGGGCGGAGGCGTGCCTTGCGATTGACGAGGTGCGAATTTGCGCGCGGCCGCGAGCGTAAATCTATCACCGTCACCCTGAGGTGTGAGCAGCGCGGTGCGAATGCACCGCGAGGCGAGCCTCGAAGGGCGACAGCCCGGCTCTCGCAGCGTGGCCGCTCATCCTTCGAGGCTCCTACCCGGTGCTACGCACCGCGCAGGTCGCACCTCAGGATGACGGAGCAATAATCGTGCGCTCAAATTATCCGCCCTGCGGAATCCCCCCACTCCCCGCATGATCGCCCCGCCTCCACAGCACGCCGGCGCAATAGACTTTTCCCGACCCGGGCGGCATCCTGCCGTCATCAAACGATAACAGAGCGCCACGCAGGCGGAGGAAACAGATCATGCTGCAGACACGGTTCACCAAGCTCGTCGGTGTCGAGCATCCGATCGTCCAGGGCGGCATGCAATGGGTCGGGCGCGCCGAGCTGGTCGCCGCCGTCGCCAATGCCGGGGCGCTCGGATTCATTACGGCACTGACCCAGCCGACGCCGGAGGACCTCCGGAAGGAGATCGCCCGCTGCCGCGATCTCACCGACAAGCCGTTTGGCGTCAACCTCACCATCCTGCCCGCCATCAAGCCGCCGCCTTATGCCGAATATCGCGCCGCCATCATCGATAGCGGCATCACGGTCGTCGAAACAGCCGGCAACAAGCCGCAGGAGCATGTCGACGAGTTCAGGAAGCACGGCGTCAAGGTCGTGCACAAATGCACCAGCGTCCGTCACGGGCTCTCGGCCGAGCGCATGGGCGTCGACGCCATCTCGATCGACGGGTTCGAATGCGCCGGCCATCCCGGCGAGGACGACACCCCCGGCCTGATCCTGATCCCGGCCGCCGCCAACAAGATCAAGATCCCGATGATCGCCTCCGGCGGCTTTGCCGACGCCCGCGGCCTGGTCGCCGCACTGGCGCTGGGCGCCGAAGGCATCAACATGGGCACGCGCTTCATGGCGACCAAAGAGAGCCCCATTCATCAGCTCATCAAGGAGAAGATCGTCGCCAATGACGAGCGCGAGACCGAGCTGATCTTCCGCACCATGCGCAACACCTCCCGCGTCGCCAGGAACGAGATCTCGACCAAGGTCGTCGCGATGGAGAAGGAAGGCGCCAAGTTCGAGGACATCCGCGAGCTCGTCGCGGGCGCCCGCGGCAAGATGGTCTACGCGACCGGCAACTCGGACGAAGGCATCTGGTCGGCGGGCCAGGTCCAGGGCCTGATCCAGGACATCCCGACCTGCGCCGAACTGATCTCCCGCATCGTGCGCGAGGCGGAGGCCATCATCCGCAGCCGGCTCGAAGGCATGATCGTTCATCCGACAGCGCAGGCTGCGGAATAATCACCGGCAAGAAGCGAGAGCAATACATGAAGGCTTATGTCTACGGCCCTGGTGGCGCTGCAATTTCCGAAGTCGCTGAACCAAAGCCTGAAGGCACGCAGGTGCTGGTCCGGGTCCGCGCCTGTGGCCTCAATCGCGCCGACACCGGCATGCGCAAGGGCCACGCCCATGGCGCGGCCGGCGGTGCTGGGACCGTGCTTGGCATGGAATGGGCCGGCGAGGTCGCCGCGCTTGGACCGGATGCCAAAGGAGTCGAGGTCGGCGACCGCATCATGGGCTCGGGCGGCGCGGCGTTTGCCGAATACACGCTGGCCGATCACGGCCGGCTGTTCCGCGCGCCCTCGAACATGAACTTCGAGGAAGCCGCCACCCTGCCCGTCGCGCTCGCGACCATGCACAACGCCGTCGTCACCATCGGCGGCGTACAGCCCGGGCAAGCGGTGCTGATCCAGGGCGCAAGCTCCGGCGTCGGCCTGATGGCGATGCAGATTGCCAAGCTCAAGGGCGCCAGGCTCGTGATCGGCTCCTCGACCGACGCCACCCGCCGCGGCCGGCTGAAGGAGTATGGCGCCGACCTCGCGGTCGATTCCTCCGACCACACATGGGTCGACGAGGTGCTGAAGGCGACGAACGGCGAAGGTGTCGACCTCATCGTTGACCAGGTCTCGGGCAAGGTCGCCAGCCAGAACCTCGCGGCGACGAAGGTAAAAGGCCGTATCGTCAATGTCGGCCGGCTCGGCGGCACCCATGCCGATTTCAACTTCGACCTGCACGCGGCCCGCCGCATCGATTATGTCGGCGTCACCTTCCGCACCCGCACCATCGCGGAAGTCCGTGAGATCTTCGACGAGGTCAAGAAGGACATCTGGGGCGCGGTCGAGTCGCGAAAACTGCAGCTGCCGATCGACAAGGTGTTTGCCTTCGACGACATCGACAAGGCATTCGAGCACATGGAGGCCAACAAGCACCTGGGGAAGATCGTCGTGACGCTGTAGTGACCGCGGGCGGCGAGAGGCCATATGGCGCGCTCTCTCCATTCGTCATGGCCGGGCTTGTCCCGGCCATCCACGCACCGCCGCGGCTGAAAAAGACCGTGGATGCCCGGGACAAGCCCGGGCATGACGGGGCTGACCCGCTCCTGCAACTCACTAGCGTCTTCGCCTGTGGATCGTCGCTTGATGTTCAGTCATAGGCTGCTAAATCCCCGCCATGAGCTCCCAACACAACAAGACCTCGGTCGCAGCGATCTCGATCTTCGCCAGTGGCGGCATGGCGGCGGCCAAGTTCGCGGTCGGAATCGCGATCGGCTCGCTGGCGCTGATCTCCGAGGCGCTGCATTCGTCGATCGACCTGGTCGCCACCATCATCACCTGGGCGGTGGTGCGGGTGTCCGACAAGCCGGCGGATGAAGAGCATCATTACGGCCACGGCAAACTCGAAAGCGTCTCGGCACTGGGCGTCACCGCCCTGCTCTATGTGCTCGCCGGCGGCATCCTGGTGGAGTCCTACAGCCGGCTGCGCGAGGGAACCGCGCCGCCGACGATTTCGGCCGTGCCGTTCGTGGTGCTGGTGATCGACATCGCCGTCAATCTCTGGCGCGCCCGTGCCCTGCACCGCGCCGCGCGGGAGACCAGGAGCCAGGCGCTCGCCGCCGATGCGCTGCATTTCGCCTCCGACGTGATGGGCTCGTTCGCCGTGATCGTAGGCCTGATCCTCGCCGCCCTCGGCTTCTGGTGGGGCGACGCGGCTGCCGCCGCCGCGGTTGCCGTGATGATCGCCCTGCTCGGCCTGCGCATGGCCGGCTCGACCGTGCAGACGCTGGTCGACCGTGCCCCCGAAGGCGCGCATGAGACGGCCACGGCCGCGATCCGCAACGTACCGGGTGTGATCGACGTCGAGCGGCTCCGCGTGCGCATGGTCGGGGCCACCACATTTATCGACACGATCGCAAAGGTGCCGCGGACTTATCCCATCGACCGGGTCGAGGACATCAAGCGCAACGCGCAAGCAGCCGTCGAGAAGGCCTTCGGCGATACCGACCTCACCTTCACCGCAGTCCCCGTGGCGCGCGACAACGAGACCGTGCGCGACCGCATAATGGTCATCGCCCACAATTCGGGCCTCGCCATCCACCACGTCACGGTGCACGATCTCGGCGCCAAGCTGATCGTCAGCATCGACCTCGAGGTCGACGCCGGGATGCAGCTCGACGCCGCCCATGACGTCGCCAACACGCTGGAACGCAACATCCAGGAAGAGTTCGGCGCGGACGTCGAGGTCGACGTCCACATCGAGCCGCTGGAACCGGAACTGCCGTTCGGGGCCGATGCTGAACCGGAACGGGTGCGGGCCATCGCCGCCGCCCTGACGGAATATGCCGCCGACGGCGAGATCCACGACATCCACAATGTCCGCGTCCGCAACACTGACGCCGGCGAGATCGTCAACTTCCACTGCCGCGCCGAGCCGTCGATGAGCGTGATCAGGGTGCACGAGCATGTCGACGCGATCGAGCGCGCGTTGCGGCGCGCGTTCCCGAGCGTGAAGCGCGTCATCAGTCACGCCGAACCGCCGCGCGCGTGACGGAGAATGTGCGAGGAGTCACACGTTCTCGTTTCGGACTCGCCGCGCACGTAACTTTGCGGACGCGCGACGCACAAACTGCGCATTGGATAAGAATAAATTCGCGTTAACGATTCGTTGACTCTCGACAGCCCGCGAAATCTGGATTCAAATCGACCATGATTCGGAAGCGATGTGGGGCTGCTTCCGAACTCAAGTTGCAAGCAGGTTTCCAGGGGGCTTTAGGCATGTCGCGTGCAGACGCCGCGAACGCGTGCGTCCAATCCGATTCGATCAAAGGATTGGCGCAATCGATCGCGAAACCTGCCTATCATCGGCTCCTGATCGCGGAGCCTGCGCTGCGCCGTGCCGTGCCGACGCTCATCATCGCGTTCCTGATCACGATCTGCCTCGGCGCGTTCGTGCAGGTCGTCGACCAGACACGCCAGAAGCGGCTGGTGATCCGCCACGACATCTCGGCGCTCGCCGACCTGCTCGCCGAGCGTATCGACCGCCTGACCTCCGGGCGACAGGAGCGGCTGAAGAACATCGAGAGCCTGCCGGCGCTGCTGCCCGATCTCATTCCATCCTGGGGCACCGCCTCGGGCCGCCACGTCATCGTCACCTCGGCCGGACTCGACCGCCGCATCCTCGCCCGCATCCCGATCGACAGCGATCCCTCGGGCAACGACCGCCTGCTCGACGCAATCACGACGGCGCAACTGCTGGCGGCGCCGCCGCGCGACGACAACATCTCCGACATGACGCTGCCGAACGGCAACGCCGCAATGGCGACCTCGCGGCAGATCAAGTCGCTGCCCGGCTTCGTGACCGTGATCCAGGAGCGCAACGAGCCGATCTGGGGCTCGGACGCCGCGCTGTCGGTAACGCTGTCGGCCACCACCGGCTTCGTGGTCCTGATCCTCGGCTTCGCCTTCCACTGGCAATCCACCCGTGCCCGCGAGGGCGACCTGATCAACGACGCCGTGCGCGGCCGCATCGACACCGCGCTCAACCGCGGCCGCTGCGGGCTGTGGGACTGGGACCTGTCGCGCGGCCGCATCTTCTGGTCGCAGTCGATGTTTTCGATGCTCGGCCTCGACGGCCGCAACGAGCTCCTCACCTTCGGCGAGGTCAACGCGCTGGTGAAGTCCGACGACATCGACCTGTTCGAGATCGCCGACCAGCTCATCTCCGAGAAGATCGACCACATCGACCAGACCTTCCGCATGCAGCATGTCGACGGCCACTGGATCTGGCTGCGCGTCCGCTGCGAAAAGACCAGCGGCGCGACGGACTCCAGCGTTCACCTGATCGGGATCGCCGTCGACATCACCGAGCAGAAGAGCCTCGCCGAGCGGACCGTGGAAGCCGATCTGCGCCTGCGCGACGCCATCGAGACCATCCCCGAAGCCTTCGTGCTGTGGGACGCGAGCGACCGCCTGGTGCTCTGCAATTCGCACTTCCAGCGCCTGCACAAGCTGCCCGACAGCGCCGTCATCCCCGGCACTTCTTACGAGACCGTGCTCGAGGTCGGCCGCATGCCCGAGGTCCGCACCCGGCACAACGAGACTGCGAGCCAAGGCCCCGGCGCGCGCACCTTCGAGGCGCAGCTCGACGACGGCAGCTGGCTGCACATCAGCGAGCGCCGCACCAAGGACGGCGGCTACGTCTCGGTCGGCACCGATATCACCCGCATCAAGGAGCACGAGCAGAAGCTGGTCGACAACGATCTACGCCTGCGCGCCACCGTCATCGACCTCAAGCGCTCGCAGGCAGCCCTGGAGCGCCAGGCGGGCGAACTCGCCGATCTCGCCGAGAAATACCAGCGCGAGAAGACCCGCGCCGAGGAAGCCAACCAGACCAAGTCGAAATTCCTCGCCAATATGAGCCACGAGCTGCGCACGCCGCTGAACGCGATCATCGGCTTCTCCGAGATCATGGGCTCGGGCATGTTCGGCGAGCTCGGCTCGGAGAAGTACCAGGAATACTGCCACGACATCCTGACCAGCGGGCATTATCTGCTCGAAGTCATCAACGACATCCTCGACATGTCCAAGATCGAGGCCGGCCGCATGAAGCTCGACATGGAAGAGCTCGACCTGGCGCAGACGCTGGCGGAATCCCTGCGGGTCGTCACCGGCCGCGCGCAGGACAAGCACCTGACGCTCGACGCCGACATTGCCAAGTCCATCTCCGTCGTCGCCGACCGCCGCGCCACCAAGCAGATCATCGTCAATTTGCTCTCCAACGCCGTGAAATTCACGCCCGACGGCGGACGCATCGTGGTGCGCAGCCGAGAGCTCGACGACAGGATCGTGCTGATGATCGCCGACACCGGCATCGGCATCGCACCGCATTCACTGGCGCGGCTCGGCCGCCCTTTCGAGCAGGTCGAGAGCCAGCTCACCAAGACCTATCACGGCTCGGGACTGGGGCTTGCGATCGCCCGCTCGCTGGCGCAGCTTCACGGCGGCTCGATGCGGCTGCGCTCCAAGCTGGAGGTCGGCACCGTCGTGCGCGTCACCCTGCCCCGCGACGCGATCAAGTCGGCATCAGGAATATCGGCCGCGGCCTGATGGCTACGATTGCAGCGACGGCGCGACTTCCCGCGCGACATTGACCAGCGCCGCAATCAGCGGCGTCATCGGATCGCGCTGCGGGATCACCATGCCGATGCTGTAATTGACGTCGGGATCGGTGATCGGGATCGACCGCACCGTATCGGACAGGCCGAGCGTCTCGGCGAGCTTGGCCGGCATCACGCTGGCCCAGCGCCCCGTCTTCACATGCGTGAACAGCACGAGCAGCGAATTCGAGGTCAAGGTCGGCGTCGCCTCGGCACCGACCGAACGTAACGCGCGGTCGATGATGCGACGGTTCTGCATGTCGGGCGTCAGCAGGCACAGCGGCACCTGTCCGACCTCCTTCCACGTCACCGTCTCGCGATCGCCGAACATTCCATCGGGCGCGGTGAGCAGGCGATAGCTCTCGCTGTAGAGCGGGATGGTGCGCACCTTGCCGATCGGCTCGTTCTCGATATAGGTCAGCCCCGCATCCACCTCGAGATTCTCGAGCAACCCCAGCACCTCCGATGAGGTGGTGGACTGGATGCGGAAACGCACCTCGGGATGTCTGGCGCGGAACGGCGTCGTCAGCGCAGCGACCATGCCGAGCACGGTCGGAATTGCGGCTATACGTATCTCGCCGGAGAGCTGATGCTTCAGCCCGTTGATCTCGTCACGCATCGCGCGGGCATCGCCCACGATCCGCCGCGCCCAATCCAGCGCCCGCTCGCCTTCCGGCGTAAAACCCTGGAAGCGGGAGCCGCGCTGGACCAGCATCACGCCGAGGATCTCCTCGAGCTGCTTGAGCCCGGTCGACATCGTCGGCTGCGTCACGCCGCAGACCTCCGCCGCGCGTCCGAAATGCCGTTCCTTCGCCAGCGCCAGCAACAGTTCAAGCTTGTCGAGCAACCGGTCATCCCCTCGAATTGTGTGGTGGCATACAAGCTAGCATGCTCGCCCCCTTCCAACACGCAAAAACCGCCCGGCGGACGGCTTCAATTGCAATTTCAGATCGAGTGATCGCCATCGCAAATCGATCGGAATCCGCAATCGCAGCATGAGACAGCTTTATTGATCTTCGAACGATTCCAAATAGTTTGCGCTGAGCAGACGCTCTGGTTGAGAACGAAGAATGACAGCGGTTTACGAGCCTTGGGACGAAACGCGCGGCGCCGAGATCATCGCCGAACACAGCAAGCAGGAAGGTGCGACGCTGGTGATCCTGCACGCGCTTCAGGAGGCGTTTGGCTACGTGCCGGCGGCCGCCATTCCCATGGTGGGGCAGGCGCTCAATCTGTCGCGCGCCGAAGTGCATGGCGTGTTCACGTTCTACCATGATTTCCGCCACAAACCGGCCGGCCGCCATGTGCTGAAGCTGTGCCGCGCGGAGGCCTGTCAGGCGGCGGGCGGCGACGCGCTGGCTGCGCGTGCGGAGGCGAAGCTCGGCGTATCGCTCGGCCATACCACGGCCGATGACCGCGTCACGCTGGAGCCGATCTACTGCCTCGGACTGTGCGCGACAGCGCCGTCCGCGATGCTCGACGGCCGGCTGATCGGCCGACTCGATGAAAAGCGTATCGATGCTCTCGTTGCGGAGGCGCAGCGATGAGCATCCGTCTATATGTCTCTCGCGATGCCGGTGCGCTTGCGGTCGGCGCCGACGAGGTCGCGCTGGCGCTGGAGCAGGCTGCAGCCAAGCGTGGCATTGCCATCCAGATCGTCAGGACCGGCTCGCGCGGCCTGTACTGGCTCGAACCGCTGGTCGAGGTCGCGACGCCGCAGGGCCGGATCGCGTTCGGCCCTGTGACCGAGACCGATGTGCCCTCCCTGCTCGACGCGCTCGCGAGCAACACGCCGCATCTACTGCGGCTCGGGGCCACCGACGAGATCCCCTGGCTCAAGCGCCAGACCCGCCTGACCTTCGCGCGCTGCGGCGTGATCGACCCGCGCTCGCTCGACGACTACCGCGCCCACGGCGGCTACAAGGGCCTGGAGCGCGCGCTGTCGCTCGGCTCGGAAGCGATCCTCAATGAAGTAACCGCGTCCGGCCTGCGCGGCCGCGGCGGCGCGGGCTTCCCGACCGGCATCAAGTGGAAGACGGTCGCGCAGGCGAAAGCGGATCGCAAGTTCATCGTCTGCAACGCCGACGAAGGCGACAGCGGCACCTTCGCCGACCGCATGATCATGGAAGGCGATCCCTTCCTCGTCATCGAGGGCATGACGACCGCCGGCATCACCGTCGGCGCGACCAAGGGCTACATCTACATCCGCAGCGAATATCCGCACGCCGTCGAGACGATGAATGCGGCCATCCAGGCGGCGAAGCGCGGCGGCTATCTCGGCGCGAACATTGGTGGTTCCACGCATAGCTTCGATCTCGAGGTCCGCGTCGGCGCCGGCGCTTACGTTTGCGGTGAAGAGACCTCGCTGCTGGAAAGCCTAGAAGGCCGGCGTGGCATCGTGCGCGCAAAGCCGCCACTGCCCGCGCATCAGGGCCTGTTCGGCAAGCCAACCGTCATCAACAACGTGCTGTCGTTCGCCGCCATCCCCTTCATCCTGGCCGAAGGCGCCAAGGCCTATGCCGATTTCGGCATGGGTCGCTCGCGCGGTACGATGCCGATCCAGCTCGCCGGCAACATCCGCCACGGCGGGCTGTTCGAGACCGCGTTTGGCGTCACGCTCGGCGAGCTCGTCGACGACGTCGGCGGCGGCACGTTCACGGGCCGTCCGATCCGCGCGGTGCAGGTCGGCGGTCCGCTCGGCGCCTACTTCCCGCGCGCGCTGTTCGACACGCCGTTCGACTACGAGGCCTTCGCCGCGCGCGACGGCCTGATCGGCCATGGCGGCATCGTCGTGTTCGACGACAGCGTCGACATGCGCAAGCAGGCGCGTTTCGCCATGGAATTCTGCGCCATCGAATCCTGCGGCAAGTGCACGCCATGCCGGATCGGTTCGACCCGCGGCGTCGAGACCATCGAGAAGATCATCAACGGCGAGCGCGTGCGCGAAAACCTCGCACTCGTCGAGGACCTCTGCAACACCATGAAATTCGGCTCGCTCTGCGCGCTCGGCGGCTTCACGCCCTACCCCGTGCTCAGCGCATTGAAGCACTTCCGGGAGGATTTCGTCCCGGCCCCGACCACGCTTCAGGCCGCGGAATAGGAGAACGACAATGTCTCTGATCGAAGAGATCGACTTCGGTACGCCGGGCTCGAAATCGGAAACGATGGTGACGCTGACCATCGACGGCAACCAGGTCACGGTGCCCGAGGGGACCTCGATCATGCGGGCGGCGATGGACGCCGGCCACCAGATCCCGAAACTCTGCGCGACCGACATGGTCGACGCATTCGGCTCGTGCCGGCTTTGCGTCGTCGAGATCGAGGGCCGCGCCGGCACGCCGGCCTCCTGTACCACGCCTGTCATGTCCGGCCTGATCGTGCACACCCAGAGCGAACGGCTCAAGAAGCTGCGCAAGGGCGTGATGGAGCTCTACATCTCCGACCATCCGCTCGACTGCCTCACCTGCGGTGCCAACGGCGATTGCGAGTTGCAGGACATGGCCGGCGCCGTGGGCCTGCGCGACGTCCGTTACGGCTATGAAGGCGAGAACCACGTCTTCGCCAAGACACCGGGCAAGTCCAATGGCGAGCTCAACGCCGCCTGGATGCCGAAGGACGAGTCCAACCCGTACTTCACCTACGATCCCTCCAAGTGCATCGTCTGCTCGCGCTGCGTCCGCGCCTGCGAGGAGGTGCAGGGCACCTTCGCGTTGACGATTTCCGGCCGCGGCTTCGACAGCCGCGTGTCGCCCGGCATGAGCGAGAGCTTCCTCGGCTCCGAATGCGTCTCCTGCGGCGCCTGCGTGCAGGCCTGCCCGACCGCGACGCTGACCGAGAAATCCGTGATCGAGATCGGCCAGCCCGAACATTCGGTCGTCACCACCTGCGCCTATTGCGGCGTCGGCTGCGCCTTCAAGGCCGAGATGCGCGGCGAGGAAGTCGTCCGCATGGTGCCGTACAAGGACGGCAAGGCCAATCGCGGCCACTCCTGCGTCAAGGGTCGCTTCGCCTGGGGGTACACCAATCACAAGGAACGCATCCTCAATCCGATGATCCGCGAACGGATCGAGGATCCCTGGCGCGAAGTGTCATGGGACGAGGCATTCTCGTTTGCAGCCGACAGGATGCGCGGCATCCAGAGGAAATACGGCCGCGACGCTATCGGCGGCATCACCTCGTCCCGCTGCACCAATGAAGAAACCTATCTGGTGCAGAAGCTGATCCGCGCCGGCTTCGGCAACAACAATGTCGACACCTGCGCCCGGGTCTGCCACTCCCCGACCGGCTATGGCCTCTCGACAACGTTCGGTACCTCTGCCGGCACGCAGGATTTCGACTCGGTCGAGGACACCGACGTCGTCGTCGTCATTGGTGCCAACCCCGCTTCGGCCCACCCGGTGTTCGCCTCCCGCCTGAAGAAGCGGCTGCGCCAGGGCGCCAAGCTGATCGTGATCGATCCGCGCCGTACCGAGATGGTCGAATCGCCGCATGTGAAGGCGCTGCACCTGCCGCTGATGCCCGGCACCAACGTTGCGGTGATGACGGCGCTGGCGCATGTGATCGTCACCGAAGGCCTCGTCGACGAAGCCTTCGTGCGCGAACGCTGCGACTGGAGCGAGTTCGAGGAATGGGCGGCGTTCGTCGCCCAGCCGAACAACAGCCCGGAAGCCACCGCCATCCTCACTGGCGTCGATCCGAAGGATCTGCGCGAAGCAGCGCGCGTCTACGCCACCGGCGGCAACGGCGCGATCTATTACGGTCTCGGCGTCACCGAGCACAGCCAGGGCTCGACCACCGTGATCGCGATCGCCAACCTCGCGATGGCCACAGGCAATATCGGCCGTCCCGGTGTCGGCGTGAACCCGCTGCGCGGCCAGAACAACGTGCAGGGCTCCTGCGACATGGGCTCGTTCCCGCACGAGCTGCCCGGCTACCGCCACATCTCGGGTGACGCCGTGCGGGACCAGTTCGAGGCGCTGTGGAACGTCAAGCTCAACCCCGAGCCGGGCCTGCGCATTCCCAACATGTTCGACGCCGCGGTCGAAGGCACGTTCATGGGGATCTACGTGCAGGGCGAGGACATCCTGCAATCCGATCCCAACACCAAGCATGTGGTAGCGGCGCTATCGGCGATGGAATGCGTGATCGTCCACGACCTCTTCCTGAACGAGACCGCAAACTACGCCCATGTGTTCCTGCCGGGCTCCAGCTTCCTCGAGAAGGACGGCACCTTCACCAACGCCGAGCGCCGGATCCAGCGCGTCCGCAAAGTGATGACGCCGAAGAACGGCCTCGCCGACTGGGAGGTCACCATCGGCCTCGCCAGGGCCATGGGCTTCGAGATGAGCTACAGCCACCCTTCCGAGATCATGGACGAGATCGCGGCGCTCACCCCGACCTTCGCCGGCGTCTCCTATGCCAAGCTCGACGAGCTCGGCTCGGTGCAATGGCCCTGCAACGAGAAGGCGCCCGAGGGCACGCCGGTGATGCATATCGACGGCTTCGTCCGCGGCAAGGGCAAGTTCGTCGTCACAGAATATGTCGCGACCGACGAACGCACCGGCCCGCGCTATCCGCTGCTGCTCACCACGGGCCGCATCCTCAGCCAGTACAATGTCGGCGCGCAGACCCGGCGCACCGAGAACGTGGTCTGGCATGCCGAGGACCGGCTGGAGATCCATCCCCACGATGCCGAACAGCGCGGCGTGCGCGACGGGGACTGGGTGCGGCTGAAGAGCCGCGCCGGCGAGACCACGCTGCGTGCGGAGATCACCGATCGCGTCGCGCCCGGCGTCGTCTACACCACCTTCCACCATCCGGACACGCAGGCCAACGTCATCACGACCGACTATTCGGACTGGGCGACCAACTGCCCCGAATACAAGGTCACGGCAGTGCAGATCTCGCCGTCGAACGGCCCGTCCGACTGGCAGAAGGCCTACGATGCACAGGCGCGGCATTCCCGCCGGATCGCGCCGGCCGAGGCTGCGGAGTAGCGGCATGCACGTGCCGGTCCAGGCCATCGACCGCGAGATCTGGCGCGACGGTGTCGCGTCGGAAGGAGCGCGGCTGATCCCGGAGGAGACGCCGCTGGCGCTGACCTACAATGGCGGCACCTACGCCGTCATGATGGGAACGCCGCAGAACCTCGAGGATTTTGCGGTCGGCTTCAGCCTGGACGAAGGCATCATCAAGTCCGTCGATGACATCAAGTCGCTCGAAATGGTCCGCCTCGACGATGGCATCGAGCTGCGCATGTGGTTGGCGCCCGACAATGCCGCGCGCATCAGCGAGCGCCGCCGTCACATCGCCGGCCCGACCGGCTGCGGCATCTGCGGCATCGACTCGATTGCCGAAGCCGTGCGGCCTGCAGCCGTCGTGCCGCGGGGACAGACGTTTACGCCCGAGCAGGTCATGGCGGCGATGCAGACCATCGCACCGTTGCAATCGATCAATTTGCAAACCCGCGCCGTTCACGCCGCCGCGTTCTGGTCGCCTGCCGGCGGTATCGTCGCGCTGCGGGAGGATGTCGGCCGCCACAACGCGCTCGACAAGCTCGCCGGCTCGCTGGCGCGCAGCCGCACGGTTGCAAGCGGCGGCATCGTGTTGCTGACGAGCCGCGTCTCGGTCGAGATGGTGCAGAAGACCGCCGCCATCGGCGCGCCGGTGATGGTCGCCGTCTCCGCGCCGACCGCACTCGCGGTGCGCACCGCGGAGGCCGCCGGCATCACGCTAATTGCCATTGCCCGCCAGGACGGGTTTGAAGTGTTTTCGCATGGCGGCCGGGTTGTCGCCCGTCATGCCACGGAGGTTGCCGATGTCGCCTGACCGCCTGATCTACATGGCCAACCAGATCGGCACGTTCTTCCGAAGCCAGGGCCACGACAAGGCCGTGCCGGGGATCGCCGACCACATCAAGAAATTCTGGGACCCGCGGATGAAGCGAGCGATCTTCACCCATCTCGACGCCGGCGGCGTGGGCCTGGAGCCGAACGTGCGCGAGGCGCTCACCTCGCTGAAGCCGACGACGTCCCTTCCAGCAGCGCCTTGAAGACACGGCGCACCTCGCTCTGCGTCTCCTTCACGCGCGCCTGCAGCGAGGAGAAATGCGGCGCATCGCCCGCGCGTGCCATCACGCGCAGAAGGTCGGTGCCGGCGGTCTCGGGCTTGAACCGGTCGCTGACACAGAGCCGCAGGATCTGCGTCAGGTCGTGATAGAGCCGCGCCGCGGCCCGCAATATCTCGGTCTCCGATTGCGCGAGCACACCGAGCCTGCATGCATTTTCCAGCACCTGCATGGTGGCGACGTCGAGAATCTCCGGCGTCTCGTGAGCATGCACGAGCTGGAGATATTGCGCGATGAAGTCGATGTCGACCATGCCGCCGGCGGCATATTTAAGATCCCAGCAATCGGCCTCGCCCTTCTCCTGGGCGATCGCACGCCGCATGTCGGCAACGTCGTTGGCAGTGATTGCGGGATCGCGGCGACGGGTCAGGACATCGCGGATGACGCGCTCGATCCGTTCCCCGAATTCGGGCGAAGCCGACACCACGCGCGCGCGCGTCAGCGCCATGTGCTCCCAGGTCCAGGCCTCGTTGGCCTGGTAGTCCGCGAACGAGACCAGGCTCGAGGCCACAGGGCCGGCACGCCCCGAGGGGCGCAGCCGCATGTCGATTTCGTAAAGCACCCCGTAATTGGTGCGCGTCGTGAACGCGCTGATCAGGCGCTGGGTGAAGCGGGCGAAGTAATGGGCACCTTGCAATGACTTCGCACCGTCGGAGTCCGGATTGTCGCCGTCGAAATCGTAGAGCAGGATCAGGTCGAGATCGGACGAAGCCGTCATCTCGCGGCTGCCGAGCCGGCCCATCGCGATGATCGCGGTCTCCTGCCCCTTGATCCGGCCATGCTGGGCGGCGAAGCGGTCGGCGACGAGGCCATGCACGGTATGCACGATGCCCTCGGCGACGTCGGCAAAGGCCGTGCTCGCCTGCTGCGCCGAGACCGTGCCCGAGAGAATGCGCGTGCCGATCAGGAACAGGCTCTCCTGCCCGAACAGGCGCAGGCGGTCGAGGAACTCCTCGTAAGAGCCGGCATCCTGCACCGTCATCGCAAGCCGCCCCGACAATTCCTGCCTGTCGGGCATGGCGCCGAAGAAGCGCGGATCAATCAGGCCGTCCATGAGCTGCGGCTGCCGCGCCAGCATCTCGCCGAGCCGGGGCGCCGCGCCCAGCACCAGGGCCACGAGCGCGACGAGATCGCGATTCTGGCCGAGCAGCGTGATCAGCCGGCCGCCGCGCTGAAGCGCTCCAAGGAACTGGTCGAACGCCACGACGGCCCGATCCGGCTCCTCGGCATGAGCGAGACCGTCGATCAGGGCCGGCACGAATTCGACGAATGCGTTTCGCGTCGCCTCGACGCGGAACACGCGGTACTCGCCGGTGAGCCAGTCACGCACGGTCTGCGCGACGGCAGCAGGCTTCTTGAAGCCGAGCGTCGCCAGGTACTGAAGCAGCCGCGGATCGTCGGGACCCGCACTGTAGTCGAGCGCCGGCAGCTTGGCCGTGCCGGTCGGATCGTCGCCCTCGAACAGTTTTTCGTAGTGACCCTGCACGATCTCGAGCTGACGCAAAAGGTCGCGGGCAAAGGCCTCGCGATCCGGATAGCCGAAGAACCAGGCGAAACGCTCGACCGCCTCCTTGTCCTCGGGCAGCGTGTGGGTCTGCTCGTCCGCGATCATCTGGAGGCGATGCTCGACCCGGCGCAGGAATTGGTACGCCGTGGTCAGCTCGTCGCGCGCCGCAAACGTGATCCAGTTGCTGGAAGCGAGCACGCCAAGCGCGGCAAGCGTCGGCCGCACCCGCAGCTCAGGATGGCGGCCACCGGCGATCAATTGCTGGGTCTGGGCGAAGAACTCGATCTCGCGGATTCCGCCGCGCCCGACCTTCACATTATGTCCTTCGACGGCAACCTCGCTCTGGCCGCGATAGGTCTGCATCTGCCGCTTCATGTCGTGGACGTCGGCAAGCGCGGCAAAGTCGAGATGCTTGCGCCAGACGAAGGGCGCGATCTCCGCGAGCAGCGCCTCGCCCGCCCTGGGATCGCCGGCGCAGGCTCGCGCCTTGATCATCGCGGCGCGCTCCCAGGTACGCCCTTCCCGCTCATAATAGTTCAGCGCGGCGTCGCGCGAAATCGCCACCTGCGTCGAGGATGGATCGGGACGCAGGCGCAGATCGACGCGGAAGACGTAGCCGTCATAAGTGCGCTGCTGGAGAATGCGTGCCATCCCCTGCGTCACCCTCACGAAGAATGGCTGGGGTTCGATATCCGGAGCCAGCGTCGTATGGTCGGGATCGAAGAACACGATGAGGTCGATATCGCTGGAATAGTTCAGCTCGCCTGCGCCCATCTTGCCCATCGCAAGCACGATCAGCCCGCAGCCCTCTTCCGGCGCCTCGGGATTGGGCGGCAAGAGCTTGCCGCGTGCGGCTTCCTGCCGCAGGAGGTATTGAAGCGCTGCCCGCACCGAGGACACCGCGAGATCGGTGAGCGCTGCGGTCACCCGCATCACCGGCCAGACCCCGCCGATGTCGCACAGCGCGATCAGGAGCGCGGCCTCCGCCTTCATGCGGCGAAGCAGCCGCATCGCCTCGGCTTCATCGGATGCCGCGAGCACGGCGCCGTTCGCCTCGGTGATCAGCGTGGCGAGATGCGCATCCGGATCGCATTCCAGCAGCCGGATCAGGCGCTGCGGATCAGCGCGCACCAGCTCGAACAGATAAGGCGAGAATTCCGCGATGCCGGCCAGAATGCCCCGCGCAAAGCGATGAGCCAGCAGCGCTTCAAGACGGGCAGATTGCGCGGGCTCGAGCTCGGCCAGCCAGCTTTCAAAACGTCCTTGGTCGGTGGCGGAAGCGGCAATATGGGGAGCCTCCGCGAAGCGTGCGGCAAGTCTCTCACCATGCTCGTCCGCGTTTCCCGGCGCGGAATGGTTCATGCCACCTTCTGTGACACATCCGGTGTTGGAGGAGCAACCCTGTCGCCCGCGCGCGCCGGCAGCACCAGCGTGGCGACGAGACCCGGATGGGCATCGCCCAGCCGCAATTCGCCGCCATGCAGCGTTGCAACCGCAGATGCAAGACTGAGGCCGAGTCCGGAGCCCGGCAGCGTGCGGCTGGCTTCAAGCCGCACGAATCGCTCGACGGCATGCTTGCGGTCGGCCTCGGGTATACCGGGGCCGCAATCGGTGACGCTGAGCAGCACCTGGTCGCCCTCGCGTCTCGCCTCGATCGTGATCTGCCTTGAATCCAGGCTGACCACGGTTCCGCCCGTTAGCGCGACCGGCTTGCCGTATTTGATCGCATTCTCGACCAGATTGGCGAGCGCCTGGCTGATCAGTTCGCGGTTGGCGTGCACCGGCGTCGGATCGGCCTTGACCTTCAAGGTCATGCCGTCGTCTTCAGCCAGCGGCTCGTAGAGTTCGTGGATGCCGTGTGCGACATCGGCCGCGTCGAAATCGTCCATGTTGCCGCGCGCCTGCCCGGACTCGGCACGCGCGATCATCAGCAGCGCGTTGAAGGTACGGATCAGGCCGTCAGATTCCTCTATGGTCCGCTCCAGCGCGGCGCGGTAGTCAGCCTCACTGCCTGATTTCGCCAGCGCCTCCTCGGCGCGGTTGCGCAGGCGTGTCAGCGGCGTCTTGAGATCGTGGGCGATGTTGTCGGAGACCTCCTTCAGCCCCGCCATCAGCGCCTCGATCCGCTCCAGCATCGCATTGAGGTTTTCGGCGAGGCGGTCGAGCTCGTCACCGCTGCGTCCCACCGGCAGGCGCTCGCTGAGATCGCCGGTCATGATGCGATGGGCCGTCCCGGACATGGCGTCGATGCGCCTGAGCACCCTGCGCGCGACGAAGATCCCGCCGCCCAGGCCAAGCACCACGACGATCAGCACCGACCATTGCGCGGCCTTGGCGACGATGCCGAACAGGCGCCGCCGCTCGGCGAGGTCGCGGCCGATCAGAAGCCGGAAGCCATTCTCCAGCTCGGTGACGCGCACCAGGGCGCGATGGTCGCGCTCGTCCGCATCCTCGATGCGCCGATACGCCGTCTCCGACCAGCCGCGCGTCGCCATCACGCCGGGCGCCAGCGAGCCGACATTGCCGGCGATCGCCTGCCCGGTCGGCGTGGTCACGAGGTAGAGGTTGGCCCCCGGCCGCAGCGCCCGGTACTCAATCGCGCGCACGAGGCCGACCAAGCCGCGGCGGCCGTAGATCTCGTTGATCTCCGAGGTCTCGGCATTGACCGTCTGCGTGATTTCCTCGGTGATCAGCCGCCGCGTATTCCAGGCGAAATAGGCCAGCAGCGAGGCTGCGAACATCGCGAACAACAGCAAATAGACCAGCGTCAGCCGGAATGCCGTGGTGCGGACGAGTTTACCGAATGCCGTCACGGATCATGTATCCCGCGCCGCGGATCGTGTGCAGCAGCGGCCGCTCAAAACCCTTGTCGATCTTGGAACGCAGCCGTGAAATGTGCACGTCGATCACGTTGGTCTGCGGATCGAAATGATAGTCCCAGACGTTCTCCAGCAGCATGGTGCGGGTCACCACCTGGCCCGCATGCTTCATCAGATATTCGAGCAGGCGGAATTCGCGCGGCTGCAGCGTCAGCTCGTCCTTGCCGCGCGCGACGCGGTGGGAGAGCCGGTCGAGCTCGAGATCGCCGACCCGGTACAACGTGTCCTCGGCCGGACCGCCGCGGCGGCGCGACAGCACCTCGACCCGGGCCAACAGCTCGGCGAAGGAATAGGGTTTCGGCAGATAGTCGTCCCCGCCGGCGCGCAGGCCCTTGATGCGGTCGTCGACCTGGCCAAGCGCGGAGAGAATCAGCACCGGCGTCGAATCGTCCTTGTCGCGGAGCGCGCCGATCACCGACAGGCCGTCCCGCTTGGGCAGCATGCGGTCGACCACCAGCACGTCGTAGTCGCCGTTCTCCGCCATGGCGAGGCCTTCCTCGCCGTCGGCGGCGTGGTCGGCAATGTGCCCGACCTCGCGAAACGCCTTCACGAGGTAGTCGGCAGATTCGCGGTCGTCTTCGATGATGAGGAGGCGCATCGTGCGTTCGGCAACGGTCAAGGGAGTGAACCTTCTCTAAACATGGCGCGAGCGGCAATCGCATGCAAGCCGAGTGAGAGACTCTGGCATGGAGAAAAAGGCGGGCGGTGAAGCTGGGGGGACTTCACCGCCCTAGGCCTTCCGACGGAGGGGGGCGTATTCCACCGGAAGGTAGACAGGGGAAGCAAACGTTGCGCTGCTCCCCCGAAGGGCGCCGTCGGCGGGGGCGACTGATGCCGGCGACACCCTTCATCTCGGAGGCCTCCTGAGGCCCAGTCCTTGGTTAGCCCTTGGCGATGGGCACCGCGACGAAGCGCGACTGGCCGCCGCTCTTCACCCGCATCAGGACGCTGTTCTTGTTGTCCGTCCGCGCCGTGTTGATGGCGTCGCGGACTTCGCCGGCGGTGCTCACGCTCTTGCCGCCGACTTCGAGGATCACGTCACCTTCCTTGAAGCCGCGTTCGGCTGCGGCGCTCTTCGGATCGACTTCGGTGACCACGACGCCTTCCTTGCCGGCCCCGGCCACGGAATCGGCGGGCGCGACGGTCATGCCGAGCTTGGGCACATCGGTGCCGCGGCTCGCGCCCTTGCCGCTGTCCTTGTCGATGTCGGCCTTGGCCTCGATCGTGTTCGGCAGCTGGCCGAGGGTGAGGTTCACCACCTTGTCCTGGCCCTTGTGCAGCACGTTGAGCTTCACGGTCGCGCCGGGCGCCAGGCCGCCGATGGTACGGGCGAGCTCGCGCGCGTCCTTGACCGATTCGCCGTTGACCGACGTGATCACGTCACCGGACTCGATGCCGGCCTTGGCCGCCGGACCATTCGCCTGCGGCTCGGCAACCAGCGCACCTTCGGCCTTCTTCATGCCGAGGCTGTCGGCGATGTCGGGTGTCACTGGCTGAATCTGCACGCCGATCCAGCCGCGGCTGACCGAGCCCTTGTCCTTGAGCTGCGCCACCACGCTCTTCACGGTGCTGGCGGGGATCGAGAACGCGATGCCGACGCTGCCGCCGGAAGGCGAGTAGATCGCGGTGTTGACGCCCATCACCTCACCGTTGGTGTCGAAAGCCGGACCGCCGGAATTGCCCTTGTTCACGGGCGCATCGATCTGGATGAAATCGTCGTAGGGGCCGTTGCCGATGTCGCGGCCGCTGGCCGAGACGATGCCCGCAGTTACCGTGCCGCCCAGCCCGAACGGGTTGCCGACCGCGAGCACCCAGTCGCCGATCCGCGGCTTGCCGTCGGCAAGCTTCGCGAACGGGAAGCTCGAGCTGCCCTCGACCTTGATCAAGGCGAGGTCGGTGCGCTGGTCGGTGCCGATCACCTTGGCGGTGTAGGTCTTGCCGTCGTCGGTCGTGACCTCGACCTTGTCGGCGCCGTCGACCACGTGATTGTTGGTCACGGCAAAGCCGTCAGCCGAGATGAAGAAGCCGGAGCCCTGGCCCTGCACGACGCGGCCACGACCGCCACCGCCCTTCAGGCCCGGGATGCCATCCGGACCGCCGAAGCGACGGAAGAAGCGCTCCATCGGCGAGCCCGGCTGGAACGGCGACTGCGCGTCATCGCCATCATCATTGCTCGCGGTCTTCTCCTTCATGTTGACCTTCACCGAGATCACTGACGGTTTCACGCGCTCGACAATGTCGGCGAAACCGATCGGGCGCTCGACCTTGCGGACCTCGTTGTTGACCTGTGCATGCGCGGGGCTCGAGAACAGGTCGGCCGGCGAGGTCGACGTGCCGAAGCCGTAGACGGCGGCGCCGAGGCCGGCGACGACCGATGCCATCAGCGCGATCTTGCGGGCCGAGAAAACGGACCGGCGAGGCTGCCGGTAGGACGGAAGTTTCGAGAGGTCGGAACGGTCGGTCATGCAGAGATCTCCAGGGCCTTGAAATCCATTTGGTACCTGACGGCGGCACCTTACGGACCTGAAGATGGGGGCTGCCGCCTTACCGTGCGCTGGCGGGAGGGTTAAACTTTTGTAATGAACTGGGAATGCGGATGCGGCAGTTTATCGCGGCCGAAAGTCGTGAACCGGCAGGAACTTAACAAGGTTCCAGCAACGCCCGCGCGGTGCGGCTTGATGCGCGCAGCAACGTAGCTAGCGCGATGTGGCCTCGTCCGACATCAATGCAGCGAGACGCGCCTCTTCCTCGGGCGTGAGCGGCGGAGCCGGGATGTCTGCACCATTTCGCGCGCGCCGGCGGATTTGCAGCCATAGCGCCAGGCCGCCGCCAATCAGCAGCAGCGGCGCGAGCAGCCACAGCAGCATGTTCTGGCGCTCGAAGCGTGGCTTGAGCAGCACGAACTCGCCGTAGCGCGCGACCAGGAAATCGAGCACTTGCGAATTGCTGTCGCCGGCCGCGATGCGCTCGCGCACCAGGAGCCGCAAATCGCGCGCCAGCGGCGCATCGGAATCGTCGATCGACTGGTTCTGACAGACCATGCAGCGCAGCTCGCGCGACAAGTCGCGTGCACGCGACTCCTTCGCAGGGTCCAACATGATCTCGTCCGGCTGCACGGCATGCGCCGCAGGCAGGGCTAGCAGCATCAGCGCGATGAACGCGACCATCATTCGACGCATCGGATCACTCCGCCGGCTGCAGGCGCTGCTTGGTCCGCGCCGGTTTTGGCGCACCCACCCGCAGGCGCCGGTCCGACAGCGACAGCACGCCGCCGAACGCCATCAGCACAGGTCCCCACCAGATCAGCAGCACCAGCGGCTTGTGATAGATGCGCACGGCGATGGCGCCCTCGGCGGTGGCGTCGCCGAGCGAGATGTAGAGCTGGCTTGCGCCGCGCGTCAGCAGGGCGGCCTCGGTGGTCGAGGAGCCGCGGGTGGTGAAGCTGCGCTTGGACGGCGTCATCACGCTGAGCTTCTCACCGTCACTGCTGACGTTGAATTCGGCGAGCATCTCGCGGAAGTTCGGCCCTTGACGCTGAAACAGACCGTCGAGCTTCACGTCATAGCCGGCGACATGGGCGACGTCGTTCTGTTTCATTGTCGCGATATATTCGCTGTTCCAGGTGGTCTCGCAGACGATCCCGATCAGCGCGACGCCGAGACCGGCATGCGCAAACGCGGAGCCCCAGGCCGAGCGCGGCAGGCCGCGGGCCCGATGCAGTGCCGTTGCGAACGGTAACCGCACCAGGCCGATCCGCTCGGCGATATCTGTGACGGCACCGGCGATGACAAAGACGCCAAGTCCGATTGCCAATGGCGCGAGCGCGCTGCCGCCGAGCACCCAGCCCCAGACCATGGCGACGGCGACGAGCCCGGCAACGCCGGCCGCGAGCAGACGCTGGGTGACGCCGAGCAGATCGCCGCGCTTCCAAGCCAGCATCGGCCCGAACGGCACGGCGAGCAGCAATAGCGTGAACAGCGGAGCGAAGGTGAGATTGTAGAAGGGAGCACCGACCGACATCTTGAAATCGGCAAGCATCTCCATCGCCAGCGGATAGAGCGTACCGAACAGCACCACCGCGCAGGCGACCGTGAGCAGCAGATTGTTCAGCACCAGCGCGCCCTCGCGCGAGATCGGCGCGAACAGGCCGCCCTGCTTCAACGACGTCGCGCGCCCCGCGAACAGCGACAGGCTGCCCCCGATGAACAGGCAGAGAATCAGGAGAATGAACACGCCGCGGGTTGGATCGGTCGCGAAGGCATGAACCGAGGTGATGACCCCCGAGCGCACCAGGAAAGTGCCGAGCAGCGACAGCGAGAATGTCAGGATCGACAAGAGGATGGTCCAGACCTTCAACGCGTTGCGCTTCTCCATCACCAGCGCCGAATGCAGCAGCGCTGTTCCGGCAAGCCACGGCATCAGCGAGGCGTTCTCGACCGGGTCCCAGAACCACCAGCCGCCCCACCCCAGTTCGTAATACGCCCAGTAGGAGCCCATGGCGATACCGAGGGTCAGGAAGATCCAGGCGACCAGCGTCCATGGCCGCACCCAGCGCGCCCACGCGGCATCGATCCGCCCCTCCAGCAACGCCGCGATCGCGAAGGAAAACGAGATCGAGAAGCCGACATAGCCGAGATAGAGCATTGGCGGATGCACGGCGAGACCGATGTCCTGAAGCACCGGATTGAGATCGCGTCCCTCGATCGGCGGGTTGGCGATGCGCAGGAACGGGTTGGAGGTCACAAGGATGAAGAGATAGAAAGCGCTGGCGATCCACGCCTGTACGGCCAGCACATGCGCGCGCAGCGACAGCGGCAGATTATTGCCGAAGGCCGCGACCAATCCGCCGAACAGCGCGAGGATCGACACCCACAAGAGCATCGAGCCTTCATGGTTTCCCCACACGCCGGTGATCTTGTAGAGCAGCGGCTTCATGGAGTGGGAATTCTCGTAGACGTTGACGACGGAGAAGTCCGACTCCACGTGCAGCATCACCAGCGCGATGAACGACGCACCGACGAACAGAAGCTGCGCCAGCGCAGTGGAGCGCGCCACATTCATCAGCGCGTCATCGCGCAGCCGCGCGCCGATCAGGGGCACGATGGACTGGATCAGTGCCAGCCCGAGCGCCAGCACCAGCGCATAATGTCCCGACTCCGCGATCACCGCACTGCTCCCTGCGAATTGCCCTGCGCGGTCGTGGCCGCGGGCTTGACGCCGTCGGAAGCCTTGGCGCCGTAATCATCCTTCCAGTGCCCCTGCTTCTTCAGGGCATCGGCGACGTCCTTTGGCATGTAGGTTTCGTCGTGCTTGGCAAGCACGGTGTCAGCCTTGAACACGCCATTGGCGTCGAGCGCGCCTTCGGCGACGACGCCCTGCCCTTCCCGGAACAGATCAGGCAAAATGCCCTTGAAGGCGACCGGAAGCTTTGCACCGCCGTCGGCGACCTCGAAGGTCACTGCGAGATTGTCGCCGCGCTGGAGCGAGCCGGGCTGCACCAGGCCGCCGAGGCGAAACCGCTTGCCGGGCGCAACGTGCTTCTCGGCGACCATGGTCGGCGTCGAGAAGAATACGATCGAGTCGCGTAGCGCGTTGAGCACCAGCGCGGCCGCCAGCGCGAGCACGGCAAGCGAGCCGCCGATGATGGTCATACGTCGCTGCTTGCGCGTCATGGCGTATCCGTTCCCTGCCCGTCTCGTCCTGACATCGTCATCCGTCGAGCCCGAGCGTCTTGAGGCCTTCATCGAGCTGGCGCAACCGCGCTGCATCGTTGGCAACGGCCTGGCGGGCGTCGGTCGATGCCCCGACCGCCTTGTCGCGATCACCCATCACGAGATAGGCGCGCACCAGGCGCAGCCAACCCTCGACGTCGTCACCGTTCTGCTTGAGGCGCGTGGCGAGCCGTTCGACCATGCCGCGAACCATCGCGTTGCGATCGCCCTCTTTCATGTCCTTGGAAGCTGCGAGGGTCTCATCCGACAGCGCCGGCATCGTCACGCCACCGCCGCCGACCCGCGCGAGCGAGGTCTGCACCAGAGGGCGCCACGGTGCATCCGCCGGCGCTTTCGCCAGCAGCGCGCGCCAGATATTGGCGGCATCGTCCTTGCGGCCGTCCTGCTCGGCGGCGAGACCGAGGAAGTAGTTCGCTTTCGGGTCGTCGGCGCTGAGCGCCCGCGCGCGCTCGAACTCGGTCTTGGCTTCGGCGGTCACGACGCCGCCGGCGGCGGCCGAGATCGCTTCGCCGAGATCGGACCGGCGCTCCGCGCTCTCGCCATTGTAGGTGAGCGAGTTGCGATAGGCGCGCACGGCGTCGTCGAAGCGGCCAAGCCGCTCCAGCACGGGCGCGATCACGTTCCAGCCGCGCCCATCGGTTGGATTCTTTTCCAGATGTTGCTCGACCTGTACGACCAGATTCTCGAGCGACTGGGCCATGCCGGACCCGGATCCGCGCTCCCGCTGCGCCAGCGGAAAGTCCTGAAGCCTGGGCGAGCCGAGCGGCACATAGACGCCGATCGCAACCAGCGGCAGGCCGGCAAGCGCCAGCACGGCCGCCGCGCGGCGCCATTTGAGGCTGGATTTCGGTGCCGTTGCGGGCTCGCTGCCAGCCGCGGCAAGCAGCCTGCGGCTGACCTCGACGCGCGCGGCCTCGGCTTCGGGCGCTGCGATCAACCCTGCGGCAAGATCACGCTCGATCTCGGCGAGTTGGTCCTTGTAGACCGCGACCTCGCTGCCCTGATTTTGCGCGCGTCCGCTACGGCCGAGCGGCAAAAGCACGGCGAAGATCGCCGCCACCGTCATCAGCGCGAACACGAACCATAGCATCATCTGACAAGCTTCCGGCAGCGCGCAAGCCGCGCCCACAGGTGGCTTTACACCACGGCCGGACGATGCGGCAATTGACAATTGTCAATTCGGCGCGACCGCACACAGTCCCGAAACGGTGAAAATCCAACGGCTTAGCCGATCTCGAAGTCCGCACTTTGAGCGGCGTCCTCGCCATGCCCGTTGAAGGCCTTCAGGAAGTATGTTCCCGGTTCGATGGCGTCGGGCAATCTGATGCGCAACGCGCCGACGGGAACGGGCGATGCCACCCTGGTGACGGTCTCAGGAAGCTGCCGACCGCTTGCCTTCTCGACCAGCACCACTTTCGCGCCGACCATCAGCCTTTGATATTTGGCAACGACGACGCGATTCTCGATTTCGATGGAACTGATAACGGATTTCATGCGCCCACAGATAGAAATATCAAAATTTGCACGGCGACCGTAGGGCCAGCCACCGACACCGTCAACCTGAAATTGTGATCACAAAAAGATGCGCCTGGATCAACTCGCGCGCGACGATTTGCGCTCGCCCGTGGCCGCGTTCTCCGCGGCGCGGCTCATCAGCGAGGCATAGTCATCGCCGAACAGCACCTGGCAGAAGCGGATCGCGGCCTGCACCTGCTGCTGCCGATAGGTGCGGACCTTGTGATCGGCGCCGCGCAGCGACTGCACCAGCTGCTCGGTCGAACGCTCGACATATTGCTGCAGGTCGGAATAGGTGCGCAGTGTCACCTCGTTGATCGCAAGCTCGCTCGCATAATTGCGGCAGGTCGCGACGAAATCGATCAGCGCGACGGTTTCCTCGACCTCGGTGCTGTCGATCCGCGCGCCCGGAGGAATGTCCTTCTCGGCGCGCTGGCGCAGGATGCGGCGGACGCGGCCGGGAACACTGTCGATCTCGGATTGCAGTGCGTTGGAGATGTCGGCCCGGATCGAGGTCAACTGCTTGCCCCAGGGGGAATCGTTGCGCAGGTCGAGCTCGGTACGCAGGCCTCGGACGCCGTCGTGCAGCGTCTTGAGGTTGGCGGCGACATTGTCGAAATGGCCGCGCTTGATGTCCATGCGCAGGATGGCGGCCACGCAGGACAGATCATGCAGCGCGATCGTGACGGCGACGCCATAGGGCGTTGCCGCAACACGGATCTCGTCGTCGGACGCGGCAATCTTGATGGCGAGGCGGATGATCTGCCACGGCGCGGTCATCCGCTGCACGACGATGGAGAGCGCGAAGGGCAGCATCTGCGGCGTCTGAAGCACGGGAATGTTGAGCGCGGCAGTCACCGAGGCGATCTGGGCATCGCCGAAGGCGCGCAAGGAGCGCGGCAGCTTCTCGTTCAAGGTGGCAATAGCCTCGCGGACCGCGAGCACCGCCCCGGTCGAATAGAGATCCTCGATCACGTTGGGCGGGCCAACGCGTGCGAGCGCACGCGATTTGTCACCCCCGCCCGGCCCCGTCAGCTCGAAGATGGCATCCGCAGCGACCGCCTGGAGCCTCGAGGCCAGCGCTTCAACCTGCCCTGCGCTGTCGGCCGGCATGCGCGCCAGCGCCGCCTCGAATTCGCTCAGCTTCGCCGGAGCACCGTCGCGGCCGAGCCATTGCCAGATCGGAGCCAGCGAAGAGCGGCGGATCTGCCCGGCCCGGATCGGGGCGCCTGCTTCGACCAAGAATGGTTCCAGCACCTGGAACAGCAGCCGCGACAGATCGTCCGTACGCGGCGGTGGGGAGGCGTCGGCTTCCGTCTTGCGGACGATCTTGCGCAGCTGGTCGAGCACGAGGGTTGCCACGGCCGTGTCCTGGCCGCGCTCGAGCGCACGCTCGAACTCCCGCATCAGCAGCGCCTGCGCCTGCGGCGGGAGCTGCGCGAGATATTCCCTCAGCCGCTCGATCGATGTCTGGCTCATGCGCCCGGGTAATGAACGGTAAAATGGCGGACCTGGGATCCGTCCTGCCCGATCATAGGAGGGCCCACTTAAGAAGCCGTTTAGGAAGTCGCTCCGAATACCCCTGGTTTCATCTGGATCGACGCCCAGGAGGCCAAATAGTCGCGTCGGAACAAGGGATTATATTCCGGGGAGGACCAGCTCCGCCCGCAAGCCCCCGGTCGGCGCGCGGCCGAGTGAGAGGCTGCCGCCGTAGAGCGCAGCGAGCTCGGTCACGATCGACAGCCCCAGCCCCGATCCGGGCTTGGACTCGTCGAGCCGTTGGCCGCGCCGTGAGACCTGGGTACGCTCGGCCTCCGACAAGCCGCGGCCGTCGTCGTCGACGACGATATGCAGCCGCGGACCGGCGCTCGCCTGATGAGGCGCCTCCACCAGAACTTCGATGAAGACCCGCGAGGCCGCCCATTTGCAGGCGTTGTCGACGAGATTGCCGACCATCTCCTCCAGATCCTGCCGCTCGCCGCGAAATTTCGCCGACGGATCGGCTTCGGCCTCGACCACGATGCCGCGGCCGCGGTGGATCTTCTCCATGGTCCGCCGCAATGCCTCGATGGCCGGTGCAACCTCCGTCACCGTCGCGACGACCGAGACCCGCGCCGCGATGCGCGCGCGCTCGAGATGATGGGCGACCTGGTCGCGCATTACGTCGGCCTGCTCCATCACCTTGGCCGCGAATGGATCGGCGGCATGCGCGCCGGCCTCGTTCACGATGACCGAGAGCGGCGTCTTGATGGCGTGGGCGAGATTGCCGACATGGGTGCGGGCGCGCTCGACGATCTCGCGATTGGCGTCGATCAGCGCGTTGGTCTCGCGCGCCAGCGGTGCGATCTCAACCGGGAACTCGCCCTCGAGCCGCTCCGCCCGCCCGGACCGGATGTCGGCGATGGATTCGGAGATGCGTTTGAGCGGCGCGAGACCAAAGCGGACCTGGAACACGGTGGTCAGCAGCAGCACGATGCCTAGCGCGGTGAAGGTGCCGCCGAGATAGTAATCGAAACTGCGCGTCTCATCGAAAATCTCGGTGTCGTCGCCGGCGACACTGACGAGAAATTTGCCGTCCGCGCCGAGATCGACCGGCCGCTCCACCATGCGCAGGTTCTGTCCCTCGGGACCATCGACATAAGCGATCCGGATGCCGGCGGCGGTAAGCTCGGTGCCCTGCTCCTCCAGCTTTGGTAGCTTCTTGTCCCAGAGCGAGCGCGAAGAGCGCACCTCCGGCTTTTCAGTGTCGGTCCGGGTGATCTGCCAGTACCAGCCGGACAACGGCAGTTCGAACAAGGGCTCGCCGAGCGACTGGAACTGGCGGTCCGGCGGCTCGTCGGGGGTGGCGACCTCGGCGATCAGCGTGCGGAGATAGAGATTGAGCCGGCGGTCGAAGGCGCGCTCGGTGGCGTTCTTGTAGACCGACGACAGCACCACGCCGGTAATGGCCAGGATCACCACGAGCCACGCGGTCGCCGACAGAAACAGGCGGTTCGCAAGCGAGCTGGCGGGCATCGGAATGATCCCGGAGGCGCGGGGTGGCATGGCGTCGGAACTCATGACCAGAACAAGGCCCCTGCCGCGCCGCTCGTCAAGCCAAGATAGGTCTAGACAAAATACTTCGAGACACCGCGCTTCAAGCGCCGGGGGCCGGCGGGGTCAGGAGATAGCCGAGGCCACGGACGGTCTGGATGATGTCGACGTCGAGCTTCTTGCGGATGCGGCCGACGAAGACCTCGATGGTGTTGGAGTCGCGGTCGAAGTCCTGGTCGTAGAGATGCTCGACCAGCTCGGTGCGGGACACGACGCGCCCCGAATGGTGCATCAGGTAGGCCAGAAGCCGATACTCGTGGGACGTCATCTTGATGGGATTGCCTGATACGCTGACCCGGCCGGTCCTGGTATCGAGCGTGACGGGGCCGCAGCTCAGCTCGCTCTGGGCGTGGCCGGTGGAGCGGCGCAGCAGCGCGCGGATGCGCGCCAGCACCTCCTCCAGGTGGAACGGCTTTGCGACATAGTCGTCGGCACCGGCATCGAAGCCCTGAACCTTGTCGCTCCAGCGGTCGCGCGCGGTGAGGATCAGGACCGGCATGGTGCGGCCGTTGCGCCGCCAGGCTTCCAGCACCGAGATGCCGTCCTTCTTCGGCAGGCCGATGTCGAGCACTACGGCATCGTAGGGCTCGTTGTCACCGAGATAATGCCCCTCCTCGCCGTCGAAGGCGCGATCGACGACATAGCCGGCGTCGGTCAGCGCCTTGGTAAGCTGGCGATTGAGATCGGGGTCGTCCTCAACGACGAGCAGGCGCACGCTTTTCTCCAGAATTAGGCCGCATGAAACACCCGCACAGATGAGCAATTCCGGCGTGAACTGAATATGAACACGGGGAACCGGCCGCGTTACTTTTTGGTCATATCCGACCTGTTCGCGGTCAACGCACCGCGCCCGCCAAGCCACCGGACGAACGAACCGGCGGCATGGCGGGCGCAATGTGCCGCGTTGCGCGGCGAGTCGGAAGGTGCGAAGCGTCCGGTCGATCTGCCGATCAGGTCCGGAAGAACACGAACCAGATGACCGCGAGGATCAGGATCGCGAGCCCGGTGGATATGGCGAGCAGCGCCGCCACCGACGGCCCGGGCTCGCCCTGGCGCGCCTCGGTCGGAGTTTCCACGATCTGACGTTGGTCTCGCGTGGTTGCCATGGTGACCTCAATTTCTGGCCGTCGCGTCGGATGGCCGCGACTCCTCGCGGCGGAATGTCCCGTGGCAACGCATGATCGGATATGATGTTCCGGCCTTTGCAGCCGGATCAGGCTGCAACCGTGCGCCGGGCGGCCGGTTAACGCAGTTGCAAGATTCAGCGATCCGCCTTGCTATGATTCGTTGTTCCCCGATGGTATCTTCGTCCTCTGTCCCCGTTGCGTTTGGAGTAGCCCATGGCCCCCCGCGCCAATTGGAAGGGTTTTCTACGTTTGTCGCTCGTGACCTGCCCGGTCGCGCTCTATCCGGCCACTTCGGATACCGAGAAGGTCTCGTTCAACCAGATCAACCGCAAGACGGGCCACCGGATCAAGTACCTCAAGGTCGACGCCGAGACCGGTGACGAGGTGACTTCGGAGGACATCGTCAAGGGCTACAAGGTCGACACCGACACCTATATCGAGGTCACCAAGGACGAGCTCGACGACATCGCGCTGGAGTCCACCCACACGATCGAGATCGACGAGTTCGTACCAAAGACCGACATCGACAGCCGCTATCTGATCCGTCCCTATTATCTCGTGCCCGACGGCAAGGTCGGCCACGACGCCTTTGCGGTGATCCGCGAGACGATCCGGAGCATGGACAAGGTCGCGATCGGCCGCGTGGTGCTGACCAACCGCGAGCACATCATCGCGCTGGAGCCCCTCGGGAGCGGCCTGATGGGGACGCTGCTGCGCTATCCCTATGAGGTGCGTGGCGAGAAGGACTATTTCGACGATATCCAGGACGTGAAACTAACCAAGGACATGCTCGACCTTGCAAAGCACATCGTCGAGAAGAAGTCCGGCGCGTTCGAGCCCGAGCTGTTTGAGGACCATTACGAGACCGCGCTGATCGACCTCATCAACAAGAAGCGCAGCGGCGCGCCCATCAGCGCGAAGGCCGCGCCCAAGACCGGCGGCAACGTCATCAACCTCATGGACGCGCTGAAAAAGAGCATCGCAAACGAGAAGGACGCAGGCCCCGCAGCGAAGGTGGCCAAGGATGCGACCAAGGACGCGAGCAAGGACACCGTCAAGGGCAAGAAGCCGAAGAAGCGCGTCGAAGGCCAGCGCGAGATGCTGCTGCCGATCGCCGGCAAGGGCGGCAAGGACACTGCTGCGAAAGCCGCTCCCAAAAAGGCCGACAGGCCGGTGCGGGCGAAGAAGGCCGGCTAGCAGCATCGCGCAGCGACGACGCCGTGATGCCTCGCCTCGCCGGTCGGCCGACCTGACATGCCCTGGTCGACTGCGTTCGACGACCCCATTTCGTTACGTGGCGGGCGCAAGCTTCGGACGCTGCAAGAAGCTGCCGATCACATCATGCGACTGCCCGAGGATACGCAGCATGCGAGCCACTGGCAGACCGCGATCGAAACCCTGATCAACGCGGCCGAGACCGGCGGCGGCTGGATGATGTTCGCCCGCATCGCGGTGTTGCGGGCGCTGAATGCGGACGGTCGGCGCGAGTGAGCCCGGCGCCCGCTCGAGAACAGGCTCAACAATCCGTTAAGCCAAGCCGCGCTTTCAGCGTCTGCTCACAGTTGCCGGGGGCGGCACGTATCCTACGGAATACAAAATTAACCCACGCTTCCCGCTCAGCGCAGCATGGTCGCCCTTCGATTGAACCCGGGATTTGCAGGCTCGTGCAGCAGCAGGACGCCAGAAAGAACTACATCGGCATCGTCAACGACGCGGCGGAGGCAGAAAGCCTCGCCGGCAGCTTCGCGCGGGCGCAGCCGTGCGCGCTGAGCTATCTGGTCGGACGCCTGGCAACGGTGCTGAAACGCCCCGGCAAGGCCGCGCCGGAACGCCAGATCTCGTCCTGAGACGGGATGACGACATCGCCTAATGCGTCCGAATTGGGTGACGAAACCTTAAGTCAATCGATGACACCATATCAGCGGCAGGTGAGGACCATCCGACCTGCGTTTTGGCGCGCCCACGAAAACTTAGTGAATCAATTTACCATTCCGAAAACGGCACCAGCGTAGGTTGGACGGATGAACAGGAGTTGACGATGACTTTACTCAAGTCATTTCTTGCCGACGAAAATGGTGCCACCGCCATCGAGTATTGTCTGATCGCCACCGGCATCGCGTTTGCGATCATCGCGGCCGTGAACAACACCGGCAGCGCACTCCTGAGCGGCAAATTCAACTCGATCAGTGCGGCGGTCAAGTAGCCAGCATAGCCGGCGCGCTGCAATCTCATCAGCACAAGTCCGCGTGCAGCGCGCCGGATGACGGGCTCCTCCTTCCGATGCGGCGGCGACCCCAGCTTGATTTTCGCGAAGTTCACATTATGGCGTTGTGTCGCGCGGTTGCGCCGTCGTAGAGCGTAAGCTCAAACTCCAGCGGCCCTATGACATGATTCCTTCCGACAAGCCGACCTCGACAATCCGGGCTCGTCTTGGCTCGGACCGGTCGGTGGCGATCACCGTTCTTGCCGTCCTGGCGGCCCTGTCGTTTCTTCCGGTGCTGCTGACCCCTATCCCCGCGATGGTCGACTATCCCAATCACCTCGCCCGGATGTATATTCTGAGCCAGAACGGCACCCCCAACGCCAATCCGCATTACGAAGTGGCCTGGGCATTCTATCCCAACCTTGGAATGGATCTGCTGGTGCCGCAAATGGCGCGGCTGATCAGCGTCGAGAGCGCCACGCGGCTGTTCCTGTTCCTGAGCCAATTGCTGATCGTCGGCGGCGCGCTTTTGCTCGAATGGGCCCGGAAGGGACGGGTCCATCTCGCCGGCTTTGCGGCGCTCGCTTTCCTTTTCTGTCTGCCGTTCAGCTGGGGCTTCGTGAATTTCGAGTTCGGACTGGGCCTCGCTCTCTGCGGCATCGCCGTCTATCTGATGCTCGCGGAGCGCCCATGGCCACTGCGTTTCGTCGTCAACATGGTCTTCGTCGCTGCGCTGTTTGCGGCGCATTTCTTCTCCCTCGGCATCTACGGCGCGACGCTCGGCCTTTACGAGCTCTCGCGCATCCGGCATGGGCGAATTTCGTACGGTGTCGCCGCCGCGCGGCTCGGCGCGTTGGCCATACCCGCGCTTGGCCTGTTTGGGATCATGCGCATGACCGCGGGATCGATCGGAAGCGAAGGAACGAGCTGGTTTCTCGGATTCAAGCCGATCTGGCCGTTGCGCATCATGAACGGTTACAATCTGACGATCGCGGCGGCGACCGGGCTTGCGCTGATGATCGCGCTGTTTTTCGCCGCAAGACGCGGCGTCCTCAAGCTCGACACAGCCGGGATCTGGCTCGCGATCGGCTTCGCGCTGCTCTACGTCGTCATTCCCTCGCAGCTGTTCGGAACCTCGTTCGTCGACCTTCGCGTGATCCCCGCTGCGGCTCTGATCCTGCCCGCCTTCTGCTCGCTGACGCTGCCGAGCCGGGCATGGAGCATGGCAGCGCTCGCCGCGATCAGTGGCATCATACTGATCAATCTCGCCGTCGTGCTCGCGGTGTGGTTGCCTTACCGCACCGACTATGCGGCCATTGTCGAGTCGTTCCGCAAGATCGACCGCGGTTCGCGCATCCTCGTCGCCAGCACGGACGACAATGGAGACCCGCCGTTCGCCGACCTTACCTCATATCCAATGTATTATGCGCCTACGCTCGCCGTGCACTATGCCAACGCGTTCGTGCCCAATCTATTCACGGAAGCGGGCAAGCAGCCCGTGCGGCCACGCGAAGACGTGCGCCGTCTTGCCATTCCCTACGGGGCGCCGATGCCGCTAAGCGTGCTTACCGCGATTGCGGCAAGCCGGCCGCCGGCCGGCGTTCCGCCCTTCGTTCGCACCTGGCACCACGATTACGACTATCTCTACGTCCTCGGGCCGCGGGCCCCAAACCCGCTGCCGGATCTGCTGGAGGCGCTGGACACCTCGGATCGATTTGTTCTCTACAAGATCCGCCGCAAGTCCTAAGTCGCAAGTCCTGGGCCAAAGCCGCGGCTGCCCAGCGTGGTCAATCGGGCATCACCATCCGCGCCCACTCAATGCAAGCCACCCCCGGTGCCCCATATCCTTAATGGTTGTGGCAAGGCGACCTTAACCACCGCCGGCATAGACTTCCGCTCCTGCAACGAGTTGGAATCTCTCGCATGGCGGCCAATATCCAGTCGATCCGCTACAGCCTCGTCATCCCCGTGTTCAACGAGGAAGCCGTGTTGCCGGTGCTGCTGCGCAGGCTCGACCTGGTCTTGTCCCGGCTCGACGGGCCGGCGGAAGCAATCTTCGTCGACGACGGCAGCAGTGATTCCAGCTCGATCGTGCTAGAGGCGCTCGCCACGCGCGACCCGCGCTTTCGCTATATCGGCTTGTCGCGGAATTTCGGCCATCAGATCGCCATCACCGCCGGCATGGACGCAGCGCAAGGTGAAGCGATCATCGTCATGGATGCCGATTTGCAGGATCCGCCCGAAGTGATCGAGCAATTGATCGCAAAATGGCAGGAAGGCAACGACATCGTCCACGCCCGCCGCCTGTCGCGCGACGGCGAAAGCCGATTCAAGCGCGCCACCGCGCATCTGTTCTACCGGCTTCTCGGCAGGATGTCCTCGGTCGGCATTCCCGCCGATGTCGGCGACTTCCGCCTGATCGATCGCAAGGTGCTCGACGCCCTTCGGCAGATGCCGGAGCAGGACCGCTTCGTACGCGGCATGATCGCATGGCTCGGCTTCCGGCAGGCCGAGGTCACCTTCCACCGCCTCGAGCGTGCAGCGGGCGAGACCAAATATCCGCTGTTCAAGATGGTGCGGCTCGCCATGAATGCCGCGCTCGGCTTTTCCGATCTGCCCTTGCGGCTCGCAATCTGGTGCGGATTGACGGTCTCGGGAGTCGCACTGCTCTACGGCGGTTGGGTGATCCTGTTGTGGCTCAGCAACGACAGTCATCTCGTCACCGGCTGGTCCTCGACGATCGTCGTCGTGTCCCTGCTGTGTGGAATGAACATGCTGATGACGGGCATCGTGGGGCTTTACGTCGGCCGTATCCATGCCGAGGTGAAACGTCGCCCGCTCTACGTGGTGCAGACCCGCGCCGGCTTCGACCGCAACGAGGCGGCGGCCGCACCCGCGATCCACGCCGTCAACCAGTGACCCAGCGCATGACCGAACTCTTCGACGGTTACCACGGCAACTATCGTGACGTGGTCCAATCCTCGATCGACTTCTCCGGCTTGCCGCATCACTTCTTCATGCGCGCCAAGGCCGATCTCCTGGGCAATCTAATCGCGCAGCGGCTTGACACGGAGAGGCCGGACATGCTGGACGTCGGCTGCGGCGTCGGCAGCCTTCATCCCCTGCTGCACGGTATGGTCGGCCGCTTGAGCGGTATCGACGTTTCGTCGGCCAGCCTGGCGCAGGCACGCGCTGACAACGGCAGGGTCGACTACCGTGAGTTTGACGGTCGCACTTTTCCTTTCGATGATGCCAGCTTCGATCTGGTCACGGCCGTCTGCGTGATGCACCACGTCGTGCCGGCCGAATGGGCGCAATTCATCGCCGAGATGCGGCGCGTGACGCGCCCCGGGGGACTCGTCTGCGTCATCGAGCACAATCCGTACAACCCGCTGACCCGCCTTGCCGTCGCGCGTTGTGAGTTCGATCGGGACGCCGTCTTGCTCGGTGCCGGCACAACCCGAAAATTGATGGCTGCCGGCGGCTTGCGCGAAATCGGTGCGCGCCATTTCCTGCTGCTGCCCTGGAACACCAAACCGTCGCGGCGCCTCGAAGCGACCCTGAGCGGCGTGCCGCTCGGCGGCCAATACGCAGCCTTCGGGACCGCTTGATCTATCTTTGCGGCAGATCTCGCCGCTTGTGCACGACCGCCACGTCGTCGCTGTAGACGCGCTGCCATTGGGGCAGCCGGTCCAGCATCGCTATCGCCGGCGTCCCCGGCGCAAGCAGGGTCGCGCCGATCTTATATTCGTCGAGCAACTCGAGAAAGTCGCCGAGGTCGACCAGCGCCAGGGCACGATTGTAGCGGTTGATGAACGCTCCCCCGTACAGTTCACCGCGACCGTCGATGAAGGTTGGAATGCCGGCAAAGATCAGATAGCCGCCGAAGGAATAATCGTTGAGCACGTGCCCCGCCGTGGCGAGTTTGGCTTCAGCGATGGCAGCCTGAGGGGTAATGGCCGTGGCCGGCCGTAGATCACGCGCCAGTGCCGCCCCGCTCACCACGATCAACACGCCGAGCGTGGCTAGGTTCAGGCCGCGCGACGAGCCGGCAGCATCTTCCCCAATCGGTCCGCCGAACATCCGCCCCAGCGGAGCCGCCAGATAGAGCGGCGCCAGCATGGCCAGCAGATCCGCATTGCGGATCTGGGCCAGCGCGAAATGCAGCAAGCCGATCACGACCAGGGCCCGCACGACCGGCAGCGTCACGCCACGCGAGAGCGCCAATATGCCGCCCAGCAGCAGCAGCTCGAAGAAACCTATGTGGCTGAAATCCTGCGGCCGCCATTCCGCGATCCAACCGAGCGCGGGGCCGAGACCGAGTGTGGTCAGCGGCATCAGCAGCGGTTCCGGCCCGTAGGGCGTCAGGCAGGACGCTGCGACCGCGAGCGCGGTGAACGGCAGCCACCGCAGGAATACCCGTGGCCATTCGCTGCGCTTCTCGCGCAGCAGCGCTTCGAGCCCCGCAGGGCCGATCAGCCCAAGCGCCAGCACCACACTGCCGTGCAGATTGGCCCACAGGACCAGCAGCGGGAGGGCCCAGTACGGTGGAGGCCCTCCACGATCCATGCAGCGCACCAGGGCAGCCGCCCAGGTCACCATCAGCGGCAGCACCAGCACATGTGGCCGCGCCAGCATATGCGGGGCCAACAGGATGACGGCCGCGATCACCATGAGCAGCGTCTGGGTCGGCGAAAGCTCGCGCAGCAGGAAGAAGGTGAACAGGCCAAAGGCGAGCGCTATCGCCGCGGCGGCGACGACCAGGACGCCCTGCCAGCCGGCAAGCGCGTAGGCTCCGGCGTAGATGATCTCCGAGAGCCATTCGAAGGTGATCCAGGGGGCGCCGTACCTCGAAAAGGAAAATGGGTCGCTCGCCGGCAGCGTGCCGTGCGCGATAATCCAGCGCCCAACCTCGATGTGGGAATAGCTGTCGGGATCATTGAGCAGCCGCGGTCCAAGGATCAGCAGCAGGGCATACACGCCAAGGCTCACCAGCCAGGGAAGCGCCGCACGCGCCGAAAACGGATGTACCTCGCTGTGGACGGCCTGGTCACTCATGGCGAGCGCAAGTTAGGGCGCAAGCGTTAAATTCCTCTTTGACGTTCGCGGCCGCTGGGGAGCGCGCGGCGGACGGTTACTGTTTATCAACCATATTCCTGACGTGCGTTGGAGGTCGCAGTCCGCAGCCCGCCTGCTGCTCGTCACCGCAAGGCGACCCGAGCGCCATGCCGGGCCAGGACGTCGGACGTGATCTGGGTCAATTGCATGGAGCCAGTGGCGGGTAAGCATGGAGGCCCAACCTTCCTGCCGGCCCCTTCATGCATCCAGATCCCTCACGTCCCCAACTCAAGATCCGCCGTGTCCATCTCGATACCGGCCGCGAGAACGTCGTCGTCATTTCCAGGCGGTCGAAGGCGCTGCGTGCGGACATCTTTCGCGGGTTCAGTCGGGTCGAGCTTCGTCTCGACGGCAAGGTGCTGCTCGCGACGCTCCTGATCACTGACGACGACGCGCTGGCCGCCCCCGACGAGATCGGCCTCTCCGAGCCCGCGTTCCGGCGTTTCGCGCAAGCCGCCGGCACGCTGGTCACGGTCACGCCCGCCTCCCCTCCGGAGAGCCTGGAGGCGGTGCGCGCCAAAATTCGCGGACGAACGTTGAGTCGGGCGGAAATCGGCGCGATCATCGATGATCTCGCACATTACCGCTACTCCGACATGGAAATCGCCGCATTCCTGATCGGTTCGGCGAGCTTCATCACCAGTGACGAGCTCCTCTCTCTTACCGGTGCGATGGCCGAGGCCGGCACGCAACTGGTGTGGCCGGCCCCGATCGTGGTCGACAAGCATTGCATCGGCGGCATCCCCGGCAATCGCACCTCGATGGTCGTGGTACCCATCGTCGCCGCGCACGGCCTGCCGATTCCCAAAACGTCCTCCCGCGCCATCACCTCGCCGGCGGGCACCGCCGACACGATGGAGGTGCTGGCGCGGGTCAATGTCGGGGTCGAGGAGATGAAGACGATCGTTGCGACCTGCAATGGATGCCTGATCTGGGGCGGGCACGTGAATCTGTCGCCCGCCGACGACATCCTGATCTCGGTCGAACGCCCGCTCAGTCTCGACACCCGCGAGCAGATGGTTGCCTCCATCATGTCCAAGAAGATCGCAGCTGGCTCGACGCACCTGTTGATCGACATTCCGGTCGGACCGACGGCGAAGGTCACCAGCGCCGTCGAAGCGATGCGCTTGCGAAAAATGTTCGAATTCGTCGGCGATTGTTTCGGTCGCACGATCGAAGTGATCACAACCGACGGCCGCCAGCCGATCGGCAACGGCATCGGGCCGGTGCTCGAGGCCAACGACGTGATGGCCGTGCTCGGTAACGACCCGGATGCCCCGCGAGATCTGCGCGAGAAATCGTTGCGCCTCGCCGCCCATCTCCTCGAACACGATCCGAAGCTGCGCGGCGGGGCAGGTTATGCGCGGGCTCGCGAGCTGCTCGATAGCGGGGCGGCGCTGAAGCAGATGCAGAGGATCATCGATGCCCAGGGCCCATCGAATTGCAGTACCGAGCTCGGCAATCTTTCGTTCGACGTCAAGGCCGCGCACGACGGCGTCGTCACCGCAATCGACTGCCTGCGGCTCAATCGCCTGGCCCGCACCGCCGGCGCGCCGCTCGACAAGGGCGCCGGCATCCGGCTGTTCAAGAAGATCGGCGACCGGGTCGAGCTTGGCGAGCCGCTCTACCGCGTCCACACCTTCGACCAGCCGGAGTACGATCTCGCTGCGACTGCGACCGCTGCCGACGCCGGGTACGCCATCAAAGATCGAGATACCCTTCAAGGCGGGACGGCGCCGTGAGCACGATCGCCTTCCAGAGCCTGCCCTCGGCCACGGGTGCAGCAGCGCGAGTGGCGACGAAGCTCGGACTTGCCTGTGAGGAAATTGATCTTCACCATTTCCCCGACGGCGAACTGCGTATCACGATCGGCCCGGTCGCGGACACGGTTATCCTCTACGCCGCACTGGACCAGCCCAACGAGAAGCTGATCGCGCTGCTGCTGGCCTGTGAAGCACTGCGACGCGCCGGCGCAAAGCGTTTGGTCCTGGTGGCGCCGTATCTATGTTACATGCGGCAGGACGCGGCTTTTCATCCGGGCGAAGCTATCAGCCAGCGCGCCATCGGCCGACTCCTTACAGGAATCGTCGATCGTGTCGTCACCGTCGACGCGCATTTGCACCGCACGGCCAGGATCGAGCTCATGTTTCCCGGCATCGAGGCGGACAATCTGTCCGCTATGCCGGCGATTGCGAACACCCTCGCAAAAACTGGAGTCGATCCGGCCACCGTCGTGATCGGCCCCGATTCCGAATCCGAGCCATGGGTGAGTGATCTCGCCCGGCGGCTCCAATTGCAGCATACGGTCGCCCGAAAGATGCGCCACGGCGATCGTTCCGTGCAAATCGACTTTGCCAATCCGGGCCTGCTCTCCGGTCGCCCGGCGCTGCTGGTCGACGACATCATCTCTTCCGGAGCCACATTGATGGTTGCGGCGAAGGCGCTTGAGGCCGCAGGTGCGACCGGCATAGACGCGATCGTGACGCATGCCCTGTTTCCGCCCGAAATGGTCGCGGCGTTCAGCGACGCCGGCATCCGCTCCATCCGCTCGACCGACAGCGTGTCGCATCCGACCAACGCGATCGCGCTCACCGAGATTCTCGCGGCTGCGCTGCGGCCCGAACTGAGCCAGACACCTGCGCCGGAGACGACGACATGAGCATCACCGTTCGATTTTGCGGCGCCGCCCGCACCGTGACCGGCTCGAGCTACCTTTTCCAGACTGCCTCCGGCCGCTTCCTGGTCGATTGCGGCCTGTTCCAGGGGCAGAAGACGCTCAAGGAGCTCAACTACGGCGGTTTTCCCTTTCGGCCCGCCGATATCGATGCGGTGCTTCTCACGCACGCCCATATCGATCACAGCGGATTGCTGCCAAAGCTCGTGCGCGAGGAATTTGGCGGACCGATCCTGGCGACGCGCGGCACGATCGACCTCTGCTCCTGGATGCTGCCCGACGCCGGCAACATCCAGGAGTCCGAAGTCGCACAACTCAACCGGCGCAACGCTGCACGCGGCCGCAAGGAGGTCGAGCCGATCTACACGCAAGCAGACGCGCTCACCACGCTGCAATCGTTTCGTCTCGTCGACTATGAACGCTGGATCGACGTGATATCCGGCGTTCGCGCGCGCTACTGGAACGCGGGCCATCTGCTCGGGTCCGCCTCGATCGAGCTCGAGTTTGCCGATGCGGGTGCAACGCGCCCGTTGCGCGTGCTACTCTCCGGCGACGTCGGCCCCGAGGCAAAGCTGCTCCAGCCCGATCCGCAGGCGCCGTCGGACCTCGACTACGTCATTTCCGAGTCGACCTATGGCGACCGCGTGCGTGCCGTCACAACGCCGGAGCAGCGCCGGCAGCATCTTGCGACCGAGGTCCGCGATGCCGCAGCCGCCAGGGGCGCCCTGCTCGTCCCTGCCTTCGCGGTCGAGCGCACCCAGGAACTGATCGTCGACCTCGTCGATCTGATGGAGCGCGGCGAGATTCCGGCAGCGCCGATCTTCCTGGATTCGCCGCTCGCGATCCATGCAACCGAAGTATTCCGGCAGAACGCGACGAGCCTCGATCAGACCGTCGACGTCAGCCGTCTGCTCAACTCGCCGCATCTCAAGTTCACCGAGACGGTGGCCGAGAGCAAGGCGATCATGCGGCTCTCCGGCTTTCACATCATCATCGCGGCCAGCGGCATGTGCGATGCCGGCCGTATCCGCCATCATCTGAAGCACTGGCTGTGGAACGCGCATGCGACCGTGCTGCTCACCGGCTTCCAGGCCAACGGCACGCTCGGCCGCTTCCTCCAGAACGGCGCCAAGGCGGTACGAATCCAGGGCGAGGAGATCCGGGTCGCGGCGCGGATCCGGATGATCGACGAATATTCCGGACATGCCGACGGCGCCGGCATCGCCCGCTGGATCGCGGCACGCCGCCCGATCGCGCGCGGACTGTTCCTGATCCATGGCGAAGAGAATGCAATCGCGGGTCTTGCCGAGCGCGTCGCCGAACGCATCCTTCCGGCGGCGAAGATTTATCAGCCGATGCTGGACGACATCTATGAGCTCTCGACCCCCGAACCGCGCGTGCTCGACGTCGACCATCGGCGCCGGCTGGCGCCGGAAGCCGTAACCCGTCTCGACTGGCACAACGAGATGTCGGAACTCATGCTCGACATCAACGACCGCGTCGCAGCCGCCGCCGACGACCGCGCCCGCGGCGTCATCATCCGCAGGCTGCGACGGGCGCTACAGGAGAATGGATAGGCGGGACGAATAGCCGGGCGCTTTGACGGTCGTGCGAGTCCTGTTAGTCTTCAGCATAGCGTGGCTCGATGAGCCAACCTGCCAATCGATGAACCAGAGCTGTTCGAAGGATGCGAATGAGAAGCGCGACGCTCTTGGCTCTCGGCCTCATGTTTGCCGGCACATGGCCGCACGGCGGCGCGACAGGACAGACTTCGATCAGGCCCCCGGTTTCAATTGCACCGCCCAATGCATCGCCCGCGCCTAATCCGGCCGCCGATTACGATGGCTTCAGCGCAGGCGTCAGCGACGACAACGACACGTCAAGTCAGGAGATGCCGCCCGCGAGGTCACGCGCAGCAAAGGGCTCCAGGTCCAATCCGGATAGCGCCAGCCAGTCATCGGTCGATCAGGAAGACGACGTATTGAAGAGAAAGCTGACGATCTGCAAGAACTGCAAATAGACGTTTGTCTGCCGTTGTCAGGGCAGACTTTCATGCGGGCTACGAGGCTCGGGCAAGCCAGCGACGGCGCAGCGGGTATTTCGACAGTTCCAGCAACACCAGGGAAATCGCCGCCGCCACCACCGTAATCGCGAGATCGTCGGCATGCAGCGGACCAAAGCGAAACAGGTCCGCTGCGGCCGGCCACGCGAGGCTCAGGGCAAGCACGGCGGTCACGAACACGACAATGACGGCCAGCGTCCGGTTCGGCCTGGTGAAGGCCTCGACAAGCGATGTCGAGAACGAGCGGTTGACGAAGATCAGGCTCACGATCACCAGCACCAGCGAGAAGAACGTCAACGCCCGCACCTCGTTCTCCGGCATGCCGTAGGCATTCGCCGTCGCCATCACGCCGCCGGTCAGGGCCAGCGCAAGACCGCCCTGCAGCGCCGACCAGACCAGCAGGGACCTTGGCAGCAGCAACTCGTCCGGCGCGCGTGGCGGCCGCTGCATCACGTCGCGCTCTTCGGTCTCGGCCTCGAAAACCAGTGAGCAGACGGGATCGATGATCATTTCGAGAAACGCAATGTGGACCGGCCCGAACAGCAGCGGCATCCCGGTCAGCAGCGGCAACAGCGCAAGCCCCGCAATCGGAACATGGACCGCGAGGATAAAGCTCATCGCCTTGCGAAGATTGTCATAGATCCGGCGGCCGAGCCGAACCGCCTTCACGATCGAGCCGAAATCGTCGTCGAGCAGAACGATCGAAGACGCTTCGCGCGCCACGTCGGTGCCGCGCCCACCCATGGCAATGCCGATATGGGCGGCCTTCAACGAGGGTGCGTCGTTGACGCCGTCGCCCGTCATGGCGACGATCTCGCCGGCGCCCTTGAGTACATTGACGACGCGCAGTTTCTGAGCGGGCGCAATTCGGGCAAAGACGGTTTGTTCCCGCGCAGCCCGGGCGAGTTCGGCATCGGCCATGCTTTCGACGTCCGCCCCCGTCAGGACGCGCCGGGGATCGAGGCCCGCCCGCGTTGCGATCGCAGACGCGGTTGCCGGATAGTCTCCGGTGATCATGACGACACGGATGCCTGCAGAACGGCATTCGGCGACGGCGCCCTCGACTTCAGGCCGCAGTGGATCCGCAAAACCGCTCAGGCCGCAGAAGCGGAAAGCAAAGCCGCGTTGCGTCTCGGGAAGAGACGTCTCCGCGCAAGTTGCCCGCGCCACGCCGAGCACGCGAAGCCCTTCCTGAGCCAGCGCATCGACACGTGCCCGCAATTCAGACAGCTCTTCCGCGCTCATTCCGCACAGCGAGCCGATCGCTTCCGGTGCCCCCTTTGCTGCGACGACGCATTCGTCACCGCTTCCCCGCCATAGGTTCGACATCACGAGGAGGTCGTGACGCAACCCGTAGCTCTGCACGAGCCGTCGGCCGGTCGCCGTACCCGGTCTGAGCGAATGCAACGCTTTCTCCATGGGATCGAACGGCTCCGGAACGCACGCCAGAACCCCGGTCTCGATCAGCGGATCGAACGCAGGCTCAGGGCGCTCCGCGGCGCCAGGCGTGTATTGCGTGCCATCCGGCAGCACCAAGCCCGCGACCGTCATGCGGTTTTCCGTCAACGTGCCCGTTTTGTCCGTGCAGAGCACGGTCGCCGCGCCCAGCGATTCGATCGCCGATGCGCGCCGCGTCAACACGCGCGCCTGCGAGATGCGCCAGGCGCCCATGGCAAGGAACACCGTTAGGACGACGGGAAACTCTTCGGGAAGCATCGACATGCCAAGCGCAATGCCTGCCAGCACGCCCTCCAGCCAGCCGCCGCGGTAGATTCCGTAGAGGAGTACGGTCAACGCGATGACGATGGCGCTGGCAATGGCAAACATCGTCACGAGGCGCGTGGTCTGCTGCTGCAGACGTGGCGTTTCCGTCACCAGGGCACTGAGCGATTGTCCGATCTTGCCGATCTCGCTCCGGATTCCGGTCGACAGGACTTCGGCCACGCCGCTGCCCCGCACCACCAGCGTGCCGGAGAACACAAACGGCTGGTCGTCACCACCGGCGTGCGGCGTGCGCGGCTGTTGGAGCGCTAGACTTGCCTGCTTTCGGACCGGGACGGACTCGCCCGTCAGCAGCGATTCATCGAGCAGCAGATCGTCGCATCGAACGACGCGGGCGTCGGCCGCCACGCGGTCCCCCTCGGAGAGCACGATCAGGTCGCCGCGAACGACCTCCCGGCCGGGAATACGGATGCGTTCGCCCGCGCGGATCACAAGCGCGCGGGGGCTGGTCAGATCCCGTAGCGATTCGAGCAGGCGTTCGGTGCGCGCCTCCTGCACGATGGTGATGACAATCGAGATCGACGCAAGGACGAGGAGCAGCAAGGCCTCGCCGAGATCGCCCAGGACAAAATAGATCACCCCGCCCGCCAGCAGCAACAGCAGCATGGGCTCGCGCAGAACGTCGAGGATGAGGCCCACGATCGTGCGCCGGCCCGTCCGAGGCAACTCGTTGAAGCCCTCGGCCTTGAGCCGGGCCTGCACTTCGGACGCGGTCAGCCCCTGCATCGACGGCGATCAAACAACAGATACTGGAAGCTCATTCGGGTCCCCGGGAATTTCATGGAAAGATGCGATGTGTCATCATCATCACCACCGCGGCCATTATGCCATGCGACAACGGCCTGCCGGCTTGAGCTGCGTCAAGCATCGACCTGACAGAAGGACGCGGCTGCCTTGCATGGCTGACCTACCTGCGGGGGCATGGAGCCGTGCTTTACCCTCCGCCAATTTCCTGATCCTCTCTCCCCTAATCAGCCGGAGCAACCGGCCTGCCCAGGGAGAGAGACGCCATGAAGCTCGGCACCGCGATTGCGGAAATCATGAAGCGCGAGGGGATCGAGATCCTCTGCGGCTATCCGGTCAACCATCTGATCGAGCATGCGGCCAGGGCCGATATTCGGCCGGTGATGGTGCGGCAGGAGCGCGTCGGCATCCACATGGCGGATGCGATCTCGCGGGTGACATCGGGACGCTCGATCGGCGCGTTCTGCATGCAGCATGGGCCCGGTGCGGAGAATGCGATGGGCGGCGTCGCGCAATGCTACGGCGAATCCGTTCCCGTGCTGGTGCTGCCGATGGGCTATCAGCGCAGGCTTTCGCATATCGAGCCGAACTTCAATTCCAGCGAAGCGATGAAGGCGTTTTCGAAATCGTCGGAGCCGATCATCCTGGCCGCGGAAGTCGCCAACATTTTTCGCCGCGCTTTCACCAAGCTGAAGAACGGCCGCGGCGGGCCCGTCATCGTCGAGATCCCCGCCGACATGTGGAACGAAGAGGTGCCGGAGCCGCTGAACTATACGCCGGTGCTGCGCACCCGCTATGGGGCGGACCCTGTTCATGTGAAGGAGGCGGCCGACCTGCTGGTCAACGCCAAGCGTCCGGTGATCTATGCCGGCCAGGGCGTGCATTACGCGCAGGCCTGGCCGCAATTAAAGCGGTTGGCCGAACGGCTCGCCATTCCCGTCACCACCAGCCTTGGGGGCAAATCGTCCTTTCCGGAAATGCATCCGCTCTCGCTTGGCTCCGGCGGCCTCGCGGTGCCGCGGGCGGTGCCGAAGTTCCTGGCCGAGGCCGACGTCATTTTCGGCATCGGCTGCTCCTTCACTGAAACAAGCTTCGGCGTCGCGATGCCTAAAGGCAAAACCATCATCCACTCCACACTCGATCCGAACCATCTCAACAAGGACGTGGAAGCCAGGATCGGCCTGGTCGGCGATGCCGGGCTCGTGCTCGACGCGCTGCTGAATGAGATCGGCAAGACCGTCCCCGCGGATCGCGACGCATCGGCGGTGGCGGCCGAGATCGCGGCCTCGCACGAGGAGTGGCTGGCGAAATGGATGCCGAAGCTCACCAGCAATGATGCGCCCTTGAGCCCGTATCGCGTGCTGTGGGACTTGCAGCAAACCGTCGATATCGGCAACACCATCATCACCCACGACGCCGGCAGCCCGCGCGACCAGCTGTCGCCGTTCTGGAGGTCGGTCGAGCCCCTCACCTATCTCGGCTGGGGCAAGACGACGCAGCTCGGCTACGGCCTTGGGCTGGCCATGGGCGCAAAACTCGCAAAGCCCGACAAGCTCTGCATCAATGTCTGGGGCGACGCGGCGATCGGCTTCACCGGCATGGATTTCGAGACCGCGGTGCGCGAGCGGATCCCGATCATGTCGATCCTGCTGAACAATTTTTCGATGGCGATCGAATTGAAGGTGATGCCGGTCTCGACCGAGAAATATCGCTCGACCGACATTTCCGGCGACTACGCCGCGATGGCACGCGCCTTCGGCGGCCATGGCGAGCGGGTGACGAGACCCGAGGACATCGTCCCCGCGATCAAGCGCGGCATCCAGAAAACGCAGGAAGGCATTCCCGTGTTGCTGGAGTTCATCACCAGCAAGGAGACCGAGGTGTCGCGGCCGGGCACATAAAGCTGGCCGGATTCTGGCAGCAAAACTCGCTGTCGCGGACGCTGGCTCCGGCCGCAGGAGATGTGATAATCCGCCTTGGTGCCGCGCATGTCGCGGTATCAAGCCGGAATGCGAATGACCACCCCTTCCAACGACATCGAAGAACTCGAACGCCTGTTACAGGCGGCCACAGCCGAGAACGCGCAGCTTCGAAGCGAGCTTGCGACCGCGCGCGATCGTCAGAGCGCCGGCGCCGGGATTCTGCGCACCATCGCGGCCTCTCCGTCCGATGCCCGGCCGGTGTTCGAGGCGATTGCATCCAGCTCCCGGCGTTTGCTCGGCGGCTTCTCCGCCACCGTGCTTCAGTTCATCGAGGACGAGCTCCACCTCGTGGCGTTCACACCAACGAGCCCTGAGGCGGACGCAGGGCTCAAGGCCTCGTTCCCGCGCAAGATTGCCGATTTTCCGACCTTCGCGCTGGTGCGTGGCGGTGAGACGATCCAGTTTCCAGATAGCGAAGCCGCGGAAGTCCCGGAGCTGAACCGGAAGCTTGCGCGGCTGCGCGGCTTCCGCAGCGTGCTGTTCATGCCGCTGATGAACCGGGGGATACCAGTCGGCATGATCAGCGTCACGCGCGCCGAGCCCGGCGCGTTCGCGGCCGACCTCGTCCAGCTGCTTCAGACCTTTGCCGACCAGGCGGTGATCGCGATCGAGAATGCGCGGCTGTTCAACGAGACGCGCGAGACGCTGGAACGCCAGACCGCCACCGCCGACATCCTGAAAGTGATGGCCGCTTCGCCATCCGACGTACAGCCGGTGTTCGATGCCATCGCCACCAACGCCAACCGGCTGATCGGCGGCTTCTCCACGGCGGTGCTGCGCTACATCGGCGGCGCCGCGCACCTTGCGGCGTTCACGCCGACCGATCCGGCCGGCGATCGCGTGCTGCAGTCCTCGTTCCCGGTGCCATTCGCGCAGTTCCCGCCCTACCAGCTCGTGGCCGATGGTGCGGCGGCGCAATTGCCCGACACCGAGGTCGAACCGGCAGCCCGCGACATCGCGCGCGCCCGAGGCTACCGCAGCATGCTGTTCGCGCCCCTGATGAGCAACGGCGAGGCCATCGGAATCATCATCGCCACGCGGCGCGCGACCGGTGCGTTCGGCGAGCATCATGTGCGGCTGCTGCAGACCTTCGCCGACCAGGCGGTGATCGCCATCAAGAATGTCAGCCTGTTCAACACCACGAGGGAAGCGCTGGAACGGCAGACCGCGACCGCCGACATCCTCAAGGTGATCGCGGCCTCGCCCGCGGATGTGAGGCCGGTGTTCCAGGCGATCTCCGACAGCGCCAAGTCCCTGGTCGGCGGACATTCCTCCACCGTCACGCGCGTCATCGACGGCCTGCTGCACCTCGCCGCCTTCAGCACCGACAACGAAGCCGGCAATGAAGAGCTGCTCAGCTCGTTCCCGGCGCCGCTGTCGGCATCCGGCATTCACAGCCGGGTGGCAAGAAGCGGAGAGTTCGCATTCCGCAGCGACATGCAGAACGAGCCCGACCTGACGGACGCCATGAGAGAGCTGGCGCGGACGCGAGGTTATCGCAGCACCCTCGTGATCCCGATGCTGCGCGACGGCGTCGCGATCGGCACCATCGGCGTGACGCGGCCGGAGGCCGGTCCCTTCCCGGACAAGGCGATCGCCCTGCTCAAGACCTTTGCCGACCAGGCTGTGATCGCGATCGAGAACACGCGCCTGTTCAACGAGGTGCAGGACCGCACCAGGGACCTCGCCAAATCCCTCGACGATTTGCGCGCAGCCCAGGACCGGCTGGTCCAGACCGAGAAGCTGGCCTCGCTCGGACAGCTCACGGCCGGTATCGCGCACGAGATCAAGAACCCGCTCAACTTCGTCAACAATTTTGCATCGCTCTCCGCCGAACTGACGGACGAATTGAACGATGCGCTCGCGCCTGTCCCGCTCGCGAACGACGTCCGCAGCGAGGTCGACGAGCTGACCGGACTGTTGAAGGACAATCTCGCGAAAATCGTGCAGCATGGCAGGCGCGCCGACTCCATCGTCAAGAACATGCTGCTGCATTCCCGCGAGGGCGGCGGTGAACATCGGCTGAGCGACATCAACGCGCTGGTCGAGGAGAGCTTCAACCTCGCCTATCACGGCGCCCGCGCCGAGAAGCCGCATTTCGACGTGACGCTGAAGCGCGAGCTCGATCCCGCGGCCGGGCAAGCGGCAGTGTTTCCGCAGGAGATCACGCGGGTGCTGCTGAACCTGATCTCGAACAGCTTCCACGCGGTGGCCAAGCGCAAGTCGGATGACGGCGCCACCGATTACGAGCCGGTGGTGATCGCCGCAACGCGCGACCTGGGCGACAGCATCGAGATCCGCATCCGTGACAACGGCACCGGCATTCCGCACGAGGTGAAGGAAAAGATGTTCGATCCCTTCTTCACCACCAAGCCGGCCGGCGAAGGCACCGGCCTTGGATTGTCGATGAGCCACGACATCGTGGTGAAGCAGCATGGCGGCACGATCGACGTCACGACGGAGCCCGGCGCGTTCACAGAGTTCACGATTCGATTGCCGCGAAACAGCAGCTTTCCGGACGGAGGCCGCGGCTAGCGGTTCTTATTCCGCCATCTCGACGGGTTGCGTCGTGGAGGGACCGGCCAGCGGCCGCTCCTCCATCATGATCAGGCAGAGCGCGGCGCCGGCCATCAGCGCCGTCGCGGCGCCGAAAACGTAGCGGAACGCATGCCGCATGTCCTCGGCGGGGATCGCATTGACGGCGCCATGATGCTCGCCGGCGAGCGGAACGTCGGCACCGAGGGCGATGAGCAGGATGGCCGCGAACGCCGCGACCGTGAATGAGGACATCAGCGAGCGGAAGAAGTTCAAGGCGCCGGTGATGGTGCCGACCTGCGGACGGGCGACCGAATTCTGCACCGAGACCACGCAGACCGGAAAGGTGGTGCCGAGGCCAAGCGCAAACGCAGCCATCAACGTCAGCAGCGCCCAGAGCGGCAACGTCGTCAACGTGAGGCCGAGGCCGCACAGCGCAGCCCAGGACGTTCCGACGATGGCGACCCGCTTGTAGTGCCTGGCGCGCGCCATGGTGCGACCGGCGACGGCCGCGCCGCAGGTCGAGACCGCCGCGAGCGGAATCAGAGCGAGACCCGCTTCGCTGGCGCTGAGGTGATAGACCGCCTCATAATACAGCGGGAGCTGCACCGTGAGGCCCGTGATCGCACCGAGCGCGCAGCCGCCGGCCATAAGCCCGAACGGCACAACCGATCCGCCGAGCAGCGGCAGCGGCAGGAACGGCTCGTCCGCGCGGCGTGCGTGCCACACGAAGGTGACCGCGAGCGCGACGGCGCCGCCCACCATCGCGAGCACGGTCGGCGAGAGCCACGGGAAACGCGTGCCGCCCCAGGTCAGCACCAGCATGAAGACGACGGCGGAGGCCATCAGCAGCACGCCGCCGAGCCAGTCGACCTTGCGCTTGCGGTGGAACACCGGGATCTTCTTCATCCTGGGCAACAGCAGCGCGATCGCCGCGGCCGCGAGCGGCACATTGATCCAGAAGATCATCGACCAGTGCAGATGCTCGGCGAACACGCCGCCGATGACCGGGCCGAGAATGCCGCCGACCATCCAGACGCTGGAGAAATAGGCTTGATATTGGCCGCGCTCGCGTGGGCTCACGACGTCGGAGATCACGGTCTGCACCACAGGCATGATGCCGCCGCCACCCAGCCCCTGGAGACCTCGTGCAAGAATCAGCATCGGCAGGTTCGGCGCGATCGCGCACAGCACCGAGCCCGCCACGAACAGGCTGAGCGAGATGATGATCATCACGCGGCGGCCATAGATGTCGCTGAGCGTACCGAACACCGGCGCGACCGCGGTTGAGGCGAGCAGATAGGCGGTGATGACCCAGGAGAGATTGGAGACGTCGTGGAACTGGCGTCCGATGGTCGGCAGCGCGGTCGCGACGATGGTCTGGTCGAGTGCGGCCAGGAACATCGTCAGCATCAGGCTGATGACGATGGTGCGGACCTCGTCCTGCGACAGCGGCGCCCGCGGCGCGAGCGAAGGAGCGTCATCGACGCTCAAAACCTCGCTCGGAAGGCGCGACAATTCCTCGGCGAGATCGTCGGGCAATGTCTGGGTGTCGGCAGAACTGCTCTGCCGCTCGAACTTGTTCATCTCGATCGGAAGCCATGAGGCGGCGCAACGCCGCGAAGGATTCGTTCTATGCAGCCAATGTAGACAGCAAAGTTCTTCTCGGGCAGGCACCGCGGCGCATGGGAGCATCCCACCCGACGGCCATCCCGAAGGCGTGATCTATCTGGTGCGGCGGATCAGTCCTTCGGACGTCGCTTCAGGCGGGCTCGTTTCGGCAACTGCGCCGGCCATTGCACGATGTGGTTCTCGAGCTCGTCGTCCGGGATCTCCACTTCGCTGCCTTCGACCCGTCCGCGTACGGAGACGCCGGCCTCATGCACGGTGTCAGGATCGCCCGACACCAGCGGATGCCACCAATAGAGGTCGCGGCCTTCCGCGACGAGCTTGTAGCCGCAGCTCGGCGGCAGCCAGTTCAGGGTGCGGACATTGGCCGGGGTCAGGCGGACACAGTCCGGAACCTTGTCGGAACGATTCGCATAGTCCTTGCAGCCGCAGGTCACCCCATCGAGCAGCTTGCAGCCGACATGGGTGAAGTAGATGTCGCCGGTGCCCTCTTCCTCGAGCTTGTTCAGGCAGCAGCGGCCGCAGCCGTCGCACAGGCTCTCCCATTCGGGCCCCGACATCTCTTCCAACGTCTTGGTTTTCCAGAAGAATCCTTCCTGGCCTGAAGGTCGTTTGGGAGCTGCGGTCATGCGCCTCAACAAAAGTTCGAAAGAGCTACGGCTGGTGCCATCTAGGGCGTGCGGCCTTGGGGCTGCAAGCAACGCCCGCGTGAGGCCCGTAGTGAACCGGGGTCAATTAGGCCTGTTGTTCAAAATCGCAAGCGTGACCATTGGTTTATAGGCCCTGCTCGGCTAGAAGGAACAGCAAGTCCCCACCGTCGCTGGCCGGGCGCCTTGGGTTCGCCGCAACACTCCCGCAAGACGTCTCGATGCCGCCCCGGCGGGGTGCTTGAACGCTTTCGAACCAAGCCGCAAGGGTTCTAGGTGCGCCAGATCATACCACCGCATTGGAAGGCCCGGATCCGGAATTTCTTCCTGGATCTCGATGCGCGCATCGACTCCTCGCTGTTCTCCTCGGCCAAGGGCATCCGCGAGCTCTACGAGCGCTACTCGACCTTCATGGACCGTTTCTATGTCGGGCGGTGGAAGCGCTGGGTCTTCATCGAGCCGCTGTCGGAGGCTGCGACGCTGGGCCTCGGCGGCCTGGTGGTGATGCTGACCCTGGCCATCCCCGCCTTCCGCGAAACCGCGGACGAGGACTGGCTGAAGAAGTCCGACCTCGCGGTGACCTTCCTCGACCGCTACGGCAACCCGATCGGCAGCCGCGGCATCAAGCACAACGATTCGATCCCGCTGGAAGATTTTCCGGACGTGCTGATCAAGGCGACGCTCGCGACCGAGGACCGCCGCTTCTACGAACATTTCGGCATCGACATCGCCGGCACCGCGCGCGCGCTCGTCACCAACGCCCAGGCCGGCGGCGTCCGCCAGGGCGGCTCCTCGATCACCCAGCAGCTCGCCAAGAACCTGTTCCTGAGCAACGAGCGCACCATCGAGCGCAAGGTCAACGAAGCCTTCCTCGCGGTCTGGCTGGAATGGCGCCTGACCAAGAACGAGATCCTCAAGCTGTATCTCGACCGCGCCTATATGGGCGGCGGCACCTTCGGCGTCGACGGCGCCGCGCATTTCTACTTCAACAAATCGGCACGTGACGTGACGCTCGCCGAAGCCGCGATGCTCGCCGGCCTGTTCAAGGCGCCAACCAAATACGCGCCCCACATCAACCTGCCCGCCGCCCGCGCCCGCGCCAACGTCGTGCTCGACAATCTCGTCGATGCCGGCTTCATGACAGAGGGCCAGGTGTTCGGCGCACGCCGCAATCCCGCCTTCGCGGTCGACCGCCGCTACGAGGCTTCGCCGAATTACTATCTCGACTACGCCTTCGACGAGATGCGCAAGCTGGTCGACACCTTCCCGAAATCCTACACCGAGCGCGTCTTCGTGGTCCGGCTCGCGATCGACACCAATGTGCAGAAGGCCGCCGAAGACGCGGTCGAGAACCAGCTGCGCCAGTTCGGCCGCGACTATCACGCGACCCAGGCGGCGACCGTCGTCTCCGATCTCGACGGCGGCATCCGCGCCATGGTCGGCGGCCGCGACTACGGCGCCAGCCAGTTCAACCGCGCCACCGACGCCTATCGCCAGCCGGGCTCGTCGTTCAAGCCTTACGTCTACACCACCGCGCTCCTCAACGGCTTCACGCCGAACTCGATCGTGGTCGACGGCCCGGTCTGCATCGGCAATTGGTGCCCGCAGAACTATGGCCATTCCTATTCCGGCGCGGTGACGCTGACGCAGGCGATCACGCGTTCGATCAACGTCGTGCCGGTCAAGCTGTCGATCGCGATCGGTCAGAAGGAGCAGCCGAAGGCGCCGAACCCGGCCAAGATCGGCCGCGCCAAGATCGTCGAGGTCGCGCGCCGCTTCGGCCTCAAGGCGCCGCTGCCCGACACGCCGTCGCTGCCGATCGGCTCGGACGAAGTCACCGTGCTCGAGCACGCGGTGGCGTATGCGACCTTCCCCAACCGCGGCAAGGCGGTGACGCCGCATTCCGTGCTGGAAGTGCGCACCGGCGCGGGCGATCCGGTCTGGCGCTGGGACCGCGACGGGCCGAAGCCGCGCCAGGCGATCCCCGCCTCCGTGGCCGCCGACATGGCCGGCATGATGAGCCACGTCGTCAGCGAAGGCACCGCGCGGCGCGCAGCCCTCGACGGCATTCCGACCGCGGGCAAGACCGGCACGACCAATGCCTATCGCGACGCCTGGTTCGTCGGCTACACCGGCAATTTCACCTGCGCGGTCTGGTACGGCAATGACGACTATTCGCCGACCAACCGCATGACCGGCGGCTCGCTGCCGGCGCAGACCTGGCACGACATCATGCTCGCGGCGCACCAGGGCGTCGAGGTCCGGGAAATCGCCGGCATCGGCATGGGCCAGAAGCTGCCTCCCGAGCGGATCGCCAACGCGCAGGCCAATGCGGCGCCGAAGGTGCTGGAGACCAAGCCCGGTCCGCCGCCGGTATTGACCAAGCGCGGCGCCGACGTTTTGGTGCGCGTCGAGAAGCTGCTGGATGACGCGGCCCGGACCGCGACCAAATCGGCCGCCACCGATCCCAAGCAAGCCAAGCCGGCATCGTCCACGAGCGCGCTCGCCTTCCCGCAGAACTATGCGGAAGAGAATGCGAACGCATCCGCCCCGCGCAAGAACTAATCGAAACAAGAACTGATCGAAACAAGTGCGGCTGATCCTGATCACATTGACGGCCCTTCTGCTCGCAACCGTGGTCGGCGTCGGCGCGACCTGGATGACGACGACGCGCGGCACCGAGATCGGCGCGCTGACAATCGGCCCCTGGACCGCGCGTCCGCGCACCGGTACCGCCGACGTCGATCCCTATTCGCGCGCCACCATCGTGCGCAATGGCGAGCTGCCGATCGGCACCGGCGACGGCGTCGCCTTCACCGCGACCGCCGACGACAAGAAGAAAGTGCTCGACGGCCGCTGCGACGTCGTGGTCTCCGGCGTGACGCCGCCGGCACGGTTCTGGACGCTGACGCTCTATGACCGCAAGGGTCATCTCGTCCCCAATTCGCTGCAGCGCTACGGCTTCACGAGCCAGGAGATCGTGCGGCAGTCCGACGGCTCGTTCGAAATTCGCATCGCCTCGCGCTCGCGCGCCGGCAACTGGCTGCCGACCGGCGGCATCGAACGCTACGCGCTGATGCTGCGGCTCTACGACACCCCGGTCGGCGTTGCCACACGCACCCAGCGCGACGCACCGATGCCCACGATCACGACGGCGGGCTGCTCATGATCCGGCTGTTGTTCACCATCGTTGCCGGCGTGGTGCTGGGCCTCGTGGTTCATCTCGTCAGCGTGCTGGCGTTGCCGCGGATCGCGACCCAGGACGCCTATTCGCGGCTGACGCCGATGACCAAGCTCAACGGCGTCACCCAGCTTCCGCTCGCCGATCCCAGCACATCGCCGATGCCGTTCATGGACCCGGCCTTTGCACTGGCGATCTGCCGCTACGATCTGTCGAACGGACCGATCAAGCTGACGGTGCCCGTGAGCCAAGCCTACACCTCGGTGTCGTTCTACACCCGCAACGAGATCGCCTATTATGCGATCAACGACCGCTCGGCCGGCAAGAAGGTGATCGAGCTCGATTTGATGACCGAGCCGCAGCACAACGAGCTGCCCGAGGACGAAGAGATCACCGCCGCCGACCGCCTTATCATCGATTCCCCCAGCACGACCGGCCTGATCGTGATGAAGGCGCTCGCCCCCGAGCCCGGCCTGATGCCGCAGGCGCAAGGCTCGCTCGCGGCCGCGAGTTGCGGCCCTCAGACCGAGCCGCCGGCGAAGGCCGAAGCGCCGCGCGGCCGGCGCTGAGGTGCGCCGCTTCGGGACGCACCAAAACAAAAAGTCGAAAAACAACCCCATGCACGGTAGCGTTGGCATTGAAATCACTAGCCATTTTGGTTGCACCAAATAGGCGTTTGCCGGACCGATACATCCCTGCCCGTCGCGCTGTTCGGATTTGACTCGTCGGGCAAAACACTGGCACAATGGCATCATCGAAAATTCACCCGCGCGGAGCAATCCGGCGCGGGTTTTTCATGCTGGAGCCTCAAACCGAAGATGGCTTCAATGCCTGCAGCTCAACTTCACCTTCAGGTCGGTGGCTGTAGTCCTGGCGAGTTGAGCCAATCATCTAACGACAAGCTTGTTTCAGCCCAGCGTGCGCGTCTGAGGGCGGCATCTCTCACTGGCCCTGGCGGGAGCAGTTCCGCGGCTGAGCGAAGACGAGCGGCCATTTCTGCAAGCCCCTCTTGGTGCGATTCATCGAACTTGCGCCGCTGGCTCACTGCACGATCCGTTCCGGAGGAGGCGGGAGCGCAAGCGGCGTTCTCATCACCGATAACAGCCACTGATCGGGCGGTGACATCGGAACGTAGATATTGGTGGCAGCTTCCGTCGGCGCACTCGTGCACACAAGCGGCAGAGAACGGTTCACGTTGGCGGCATTTCTTCCCGCAGCATGTACTGGATCAGGTCGGAGCCACCAAGCATCGCGTCCCGCTAGCGCGGAACAAGGTCGGGGCATGCAGGTTGATCTTGCGGCAGGGAGAGTTGTCATGAGCGAGGACGAGCTGACCAGCAAAGCCGAGCGCGCGCTCGTTACCGTTGCGCTTAGCCTGACGATGCTCGTTCTTTGCGTCGGAGCCCTGATCTGTCGCTAGCCCGGGCGACGGCAGCTGCCCGCGATGAAGAGCTTGGCTTCAGAGCGAAAGACGGCGCGCAACGCAGCTGTTGCGTCACCAGTTTCGCGCTGAGGATGAGCAGCCAAATTGTTGTTGCCCACGGGGATTATCGCCCGCCGCTTTCAGCGACGCCGCTCGTGGTGCTCGGCGATCCCTGCAGGGCGGACCAAATTGGGTTTATCTCTCCGACGCTTTAGCCACCGTCTGGTGTCCGTCATGAGGTCGCTGCCGCCGCCCACCCATGAGCCGAAGTATTCGACGATGGAGAATTTGGGCGTTGTAAGGAGCCGGAAGCGGACCGCTCTCGCAAAGCGCCCCCGCGACCTCGACGGCTCGCTTGGTACTTGCGGTGAGGTGCAATTGAAGAGCGGGCCGATGATCTCTCAGCCATTTTGCGATGCCGAACCCATCCCCGGCCAACTCCACGCTGCTGAGGACGAGATCCACCGGAATGGTCCCTTCATCAAGCAACGCGATTGCCTCGTCTGCTGAGCGCGCCTCCAACACCTTGTAACCGCAGCCGCGGAGAAAGTCGGCCAGCGCCATGCGCATCAGCACGTCTTGCTGCGCAAGCACGATCGTACGGGGGGCTGCTGATTGGTTCGTTTGCATGCCGGACAACCGATGAGTGGCGGTCTTCGTTCCTTACCAACCCGCGATCGCTCTGATCCGCTGCACGACTTTCGGAAGGTCCCACGGTTTCGGAACAAAAAGATCGAATTCGGCACCGGGGGGTGGCGCCTCCGATGAGGTAAGTATTACTTTTAGAGTGGGAAAATCGCGCTTGATCAGGGTTGCGAGTTCCGCGCCATCCATTGACCCGGGCATCCGAATGTCAGTCACAACCAGCGAAACCTGAGTCCCAGAGTGAAGAACGTCCAACGCTTCGTCTGCATCGCCGCACTCGATCACCGCGAGACCGTTCTCTCTCAGCTCATCTGCGACCATGATGCGGACCAGCACATCGTCCTCAACGACGAGCACAGGACGCTTCGAAGCGGGATTGGTGTCGGTGTCGAGCATCCTGCCTGTGTTCACTTTTGCCACTCGTTCAATGGGTTGGCCGGAAATCTAATCGGTGCTCGGAGATTTTGTTCCACGGTGACGCCCCCACTAAAGGCGCAGTAGCCTTGCTAACCATCCAGGTATGTTAAAGCGTCCAGTTGCAAGGACTAGAGGATTCTGGTTCTGGCCCCCAGCGGTCATTGCCGTCTCTCAAGACAACGACAGCTTCTGAACTGAAGCTGATGCTGTTCCCGGTCGAAAGCCCAGGAATTGAGCATGGCAGCGAGCACCACCTCGAGCATCAGGCGACGTTCAGCGAGCGCTCATCGATCCTAGCGCTCCTCGGTTGGATGCACCCATTTGTAGGGCGTAATGCTTTGCGTTGCGGTCAGCTTGATCATGTGGACAGGTGGCGCGGAACGTCCCTCTCGGCATGACCGGCACTTCAGAAACGCTTCGAGCTTCCAGATCGGCGTGTCCCGCGGCCGGCGGATCATATCGAGCGGCAGGCTCGCTCGCGCCTTGCACCTGTTGCACTCGACTTCGAGCCAGCGCATGCCACCATTGAGGCATTGCGCGATTGTGGGGGACGGTTGCGCGGGACCACCGTAGCCTTCCATCCGCACCGACCAGGCTTCGGCTTCCGCCCGATCGGCTTCACGAACTGCTTTCGTGGCAACTTCGCGAGCGTGCTTGGCGGAAATCTCCGCCCCCATGATCCGGCCGCTCCAGATGATCTCTCGTGATTTCGTGCCCATCTCCTCCTATGAAGACGGCCCGGCTCGCGTTGACAAATTATCGATTGCTGGTGGGCTGGAACGGCCGAACACCACTACCCCTCGCGTTGTGGAAAACCGGACGGGCATGCGAATCCTTCACGCAGCATCGGCCAGACTTTGGCACGTCGGGCAAAACACTGGCACAATGGCATCATCGATAAGTTCACCCGCGCGGAGCAATCCGGCGCGGGTTTTTGCTGACGGAGCGCTGGTTGCCGTGATCGGAAAAGCACTATCGTCTCACTCCGACGACCCTCCTTTGTCCCCTCTAGATATTTCATGTGCAGAGGTGCTGTGCGGTTTCGTCGCAATGTTTCCGCGGAAATGAACTACTATAGTCAGAGCATCATGGCTTACGTCATCGACATTGATGCGCGCACCGCGCGTTTTGGTCTTCACGCCGGCCGCCTCCAAGCAGGCGGTTAGCCGGACGGTGTTCGCGCCGTCCGGGCTCTTTTCCAGCTTTCATGACCTCCACTCGAGAGGTCGTCTTGAAGCAGAAGGAGTGCGCCGTGCTGCCTCTTCCAAAAATCGCACTGACCTCATCAGACTATCCGCGGCTCGAACAGCTCGCCCGCCTCGCCGTCCAAAAAGGAGATTTGGACGGGATATTCCTCATGGGCGAAATCAACCGCGCCGATATCGTCCCGGACGAAGGGGACGTCGTCCGTCCTTTCGTGACGATCGGATCATGGGTCACCCATTGCACGAATTGGGGCGTTCCGCGTCGCACCGTGCAACTGGTCTGGCCCGAGGAGTGCTGGTCGGATCCCGCCTGCATTTCGGTGTTGACCCCGCTGGGTACAGCTTTGATCGGACTGCAGGTCGGCGATCAGATGCCGTACTTCGTCGCCGGATGTCTGAATGTCGTCAGGGTCCAAAGCCTGACCCCATCGGATTCAAAGGTTGTCCCACTCTTCCGGAGGGGGCCGAGGCGGTCAGGCAACCCGTGCGACGACGACCCCGGACCAACTGCAGCATAGGAGCTACCAATGCGCAATTTCGAAGCTGAGAGCCGGCGAGAACAGCCGGCGTTGCCGCCGATCAAGATCACTGAGGACGAATCGCGGCGCCTCAGTTCCTTGGCCAATTCGAGCATGGATCTGTTTCCGCGAGTGGCCCATTTTCTGGCCCGAGAGATGGAACGTGCCACGGTGACGGACGAGAACAACTTGCGAGGCGTGATCAGGATGGGATCGAAAGTGACCTATCGCGACGACGAGACGGGTGCGAGCCGAGAGATCGTGCTGGTCTATCCGCATGAGGCAAACATCGAGCTCAATCGGATCTCGGTCCTGACGCCTGTTGGAGCGGCCTTGATCGGCCTATCGCCGGGGCAGCGGATCGACTTCGAGACGCCCCACAAGCGCACCAGGGGCCTGACCGTTCTCGCGGTGTCCGACTAAGGCTCGTACCTTAAGTCAGATCGAGTATCGTCGTCTTGCGATGTGAGCGCGCCGCCCCAAAGGCGTCGCGCCCGGATCTGGCCCTTTCGTATGAATTCGACAGCGCACGCACTTTAGTTTCGTAGTGCAATGGATCACCGCGCCTCCCACCATTGCAGGACTGACCGCCCAAAGACACTGCGCGGCTTCGATCATCGCGATGAGTTTGCAACGGATCTGCCCCCGCAGAGGACCGAGCACTTAGGGGCGTGAAGTTGTTCACGAGTACGTCTCAAGTCGCGATCAGGACATGCTCAGGATCGCTTGTGCGGCAAGGACGAGCATGATAGCAAAAGCCATCGGGTCAAACACAACCGCCCGACCAGCTTTCGAGCCAAGCGTTGTTTCGCTCCTTTATGGAGGTGAAACATGTCTTGCGACAGCACCACTGGCTCAATCGGCACATCCAGCGCAGCCTTCGTCCCTTCTCCAGACCCTGGATGGTTCTGGAGGTTAACGCTCGCGCTGCTGGACGGCATCACACGGCGCCGTCAATACGACGAGCTTCTCGAACTGGACGACCGGCTTCTCGCGGACATCGGTTTATCGAGAACAATCGTCGGGGAAGCTCGACGGTGTTACTTCTCAGGTTGGCGCGACGATCGGTGATCGTCATATCCACTCGATGAGCGGCCACGCCTGGGCGTGCGAAAGCGGCACGTCTGCTTATCCTTGCGGATCAGACGGCCGCCAAGCTCGCGAAAAGGCCGGACTTTTTGACTGCGATCCTGACGTCTTCTCAGAAGTCCAGCTTGTCGCGTATGGCATCAATTCCGGCTCTCGCGCACGCTTCGTCCGCGTCGCCGCCCGGCGCGCCGGACACGCCGACCGCACCGACCAGGGAGCCGCCGGCTTCGACAATCAGTCCTCCGGCGATGACGACCGCTCCGGGAAGGTTGCGAATGCCCGCCTGCATCATGCCCGGCTGGCTGATCGCATTCAGCTCGGTCGTGCTGGTCTTGAACGAGGCGGCCGTCCACGCCTTGCCTGCTGCCGTCGAGGGCGTGTGCGGGCCTGCGAAGCGGTCGCGCAACATCACTTGCGTGACGCCGAAGCGATCGACGACAGCGACTGCAACCTGGTATCCACGGGTACGGCAGCTGGCCAACGCAGCGCGCGCAAGATCGAGCGCCAGTTCCGGACCGAGCGATTTGTAGGCGACCAAACCTTCCTCCGCCCGGACTGGGCAGATGGACGCAATCAGCAGGGCCGTGGCGACCGGCAGGCATCGAACGTTCATGACAATCTCCGGCACAGGTGACCAAACGCTATTTGATCCCACCATATGTCAGATCATCGAACAGGGTCACGCTATCTGCCGGCGACCGTCACGAAGAGCTCACCGCTCCGCGAAACCGTGCCAGTCACGTCTTGAAACTCGCGAACAGCCTCGTTAGTCTCCTTTGCATGGGGACAAAGCAGACTCCCCGTGAGGCCTCGGTCCAAGCTCTGCGCAGCACGCCATTCGTGGAGCTTGCGCATGGACACCGAACGACACCCTTCTCGCCAGCACACCGTCGCCATCCTCTCGCGAGGCGACGCTGCCGCGCGGCGGGATGCGACGGCGCAAAACAGCCGCTTCGTCCGCGTTTTCGAAGCCCTCGCCGCCGTCGGCATCGAGGCGCGCCCGGCGATCTACGACGAAAGCTTCGCCGAGGACATCCGTGAACAATTGCTCGCGGCCAGTGGCGTGCTTGTCTGGGTCGATCCGATCCACCAGGGCAAGACGCGCGTTGAGCTCGATTCCCTGCTTCGCGACGTTGCGGCGCGGGGACCGTGGGTCAGCGCTCATCCGGACGTCATTCTCAAGATGGGCACCAAGGAGGTACTCTATCGTACCCGCTCGATGGGGTGGGGATGCGCCACGGCTTTATATCAAACCGCCGAGGCCATGCGCGCCGAGTTGCCGACACGGCTCGCCACCGGTCCGCGCGTGATCAAGCGCAACCGCGGCAACGGCGGCCAAGGCGTGTGGAAGGTCGAGCGCCTGCCGAATTCCCCGATGATAAAGGTGCTGGACGCGACCAAGGATGGCTCCGAGGAACTGACGTTGGAGAGTTTTCTCGGTCGCTGCACCGAATATTTCGAGAACGGCAGCGTGGTCGATCAGCCATTCCAGCCTCGCCTGAGCGAGGGCGTCGTACGTTGCTACATGGCGGGCGATCGCTGTGCCGGCTTCGGCTATCACAAAGTCAAAGCCCTGGTTGACTCGCCGGCCGCCCGTTCCGAGGCCGGACCGCGACTCTATACCTCGAACGCAGACCCGCGCTTCCAGCGGCTGCGTCGGTTGATGGAGGACGAGTGGACGCCGGGAATGATGAAGACGCTGGACATCGACGAAGGCTCGCTCCCGGTCATCTGGGACGCGGACTTCCTGTACGGTCCGAAAGATGCGACCGGTGCCGACACCTACGTCCTGTGCGAGATCAACGCGAGCTCATGCTTCGCGATCCCCGAGGAGGCCCCGGCGGCGATCGCGCGAACGGTGAAGCTGCGGCTCTCGCAGATGCAGAGGGCTGGCTCGGGCCAGTGAAAACGCCGCGAGCGCGCGGCGTCATCTCGCGTTGCGGCTCGCGGGCGGTGGCCTCCGCGCCCACAGCAGCGCCAACGGCCCCAGCGCAATTCCGGCCGCAAGGACGCTGAACGCCAGCAGCCAGCCGGTCGCGCTCTGCGGGCCGCCGGCTGCGTCGAGTGCGGCGCCGGTGCCCCAGGCGCCGACCGCCGACAGGCCGAAGCCGACCGTCGAATGCAGGGCCAGGGTCGCGCCGCGATGTTCGGACACAGCCGCGGCCGACATGCCGGCGGTCAATGCGCCCGAATCCGCCGGCACGGTCAGGCCATAGACGAGCAGCAGCAGCGCAAGCACCCATGCCGGCGCTGTCGCGTTGAGCCCGATGACCAGTGCGACGCAGGCCGACGCGATCATCACGACCGTGATCGCGCGATGGCGACCAAATTTCAGGGCGGCCTCGTTGCCGAGGATGCTGGCGGGCATCGAGATCACCGCAAAGCTGAAGCTCAGCACGACGGGGCTCAACCACGACGGCGCGCCCTGATGAGCGACGACGAAGGTCCAGAACCCAACCAGCCAGGTGCGGATGCCGTAGAGCTCGAAGCAATGGGCGCCGTAGCCGAAGATGTATCCGAGCGCCTCGCGGTTGGCGAAGACGGGCGCGAAGTTCAAGAGACGTCCGGCCTTCGGCGCGGGCCGCTGCTCCTGCATCAGAAGACACGCGACGACCATTGCGATAGGTCCAAAGCCGGTAACAAGGAAGGCGGTCCGCCATCCCCAGCGGTCGGCGATCACTTGCGCGACCAGGAACGAGAGGCCGACCCCGACCGAGAAGCTCGACGTGTACAGCGTGACGGCGCGCGAGGTGTCGCCGGCGGGAAGCCGGTCGGTCAGCGCCTTCAGGCCCGGCATGTAGGCGCCGGCAAATCCAAGCCCTGCCAGGGACCAGATCGCGGTCGCGGACCAAAACCCTTGCGCGAAGAGTCCGAACGCGACGGTCGCCAGTCCGCTGACGATCGAGCCCCAGAGCAGGACGAGCCGCGCGTCGATCCGGTCGGTCAACGTCGTCAGCACAGGCACGGCGAGCATGTAGCCGAACGCGTAACCGCTCGCCATCAAGCCGCCTTCGGCCGCCGAAAGGCCCCACGCCGGCATCAGATGCTGCGCCAGGTTCGCGGACAGCGTCACATGCGGCAGGAGATTGCCGACCTGGCCGATGCACATCACCGCGATCAGAGACCGGCCGCTCAAGTTACGAATGCTGTCCTCCCGCCCCCGCGCCGAAACCGCGCACCAACCACAATGGACAAGTCTCCGGCTTCAGCTGCAAGACCCAAATTCATGAACAACCGCACCCCGAAGCGCCGGTCTTCTTCGCCGCTTCGTCGGCGGCGCAGCAGGCCGTCGGTTCCTGCTTCGCCGGCCCACCGCAACATCCTGATGCGACCCCGGCGGCTTCGACGCTGCCGCGCGTGCAGACGCCGGTCTCCGGCAGCACGAGCTCCACCCTTGCGGCGGCTTTCTTGTCGCCGGCGAGATCGGCCGCAATCGAGCGCACCTGCTCATACCCCGTCATCATGAGAAAGGTCGGCGCGCGGCCATAGGACTTCATGCCCGCCATGTAGAAGCCCGGCTCGTCATGCGCGAGCTCGCGCGCGCCGTGCGGGCGCACCGTGCCGCAGCTGTGCTCGTTGGGATCAATCAGCGGCGCCAGCGCGACCGGCGCCTCGATGGCGGGATCGAGCCGCAGGCGCAATTCGGACAGGAACGAAAAGTCGGGACGAAAGCCCGTCGAGACGATCAGCTCGTCCACGATCACGCTCCGTCCACCGCGGCCCGAGCTGGCCGCGATCTCGAGGCGGCCCTCGGAGTCCGACAGATGCGTGACGCCGAATTCGGTTTCGACCTTGATCTTCCCGGCGGCAACGAGCGCGGCGAAGGCGCCGCCGAGCTCTCCGCGTGCGGCAAGCTTGTCATTCCGGCCGCCGCCAAAAGCCTTGGCGGGATCGGCGCCGCGCAAAAGCCAGATCGCTTGCATCCCCGGCACCTCGCCTGCGAGCTGCACGAGATCGATCAGCGTGCCCACCGCGGAGTGGCCGGCGCCGAGCACCGCAACGGTCTTGCCGGCATATCTGGCGCGGCCGGCACCACGGACATCGGGCATGCCATAGGCGATGTGGCCGGCGCATTCACGCTCGCCGATCGCGGGCAGACCATTGCCTCCGGCGGGATTGGGCGAGAACCATGTGCCTGATGTGTCTATCACGGCATCCGCGCGCAGCACTTCAGGACCTTTGCCGTTCTGGTAGCGGATCTCGAACGGCGCCTGCTCACGCCCCTTCGTCTTCGCCTTGTCGAAGCCGACGCGGCTGATGGCCGAGACGCGGCTGGATGTCCGGATCGCCTCGCGCAGTGGTGTTCGCGTCGCAAGCGGCGTCAAATATCGATCGAGCAGTTCGCCGCCGGTCGGATAGGACTGGGGGTCCGGCGAATTCCATCCCGTCGGCGCGAGCAGGCGCGCGGCGGCCTTGTCGATATTGTACTCCCACGGCGAGAAGAGCTGGACCTGCTGCCATTGGCGAACCGCGTGCCCCGCTTCGGATCCTGCCTCCAGAACGATGGGTGACATGCCACGCTCCAGGACGTGCGCAGCTGCTGCGAGGCCGACCGGCCCTGCTCCGATGATGGCGATCGTCTTAGCGTTCATTCGGCTTCTCCCATACTTCTAGAATCATCGAAAAATAAAAGCCAAAAAAGATCAGGCCGCCGTTTGCGTCGTCTTGCATCCGACTTCGTCTGCGCAACACTCGGCCGCCAGGAAATCGACCAGACCCCGCATCGCGTCGAAGTTCGCGTGGCAGATCAGCGTCGTCGATTCCCGGACCTGACTGACGAGCCCGACAGAGACCAGGGTCTTGATGTGATGCGACAGCGTCGAGGCCGGGATTTTCAGCTTGTCCTGCAAGCGACCGACGGGCATGCCGGAGTGCCCGGCCCGGACCAGGGCCCGATAGATCTGAAGCCGGGTCCGGTTGCCCAGGGCTTCGAGGCCTGCTGCTGCGTCATCGATCTTCATGGCCGCCACGATGCGCCCGCTGGTCCGTGCCGTCAACCATATTTCTAGAATATTCGAAATACTGAGCCGCTGACGCGCTTCGGATTCGGATTGACGGAGCCGCTATACTTCCATAAATCTGGATACATGGAAACTGAAGAAGCCGTCCTCGCCCTCGCCGCCCTGGCGCAGTCGACCCGTCTTGAGGCCTTCCGGACGCTGGTCCGGCACGAGCCTGATGGTCTCGCTGCGGGCGATCTCGCCCGGCTGTTGGAGGTCCCCCAGAATACGCTCTCGGCGCATCTGTCGATCCTGACGCGGGCACGCCTCGTCACCTCCGAGCGGCACAGCCGTTCGATTGTCTACCGCGCCAACCTTGCCGAATTCCGCGACGTCGCCGTCTTCCTGCTGCGGGATTGCTGCGGCGGGCGGCCGGAAGTTTGCGAGCCGGTCGTCGAAACCCTGCAAGCCTGCTGCAAGCCAAGGCGAAAGGAGCGGAGCCGTGCCTGATCAATTCGATCTTCCGCGCCGCCTCGCGGCCGAGGCGCTCGGCACGGGCATTCTCGTTGCCACGGTGGTCGGCTCCGGCATCATGGCGGAGACGCTGACCAAGGATGTCGCGCTTGCGCTTCTCTGCAATACGTTGCCGACCGGCGCCATTCTGGTCGTCCTGATCACCGTGCTCGGACCGATCTCCGGCGCGCACTTCAATCCGGCCGTCACCCTCGTTTTCACCGGCAAGCGCGAGCTGCCGGTGAACGACGCCGCATTGTACGTCGCCGCGCAGGTTGCCGGCGGCATTGCGGGAACGATGGCGGCGCATCTGATGTTCGGGCTGCCGCTGCTCGATTTCTCGGCGAAGGTGCGAACCGGAGGACCGCAATGGTTCGCCGAAGCCGTCGCCGCTTTCGGTCTGGTCGCGACGATCCTGGCCGGCATCCGGTTTCAGCGGACTGCCGTACCCTGGCTGGTCGGCCTGTACATCACGGCGGCCTATTGGTTCACGGCTTCCACGTCATTCGCCAATCCGGCAGTGGCCATCGCGAGGTCGCTGACAAACACTTTCTCGGGCATACGTCCCATTGACCTGCCTGGATTCATCCTCGCGGAGCTCTGCGGAGCCTTTGCCGCCATGCTGTTGATGAACTGGCTGCTCGGACGGCCCCAGGCGCGCGGCCCCATCCCAATCGCGGAGACTATCTCATGAGCGTCACGATCTATCACAACCCCGCCTGCGGCACCTCGCGCAACACGCTGGCGATGATCCGGCAGAGCGGCGTCGAACCCCTCGTCGTCGAATATCTGAAGACGCCACCATCTCGCGAAAAGCTCGTCGAGCTCGTCAAGGCTCTGGGCATCTCCGTTCGCGAGTTGCTGCGGGAGAAAGGCACGCCGTACAAGGAGCTCGGCCTCGACGACCCCAAATGGTCCGACGACGAGCTGATCGGCCAGATGCTCGCGCAGCCCATCCTGATCAACCGTCCGATCGTGGTGACGCCCAGGGGCACACGCCTGTGCCGTCCCTCGGAAGCCGTCATCGATCTCCTGGACAATCCCGTCGGCCGGTTCGTGAAGGAGGATGGCGAGGTGGTCGAAGCGCGATAGGCTTACAGCGCGCCTGTCTTGCCTGGATCAGATCTTCGGGATCTTCGCCCGCTCCACCACGCCGGTCCATTTGCTGATCTCGGTCTCGATCAGCGTCTTCATCTCCTCCGGCGAGCTGCCGCGAACCTCGCCGCCGACGGCGGTCTCCAGACGCTGCTTGAGGTCGGGATCCCTGAGTGCGTCGAGCGTCGCCGCGTTGAGTGCGGCCATGATGGCGGGCGGCGTTCCCTTCGGGGCCAGCAGGCCGGCCCAGGTGCGCACGTCATATCCCTTGATCCCAGCTTCCTGAACTGTCGGCACGTCGGGCAACAATGCGGTGCGCGTCGGCGAGGTCACCGCCAGGCCGCGGATCGCACCGGCCTGGATCTGCGAGGCGAGCAGGACCGGCGTGCCGACGATCACCGGAACCTCTCCGCCGAGCAGCGCGGTGATCGATTGAGAATCACCGCGATAGGGCACGTGCACGATCTCCGCCGGCGGCTGCGTTCAAGAGCTCTCCTGCAAGATGATGCGTGCTGCCGAAACCGACCGATCCGAAGGAGAGCGCACCCGGCTTCTGCCTTGCCATGGCGACGAGTTCGCCCAGCGATTTTGCCGGGTAGTCGGTACGCACGGCGATGACGAGGGCGTAATAGACCAGCGTCGAGATCATCTCGAAACTCTCGGCCGGCTGGTAGGCGAGGCTCTTGTAGGTCGCCGCGGAAATGGCGTGAGCGCCGGTGACGAGCCCGATCGTGTAGCCGTCCGGCGCCGCTTTCGCGATCGCATCCGCGGCGATGTTGCCGCCGGCGCCGGGCTTGGCCTCGACGATGATCGGCTGCCCGAGCTTTTTCGAGAGCCCGTCGGCGATGATGCGCGACAGCGTGTCGGCCGCGCCGCCGGCGGCAAATCCATGCAACAGCCGGATCGGGCGCGACGGATAATTGTCCGCAAACGCCGAAGTGGTTGCTAAAAAACCGCCAAACAGAAAAATCGCCGCAGCAAGCCGCTTCATCCTTCGCATGGATGCGTCCTCCCTTTTGATTGTTCTATCGTTGGCCGCAGCGAGGCGGCGTTCTTCAAGTCGAGTTTGAGTCCGCTAGCGCGCGAACTCCGTGCATTCAGGCGATGGCGGCATGCCCCAGACGTCGCGCGGCAGATCGACCCAGACTTTTGGCCGCTGCGGTCGATCGCGATGCCAGGGACGCGGCTCGAAATAACCGAGCGCCTCGTCGGTCATGCGGTCGAGGTCGTGGAACAGCTCGACCAGATGCCCGTCGGGATTGCGGTGATAGATCGCCGTGTTGTGGCCGGGGCCGTGACGTACCGGTCCCCAGAGCACCGGGAGCTTATGTCGGGCGAGATGATCGCACGCCTGCTGCATGTGCGTCGGCCCTCGCAGTTCGAACGCGACATGATGCAGGCCGCGGCCGGGCGCGCGCGCGAAGTTCAGCGTGTGATGCTCATAGCCGCTGCGCATGAAGACGAAGCGGTCCTCGATCCAGTCGGAGACCCGCAGGCCCATCATGTTCGCGTAGAACTCCGAGGCCGCGCGCGGATCGGGCGTGCGAAGGGCGACATGGCCGAGCTTGCTGACGGCAAGCGCTCCGATGCGCTCCTGCGCGGGTGTCGGCGTCCAGCCCTGGATCAGCTCGAAGCGCGTGCCTTCGGGGTCGCTGAACGATAGCCGCCTGGAAACGCCAGGCAGGGGATCGCTCTGAAGTTCAGGCCGCAGATCGGCCTGCTTCAGCGCGGCGCCCAGCGCCTCGATCTGGACATCAGGAGATATCTCGAAGGCGATGCTCGTCAGCGCCGCGTCGCCCGGTTCGATCACCAGCGAAAGCTGCTCGGAATCGTTGGCAAGGAAGATGCGGTTGCCGTCGCGGCCGACGAGGCCAAGACCGATCACGGTGCGGTAGTAGTCGAGCAGCCGCTCGGGATCGGGCGAGGCAAAGCTCGCGTGCCGGAGCCGGGTGAAGCGTGCAATGGGTGCTTGTGTCGTCATCGTCCAATCCACCCCCTCATGGCGTCATGATGATCTTGCCGAGCGCCGAGCCCTGCTCGAGCAGCGTGTGGGCCTGCCTGACCTGGTCGAGCTTCAGGACCGCCGAGATAGCCGGCTTGATCGCATTGCGGCTCAGCGCGTCGATCACGTTGCGCATGAGCGCGCGACGCCCGTCGCGATCGTGGTCGTAGATGTGGAAGGAGAAGCAGCGTATCGCCGGGCAGATGTCGAGATGGTCGCGCATCGCCGCCATCAGGTTTTCTTCCGGCAATCCGGCGAAGGCATTGTACGACAGCAGCGTCCCCCATTTGCCGAGCGCGCCGAGATAGCCGGTGAACTCGGGCCCACAGACGTGATCGAGCACGAGACCAACGCCCTCGCCATTGGTCAGCTCGCGGGTCCGCGACACGACATCCTCGCGGCGATAGAAGATGATTTCATCGGCGCCGTTGCCGCGCGCGAATGCGGCCTTCTCGTCGGTGGAGACCGTGCCGATGACGTTCATCTGCGCGAGCTTGGCGAGCTGTACCAGCGCGGTGCCGACACCACCCGCCGCCCCGATCACCAGCACGCTCGCCGGTGCGCGCGGATGGCGGCACTCGTGCAGCAGCGCGTAGGCCACCTGGTAGTTCGACAGGCACACGGCCGCCTGCAGATCGACATTGTCGGGCAGCACGTGAATGGCGTCCGCGGGCGCGACCACATAGTCGGCGTAGCAGCCGCCGCGCTGCGACAGGTCGCGCGCGCTCAGCAGCACCTTCTGGCCGATCGCAAACCCTTCGACGCCGGACCCAAGCGCTGCAATGCGGCCCGCGACATCGTTGCCGGGATTGGCCGGCAGCGGCGGCATCCATTTGTAGACGCCACGCCGGATCAGCACATCGGGCTGCCCGACGCCGAACGCTTCGGCGCGGATCTGCACCTGGCCGGGTCCGGGTACAGGCACCGGAAGCTCGACCACTTCGAGTGCGTCCGGCCCACCCGGCTGACGCACCAGCACCGCTCTCATGATGTCACACGCCTCCCAAGCCATATTTTCGAAAATAATACTGATTACGAAAATTATTGCAAGATGGTCGTTGGCGCGGCATGTTGAGCCATCGATTCAACGATAGAGACCATGTCCGACAGCGCCATTCGCCCCCGCAAGGAATTCGGCAAGACCATCGCCGCCGACATCACCCATCGGCTGCGCGAGGAGATCATTGCCTGCGGCCTGGCCCCGGGCGAGCCGCTGCGATTCGACGTCCTGCGCGAACGATTCGGCGTAAGTTTCACGACGCTGCGCGAGGCGCTGACGGCGCTTACCGCCGAAGGCCTGGTCGACGCGCAGGAGCAGCGCGGGTTTCGCGTGGCGCCGGTCAGCCGCCAGGATCTGGTGGAGGTCACCGATGCGCGAGTGCTGATCGAGGTGGAATTGATCCGCCGCGCGATCGAGCGGGGCGACGACGATTGGGAAATCGCCGTAATCTCGACACTGCATAGATTAAAGCGGATCGAGCAGCGCGACCCCGAACATCCGCTGCGCGATCCCGAATGGAAGATCGCCCATCGCCAATTCCACCAGGCGCTGGTATCCGCCTGCGGCTCCGCGACACTCCTCGCCATTCGCGCCGAGCTGTTCGATCGCGCCGAGCGCTATCGGCATCTGTCGGCCAATTTCCGGCCGCGTCCGCGCGACAAGGCCGGCGAGCACCAGGCGATCATGCAGGCCGCCATCTCGCGCAATCCCGACCTCGCGGTGCAACTGATCGAGACGCATATCCGCTCGACCGCCGACAACGTGGCAACCTACGCCGCCCATCTGCTCGATATCGAATAGGCGGCAACGGCTTTTTACCGCCGTGGGCTTGCGCGTCGCTCGATTTTCGAAAATAATAGACAAGATCGAAAATACCAACCTTTGAGGCGTGACCATGAAGCTGCTGTCGTTCTTGGACGGAAATCGGGAAAGCTGGGGCGCCGTTGTCGAAAATGGCGTCGTGGATCTCGGTCGCGCCCTGCCCCAGTACCCTGTTCTCGCGGACTTTCTCGGCAGCGACGACTATGCGCGGCGCGAGGCCATCGTCGCTGGGCACAAGGTCACGATGGCGCTCAGTGACGTCAAATATCTTCCGGTGATCCCGCGTCCGGAGAAGATCGTCTGCGCCGTGCGCAATTATCTCGACCACCACAATGAAGCCGTGGCGTTCGGCATGAAGCGCGAGATCACGGAATTTCCGCCGATTTTCCTCCGGGTCTGGCGCTCCCAGGTCGCGCACGACGCGCCGGTGATCCGGCCGAAAGTCTCCGACAATTTCGATTGGGAGGGCGAGCTTGCCGTGGTCATCGGCAAGGGCGGCCGTCACATCAGCCAGGCCGACGCCTGGGATCACGTGGCGGGCTACTCGATCTACAACGACGTCAGCGTGCGTGACTGGCAGCGTCACGCCCAGCAGATCGCCTCCGGCAAGAACTTCGTCGGCACCGGCCCGTTCGGACCGTGGCTGGTGACGCCGGACGAGATCGGCGATCCCACCAAATTGAAGCTCGAAACGCGCGTCAACGGCGCGGTGGTGCAATCCTCCGACACCTCGATGCTGATCTTCTCGATTCCGCGGCTGATCGAGTACAGCTCGACCATCTTCGACCTCGTCCCCGGCGACGTCATCGCCACCGGCACGCCGGCCGGCGTCGGCTTCACCCGCAAGCCGCCGGTCTTCCTCAAGCCCGGCGACGTGGTCGAGGTCGAGATCGAGAACATCGGCGTGCTGCGCAATCCCGTCGTCGACGAAGCATAGAGCCGGCGTATGTCGTCCCAAGACGCGTCCCAAGACATCTCCTACGACATCCGCAAGACCGCGCTCAGCGTCGAGACCATCTGGCACGAGCGCGGGCCCCGCCTGGAGAAGCCGCTGCTGGTCGGAACGGCCATCGCAATCATCCGCAATCCCTTCGCGGGCCGCTTCGAACCTGACCTGATGCCGTTTCAGGCATCCTTGCGCGAACTCGGGCGGGAGCTCGCAACGCGGCTGATCGCACAGCTCGGCGGCGCCGCGCAGATCGAAGCCTATGGCAAGGGCATTATCATCGGCGAGGACGGCGAGCTCGAGCACGGCGCGGTCTGGCACGAGGCCGGCGGCCACGGCATGCGCGAGGTGCTCGGTCAGCCCAAAGCGATCGTCCCGGCGGCGAAGACCATCGGAGGCCCGGGCACGCGCCTGATGGTCCCGCTCGGCCATATCCACGCCGCTTATGTCCGCAGCCATTTCGGCACCGCGGAGATGACGCTGTGGGATTCACCACGGCGCGACGAGATCGCCTTCGGGCTCGTGATGGCGACCGGCGGCCGCCCTCACGCGCGCATCGGCGGCCTCGCGGCATCCGCGATCTCCGTGCGCGACGGACAGCGCTGACGGGCCGGAGCAGCGCACTCAACGCTACCGCATCCTTATTGCAGCGCAAAGTAGCGCTCGTAAATCCATCAAATCATGTGCTATGTATATTACGCCGGTTGCTTGCCTAAAAACTAATCAAAGAAGAATGAAAGAGGCGTCATGATCGGTCTGGAGGGGGTTTCCGCCCAAGCGTTATCCGACACCATCGGCGCCATCTACGACTGCGCCCTCAATCCGCAGCTTTGGGCGGCCACCTGCCGGAAGATCGCCGATCTCTGCGAGAGCACGGCGGGCGGCATCTGCGTTCACGACATGAAGCATGTCCAGAACGACCAGCTGTTCGTATTCGGCTACGAGAAGACGTTTCTGGAAAAGCTCGGCGAGAACTATGCGAAGACGCCGATGGCGGCCGCGGATATCGTCGCCGACATCGGTCATGTCAGCGCGCTCTCGATGAACGATCTCGATGAGCTGCTCGAAAGCCGGTTCTACCGGGATATTCTCCAGCCTCACGGATTGCAGGACATCATCTGGTTTCCAGCTCTGCGGACCGGCGGGCGCATGGCCTCCATGCATGCCTCCCGGACGGCAAAGACGCATCGCTATCAGCAGTTGGACATCAACCTGTTCAAGATGCTGTCCCCCCATGTCTGCCGCGCCCTCACCATCTCCGACGCACTCGACCTCAGGACGTTGCGGTCGGAGATGCTGGAGCGGACATTCGACATGCTTGCCGTCGGTGTCTTCCTGACGGCGCGCGACGGCCGGGTCGTCTACATGAACGAGACTGCCGAGCGGCAGATCAAGACCGGCAACGCCGTTCGTGTTCTCGGCAACCGGATCTTTCCGACCGATGCCGCCGCTCGCGATGCGCTGTCCAAGGCCATCGACGAAGCGTCCCGCGACGATGCGGATTTGAGCGGACACTCGCTCGCGATCCCCGATGTCGACGGCGCCGGCTACATCGCCACCCTGCTTCCTGTCGATCGCGGTCAGCGCAGCGGAATTCTCGCCCCGTTTGCCGCATCGGTAGCCGTCTTCATGAAGGACCCCGCCGAGGTGCCGATGATGCCGGGCGAGGCTTTTGCGAGGCTCTACAAGCTCACCGGCGGCGAGCTTCGCGTGCTGATGACGCTCGCGCAAGGTCTCGGCGCGAAAGAGGCGGCCGACATGCTCGGCATCGGCGAGTCAACGGTGCGCTCTCACCTGCAGCGCATCTTTGCCAAGACGAACACGACGAGGCAAACGGATCTGGTTCGCCTGCTGCAAAGCGCCACGCCGCCACTTCTGCCCGCACAAGGCGCTGTCGGCTAATCCGTCACCTCACATACGCCTAAATCGTCGTCATTTGCCTGCGCCGCCGGCTTGCGCCGCGCTACGCATCCCGGGCGAAATCTCCAGACTCGAAAAAATTCGTCGACGACGGCTGCGTTTCATTGGTTCCGATGATGCGGCGATGCGGGATGACTGATTTTCTCATCGTCACGACATCAGGAGATCAACGATGCGGACGGCAACTGGCGGGCGCTGCCTCGATACGGACGACCATCGGCCCGAACCAAAGCGATGGCGTCTCGCGTCTTACGTCTTTCTGATCGCGCTGATGTTGCTGGCCATGTTCGAGCAGAAGCAAGCCACCGAAGTCTCAATTCTTGCCACCGGCCCACTGCCGGCAATCAACATTCCTTGAGTGAGGCCGCGTTGGCGCACCCTTTGCTTCGATTTGGTTTTTATTTGCATTGGACATTTCATGACTCAAACCGCGAGCGAGCAAGCGTTTTTGCTCATGCTGATTTCAGCCTGCCTAGGCGCGTGTTTCGTTTGGGCGTTCTGCGAAATCGAGGAAGGCCGCCGGCGCCGGCAACGGTACGCCGAGTTCACGCGCGAAGCGCGACGGTCGGTCAGGGCCGGCCATTAGCCCACGCTCCGGAGATCATCATGCGAGCCCTCGCAACCGCCACCATTGCGAGCGCTTTTGCTCGCGCATTCCCCGCGTCTTCGTTGCGGGCACATGTTCTGAAGCAGCTCACTTTGTGCTGCGGAGCCGTCCTGTTCGTATGGCTGCTGTCGCTGACCCACGGGTTGGATCTCAGCGCCGGGCTCTTCTGACCGATCGGAGTTCGACCATGAGCATCATATCAGTTTGGTCCGGAGCGGCCTCTCAGGCTCCCAACCGCCACGTCGAACCGGAATCGCGAGGTATCTTCGCCTTGATCATGTCGGCGCTGCACGCCTCGCGACGGCATCAGGCAGGTCGCGTCCTGCGCCATTACGAGCACTTGCTCACCAACGAACTCAAACATGATGCCGGAGAACGAGAATGATCGTTGCGAATAGGACAACTGAGGCAGGATTGACGGTGCGGTCTCCGCAGCGCAGTGAAATGCGTTGGCTCCTGGCGGTCGCAGCCGCATTCCTCGTCGTCCACATCGTCGCCATGATGATCTGGGGACGCGCGTCGGCGAGCGAGGCCACGGCTCCAGTGCAGCCGACCATATCGCCCTTGTGTGACTAATTGGGTTAGCCCTTCGAGACGACCGCACGGCCGTAGGGCGGCTGGGCCGCAACCGGCGGGTTGGCGGTCTGGGCGGCGAGTTCGCCGATCAGGCGGTCGGCATCGGCGGCCATGCCGTCGGGCGCCTGGATCACCAGCCGCTCCAAACCCCAGCGATAGGACGAGACGCGCTGCTCGAGGCACTGCTGCACCCACTGGATGATCAGCGAATTCTCCTGCATGCGCTCGACCGCGTCCTCCTTCTCCTGCGGCGAGAGGGAGGAGACACGCGCCATGCTGGCATGGCGCTTCTTGTCGAGGTCGATGACGCGAACCGCGGAGGCGAAGAACGGCTCGAAGCGGGTGATGTCGTTGCGCACGTCCTCTATCAGCTGCGCATAGCGCGAGGAGTGCGAACGGTGCGGCTCGTCGATCAGCGTGCGCCCGTACATGGTGCGGTCGAACACGATCTTTTGCCGCCAGGGCGAGGGCAGCGGCTTGTAGTCGCCGAACACGCTCTTCCATGCGGGCCGCGACAGCGGCGGCTCGATCAGCGGATAGGCGAGGTCGCGAAGCTGGCGCTCCTGGTCGGTGAGCTGGAATTGGGATGGCTTCAGGCCGACGCTGGAGGTGACTTCCGCGCCCAGCCAGCGATGCATGTCGTCGCTGCGCATGTCGGCGCGGGTCCGGCCGAAATCGCCGCCGCTACAGGCGGCAAGCGTCGCGCCCAGCAGCGCGAGCATGATGGCCGTTACGACGGACCGGATCTGGCGGAGGTTCTCCGGCATTGCAAAGGCCGAAGGCTAGCGGCGACGACGACGGCGCCCCGGCGCTGTGCCCTGCTCCGGCCCGTGATCGCCGCTGGTTTCGTCGCTCTCGCGCTCGATGCGGATCACGGGAAGGATCAAAATCGTGCCCATGTCCGCGCGCGGAGCCACGTCTCCCGACGCGCTCACCCGGCGACCGGCCGGAAATTCGATGATGGTCCCCATATCAGCTCTCTTCAATTGCCGCGCGACCCGGCGCGCCTCTGCAACATGGGGATCATTAAGATCAGCTCATGGTTAACGGGGTGTAAACGGGCCGGGGGGACCGTAACCGCACGGGCGGGGACCCGCCGTCCCGTTGCGGCACGAGAACGCTTCAAAGCAAGCGTTCGGCTTCACGCCTCGTTTTCCTTAACGAGCCTTTAAAGGAGCTCGCGCTAGGCTGACGGCCAGTATCTCTTCCAGGTCGCGTATCTCTCCATGACCAAGTCGTTGTTTCCAGGATTCGACGGGCTGATGACCCTCTCCCGTCGCGAAGGCGTCGATGTTCGTCCGACGCTGCTGCGCGTGCTGACCGACCTCTATGTCCAGTCGAGCACCCACAGCGACGACGAGCAGCGCCAGTTCGTCGAGCTCGCCACACGACTGATCGACCAGGTCGACGACGCGACGCGCGCGGCCGTCAAGGCGCGGCTTGCGATCTATCCGTCGACGCCCGCCCCGATCATGCAGAAGCTCGGACTGTCGGCCGCGCAGGAGGGCCGCAGGGTTCCGCTCGCGCGCGATATCCCGGCGCCCGCTCCTATCCCCCCTCCGGCCCCCGTGCCGGTTCGCGCCCCAACCGACGCCGAGCTGCGCATGGCCTCGAACATGGCGATGCAGCCAAAGGACGCGGCCGATATCCACGACATGTTCTTCCGCGCCGGCGCCTCCGAGCGCGCGCTGATCCTGCACAATCTGGCGGAGACCCCGCTGAAGGCCGCGCCGCGGATTCCGACCGTGCGCGCCAAGCGCGCGATCCAGATCCTCGAGATGGCGGCGATCGCGGGCGATGTCGAGAATTTCACCTTCGAGCTCGGCGACAGCCTGATCCTGCCCTCGCGCGTCGCAGCCCAGATCGTCGACGATGCAAGCGGCGAAGCGCTCGCGGTCGCCGCGCGCGCGCTCGACATGCCAAGCCCGGTGTTCCAGCGCATCCTGCTGTTCTTCAAGCCGGAGATCGGCAACTCCGTGACCGACGTGTACCGGCTGTCGCGACTTTACGATCGTCTCAGCGACCGCGCGGCGCTGGTGATGCTGGCCGCCTGGCGCGGCTCGACGCTTGCCGTCACCCGTGCAAAGTACCAGCCGTCGCTGCATGACAGCGAGCGCCAGCGCGCGCGTGCAGGCGCAAGCCAGACGCGGCCGGGCGTGCAGCCCGGCTCCGCGCCCGCGGTGCGGACCGGCACCAGCGGATCATCGGATCGCTAGAGGCGAGTGCGACCTGATGCGGTCGCTTGCTCCACAAGCTCGTCATGCCCGGGCTTGTCCCGGGCATCCACGTTCTTCGGTGGCGCAAGCAAGATCGTGGATGGCCGGGACAAGCCCGGCCATGACGACGCAATAGCGTCCTGATCAGGTCTTCGCCAGTTCGAGAAAATGCCGCCCGGCGCGGTCTTCGGTCTCGACGATCCAGATGTCGGAGTCGAAGCGGATCTCTTTCGTCAGGCGCTCCTCCACCGCGGGCTCCGGCATCGGCTGCGGCGCAAACGGCACGAAGAAGCGATCGACCGGCCGGCCGTCATCGTAAGAGGTCTGCGGCGCCGGCACATAAAGCATCGCATTGCCGTCAAGCAGCGAGACCTTCACGAACACCGCACCCGCCTCCTCCGCGCCGCGACGACGCACCGCGCCGTACACGCCCTCGGTCTGGCACCGGCGCAGATAGGCTGAGACCCAGATGTTTGATTTCAAACGCATGCGCGCACGATAAGCCAGCGCGGCAATGAGCACCAGCCTTCGGGCTTCGGTCTCGGCGAAGCGTAACGACTATTCGACCGGGTGGCCGATCGCGGCGCCGAGCTCGCGGAGCAGGCGGTCGGACAGCTGGCCGGTGACCTGCATCTTGTGCTCGCGCTCGAATTTCTGGATCGCGGACTGGGTCTCGGCGCCCATCGCGCCTGTGATCTTCAAATTCCCGTAGCCGTATTCGGACAGCGCGCGCTGCACGCCGGCGATGCGCCGCGCGGCCGAGCCCTGATGCACGGGGATCGGCGCCGGCGGACGCGCGACGGCGGGCGGCGCCGAAATCGTTTGCTTGACCAGATTGGTCATGGGATCGCCCGAGCGCGGCGTCGATGCGGTCGCCTCGACGGGCCTCTCCGGCGGCTTGTCCGCAGGTCTGGGCTCGGCAGATCTGGACTCAGCACGAAACTCCGTCGCTCTCGGCTCGAGCGGCGAGGTATCGGCCCCGACGGGACGCGAACGCGGCAAAGGGTTCGACAGCGCCAGGGACGACGGTGCGGGAAGATTGATCACGGTGCCGAACATCGGCGCCGGATGCCGGCCGGTCTGGAGGAACAGTGCATTGGCAACGATCGCGCCGATGGCGGCAACGGCGACGAGACCGGCCAGGGTATCCTTGGGGCTATGCAGCAGCACGCGCAGCACGAGATTGCGCTCGGTCTCGACATCGATCACCGCAGCCTTGGCGCCACGGCGGCGCGGAGCGGCTTCGTTCTTGGCGGACTTCTTAGGCACTTTTCTTCACCAGAGCGGGTTGGTCCTGAACTTGGTCGTGAGAATGGTCCTGCAGTTGCTGGTCCTGAAGTTCCTGGCGCAGCATCGGCGTCAAGGTCGCGATCTTGCTCTCGCTCGCCTTGCTGTCGGACATCCTGGCCTCAGAAGTTTCGGCATCAAAAGTTTTGGCCTGCGGCGTGTAGACCAGCGGCAGCTTGACGGTGACGGCAGTGCCCTCGCCGAGCCTGCTTTGTACCGTCAATTCGCCGAGATGCAACGCCACGAGGCTCTTCACGATCGAAAGTCCGAGGCCGGTACCTTCGTGACGGCGCTGATAAGTCTTGCCGGCCTGGAAGAACGGCGCGCCGATGCGCTTGAGATCGTCAGGTGCGATACCGATTCCGGTGTCGCTGACGCGTAGCGCAAGCTGCGAGCCCGAGACCGCTGCCGTGACGGTGACCTGACCGCCGCGCTCGGTGAACTTGACCGCGTTGGCGACGAGGTTGAGCACGATCTGCTTGAAGGCACGCGGATCGCCGGTCATGACAGGCAGGTCCTGCGGCGCATCGGTGACGAGATCGACGCCGTTCTCCCGCGCCTTCAGCGCCAGCAGATTGCAGCAATGCATCAATGATGCACGCGGCGCGAACGGTTCCGACGCCATCTCGAAATTACCTGATTCCATCTTGGACATGTCCAGGATGCCGTTGACGACCGAGAGCAGATGTTGGCCGGAATCGTTGATGAGCTGGGCGTATTCCCTCCGCTGGGCCGCGCCCAGCATCAAGGTCTGCTCCTGCGTGATCATCTCGGAGAAGCCTATGATGGCGTTGAGCGGCGTGCGCAGCTCATGGCTCATGGTGGCGAGGAAGCGCGTCTTGGCGGCGTCGGCCGCCTCTGCAGCGCTGCGCGCCTGATCGAACGCCTTCTCGAAGAGCTTGCGGTCGGTGACATCGCGCATCACGGCGACGACATCGGCCTCGCGCGTGGCATCACGGCCCAGATCCTGATCGAGCGGGCGGCAGCGCATCTCGACCCAGATGAAATCAACCTGGCCGCGCTCCGAGCCGGCACGCTCCCGGCGCAACCGGAACTCGACGCTGCGCACGTCGCCGCGCGCGGCATCGGACAGCGCCGTCAGATACGCCGGGCGATCGGCGACATGGACGCGATCGAACAGGCCGTGGCCGAGCAGTTGCGCGACGGGCACGCCGAGCATGGCTTCCACCGCCGGTGAAATGAACTGCACCGCGCCGTTGCGCTGATGCCGCGAGATGACGTCGCTCATGTTCCGCGCCAGGAGGCGGTAACGCTCTTCCTCGCGCGACAGCAGCGCAACGCTGGTGCGCGCGAGCGATTCCGCACCGAAGGCGAGGCCCGCGGCATACAGCGTCGCCGAGGCGACGCCGAACGCCATCAGCACGCCGCGTTCCGCGGCGCTGGTGTCGCCAATCGGCAGCCAGCCGAGCTGGCTGACGAGGATCAGGATGCCGGCGCAGGACAGCGCCAGCAGCGAGGCAAAGGCCGCGACTCGTCGGGAGGCCGACAACGCGGCTTCGAGGGGAACCACGACCAGCCAGATCGCGGCGAAGGATTCGATGCCGCCGGTCGTCACCGCAACCGCCATGATCAGGCCCGTGAGCGCGAGCGACGACAGCACATGCGCGCCTTCATAACGGCCGGTGCGCGACAGGAACCAGGACAACAGGATCGGCGCGATCAGCCAGGCGAAGGCAGCGACCTCGATCGCGCTCGGCGCGCCGCGCATGGCGAGATAGACCGGGAATGCGGCGAAGGCGGCCAGGCTGCCGAGCAGCCGCGGGGCCATGAAGGCACGATGGCGCGCTCGCGTCAGCGCGTCGTAACGCGCGGAGGGATGCAGCAGCGCATCGAGACAATCGCGGATGATACTCAAAACTGTCACGGGTCTCGCGCTTCGGCTCATTCGTCGGGAAGACGCGCCGGAACGCCTCCTTATCGTTGAGCCACCGTGTCAGAGCGACCTTAAACGAACACTAAGGCAGCGCGGCGCGCCGCCGGACACCGCGTCATCGCAGGGCTTTTTAGACGATTTGACGAGGTCATCGGCGGGGATGGTGAACACAGGGTTTCACCGTGATCCGCATGGTTTCGAAATGATGGACGGGCGTGGCGGCAGAATCACGGGCGTGGTCGTCAATCGAAAATTTACGACACGGTCGATTGCAAAGATTCTTGAGTCAATTTTCTGCGAATTAAGCGGAAGGCAATCACTTGCGATCTATCGAGAGTTGCTAGGTCCGACATCCGCGGAGATCGCCGCGGCGGGCTCTAACATACAGGTCGCAAGATGCGCTTTCTGCTTCGCATCACATTCTGGCTCGGGCTGGTGCTGGTGCTCCTGCCGCGGGACAAGACGCCCGAATCGGACAAGCTGCCGCAGATCGGCGCTGCCGACGCGGTGCAGGCTGCGACCGCGGCCGTCTCCGACATGACCCAGTTCTGCAAGCGCCAGCCGGCAGCCTGCGAGGTCGGCGGACAGGCCGCGACCATCATCGGCCAGCGCGCGCAGGACGGTGCGAAGAAGATCTACCAGATCATCAACGACAAAAAAGAGCAGCTCGAGAAGATCGACAAGAAGGCGCCCGACCACACCGGCTCGATCGCGCTGGCCGGCGAAGGCGATACCGCAACCAGCGAGGCGCCGCGCGACACCCTGTCCCAGGACGACCTTGCGCTGGAATGGCGCGGCCCGGCGCCCGCGACGGCGAATTAGCGCCCAAACCCTATCGATTTCGGCGCTTTGCGTCCCTATATTGGCCTGAACGGGAACTTTGGGCCAGCATGACGACGATCGACGAAATCAGGGATAATTTCGAGATTCTGGATGAGTGGGACGACCGCTATCGGTATGTCATCGAGCTCGGCCGCACCCTGGAACCGATGTCCGAGGCGGAGCATTCGGCCGAGAACAAGGTGAATGGCTGTGTCAGCCAGGTCTGGCTTCAGAAGCTGATCGATCATCGCGATGGCGGCCCGCCGGTCCTGAGATATCGCGGCGACAGTGACGCCCACATCGTGCGCGGGCTGGTCGCGATCGTGCTGTCGCTTTACTCCGGCCGCACGCCGCAGGAGATTCTTGCGACCGACGCCATTGCCGTATTCGACGAGTTCGGCTTTCGCGATCATCTGACGCCGCAGCGTTCCAACGGCCTGCGCTCGATGGTCGAGCGCATCAAGACGGACGCGAAAGAGGCGCTCGCGGAAGCGTCGTAGAAATTCTACTTCCGCTTCCGCTGCTGCTGTCCCAGTCCCATCTGCTTCGCAAGCTGTGAGCGGGCCACCGCATAGTTTGGCGCGACCATGGGATAATCGGCCGGCAGGCCCCATTTCTCGCGATATTGCTCCGGGGTCATGTTGTACTGGGTACGCAGATGGCGCTTCAGCGACTTGAAGCGCTTGCCGTCTTCCAGACAGACCAGATAATCGGGCGCGATCGACTTCTTCAGCGAGACCGCCGGCTTCGCCGGCTCGAGCGGCGCCGTCTCGGTGCGGCCTGACGAAACGCGCACCAGCGCGCCATGCACCTGGCTGATCAGGTTCGGAATCTCAGCCGCAGGTGTCGGATTGTTGCTGAGATAGGCCGACACGATGCCCGCCGTCAGCTCAACGAAATTCTTGGCCCCGGCATCCGACATCGGCCCCGCCTTTCTCCACTTTGCGTCTCACGGGAGAGACGACGTCAGAGTATTCCGTGTCAACAATACGTACGGCTGAAATCGAACGACTAACGATTATGGGCTGATTTACCGACGACGCAACAAGAACGCCAGCGCTTTACTTGGCTGCGCCAGATTTGCCTGCACCAGCTCTCAAGCGCCACGCTGGTCAAGGTGGGAGCGCAGTTCGTCGATTGAGGCAAAGCGCATCATCCCCTCCGGCATCTGGGCTTCGATCGAGCCGTCGGAATAGAGCGAATAAGCCATGCCGTCGACGATGCCGGACTTGAGCACGGTCACGGGCGCCTGTTCGGCCGCGGCCGCCGGCTCGGGTGCGGGCGGCGGAGCAGTCTCAGCGAAGGTCGACGGCGAGCGCGGCGGCGGGCGCCGCGCGGCGGGCGGCGGCTCCGGAGGCCTCACACGGTCCGGCTTCGGCCAGGCGTCGTCAAAGCTCGCAGGCGGACTCTCCGGCGCGGCAGGCTCTGCTGGCGGCTCGGCATGCGGCAGCGGCGGCAAGCCCTCGCCGGTCTTCGCCTCCGCGCGCTCGCGCTCCTTGCGGGAGGTCGAGGCGAACATCAGGTTGCGCCGGCGCGGCGGTTCCGGAACTTCAGGCGGGCTCGGAGCCTCCGGCGCTGGCGGAGGCTCGACGCGCGGACGCTCGCGCGCGGCTGCCTCGTTCTGCCACGGCGGCGGTCCTGCGGGCGGCAATGGCGGCGCCGGCTCGATCTTCTCTGCGCCCGCCGGCTCAGCAGGCACGGGGCCAGGCGTTCCAGCCATGCCGAGACCCGGCAGACCGGGCCTGACCCGAACGTCGGACGGTGCGATGGATCCAGCCAACCGGCGGGCCATGCCCTTCAATTCCGCGACCACGACGTAGAGGCCGGCCAGTAACATTCCGGAGCAGACGCCGATGGTGCCGGAGATTATGAGGGTACTGCCGAGACTGAATTCCCTGACGGTGAAGCCGAACAGGATCGCAAGGAGGCCCGCCAAAACGGCGAAAATCCCCGCGATCAACAATGCCAACGCCATCGAACTCACCCCCGGCCGCGCAGCCATACGCGACCCTCGTCACGCCACGATACCGTCATCCGGTGTTCCACGCCAACGTCGAATTATAGCCTGCGTTCCTAAAGGAAAGGAAATCAGAGACTTATTCACATTCCCTTCAGCTACGGCTCACTACTTTTAAGCTGCTCTCGCGTTGGTCGGATTTGCTGCGTTGCATCAGGAATTTAGCCATAATGCCCAATTACTTGGTAATGGAACTGCGCTATAGGGATTCCGGGGAGCAGGCCCGCGCGCACCAGCAGGGCCAAGAGGGGATTCCGGGTCACCAATAGCCATGACATCCATCACGACTTCGACGATCGACACGCCTCTGCGGCGCTCGGTTGAACGGACTTGCGACGATCTCGCCATGCTGGTGCTGGCCGCGGTCGCCGTCATTGCAGGCTTGACCTTCCGCGACTATGGGCTCGGCTGGGACGACTATACCCACGCCGAATACGCCGACCTGCTGCTGCGCATGTTCGGTTCCGGTTTCAAGGACAGCGCGGCACTCTCCTTCGCCAACCTCTACATGTATGGCGGCGGCTTCGACATGGTCGCGGCCCTCCTGCACAAGGTGATTCCGCTAGAGCTGTTCGAGACGCGTCGTCTGGTCGGCGCCGTCGTCGGCGTGATCGGACTTGCGGTGACGTGGCGGCTCGGCCGCCGTGTCGGTGGTCCCCTTGCGGGACTTGCCTCACTCTTGCTGCTCGCGCTCTGCCCGATCTTCTACGGCCACATGTTCATGAACCCGAAGGATGCGCCCTTCGCGGTGGCCATGATCATCCTGATGCTGGGCCTCGTCCGCCTTGCCGAGGAATATCCGCAGCCGTCGCCGCGCACGATCCTGATCGTCGGCCTTGGTGCCGGCCTCTCGCTCGGCACCCGCATCCTCGGCGGCCTTGCGCTGGTCTATGCCGTGATCGGCTTCATGCCGCTGTTCCTGGAGGAACTGCGCACCGAGGGCCTGCGTGAATCGGTCCGACGCTTCGCTCATGTCGTCTACGTGCTGCTGCCCGGCCTCGTGCTCGGCTACCTCGTGATGGGGCTGATCTGGCCGTGGTCAATCATGGAGCCCGGCAATCCCTTCGAGGCGCTGACCTACTTCTCGCACTTCTTCGAGAAGCCCTGGAAGGAGATGTTCGACGGCGCGATCGTATCCGTGCCCGACATGCCCTGGTCCTATTTGCCGACGCTGTTCGCACTTCAGTTGCCCGAGGTGATGCTGGTGCTGATGTTGGGCGCCGTGATCGGCACCTTCGCTATGCTGCCGCGTAGCAAGGTTCCCGCCCGCCGCAAGACCATCATGCTGATGCTCACGCTCGCCGCGACGCTGCCGCTGGCGATCGCGATGGTGAAGCGGCCGGCGCTGTACAACGGCATCCGCCATTTCGTCTTCGTGATCCCGCCGATGGCGGTGCTCGGCGGCGTCGCCTTTGGCTGGGCGATGGAGCGCCTGCGCGCCAATCACCGCACCTGGCAGCCGGTCGTGCTCGCCACCTTCTGCTTTGGCTTGGCGCTTTCGCTCGCCGAGATGATCCGGCTGCATCCCTATCAATACACCCACTTCAACCACATCGCCGGCACCGTGCGCGGCGCCGACGACCGCTTCATGCTGGATTATTGGGGCCTCGCCCTGAAGCAGGCCTCCGACGAATTGCGCGAGCAGCTGATCGAACGCCAGGAAGTGCCGCCGCGTAACCGCAAATGGAAAGTCGCCGTGTGCGGTCCCCAGCGCCCCGCCCAGGTCGCGCTCGGCCCCGATTTCACCATCGGCTGGGATTCCAATGCCGCCGATTTCGCCATGACGCTCGGTGAGTTCTACTGCAAGGGCCTCACCGCGCCCGTGCTGGTCGAGATCAAGCGCGACGACGTGGTGTTCGCCCGCGTCTACGACATCCGCGGCAGCAGCATTTCCAGCCTGCTCTCGATCCCGGCGCCGTAATAAATTCCTCCGGACCGTGGCCCGGATGAGCGCCAGCGACATCCGGGGCCTATCAGGCAGCCCCGCATGTCGCTTCGCTCATGCGGGCTACGCTGGACTGCCGCGCTTTGTGTGCCTTGCTGGCAGCTCGCGGCAAGACTACGCTCCCTCCCGCAACAACGATGTTCGGAGAGATCAGCCATGTCGCCAGCGGAAGCGCGCCTGAAGGAAGTGCCGTCGAACATGACGGAGGCCGAGTGGCAGCAACGGGTCAATCTCGCCGCCTGCTATCGCCTCGTCTCGCTCTACGGCTGGGACGATTTGGTCGACACCCACATCTCCGCGCGCGTGCCCGGCCCCGACCATCATTTCCTCATCAACCCCTACGGACTGATGTTCGACGAGATCACGGCGTCGAGCCTGGTCAAGGTCGATCTGCACGGCAACCAGCTCTCCGAGAGCGAGTACAGCATCAACCCCGCCGGCTTCACCATCCATTCGGCGATCCACGAGGTGCGCGAGGACGCCATCTGCGTGCTGCATCTCCACACCCTCGACGGCACCGCGGTCTCGAGCAGCGCCGAAGGCCTGCTGCCGCTGAACCAGACCGCCCAGCTCGTCACCCACGACCTCGCCTATCACGACTACGAAGGCATCGCCCTCGACCATGACGAGCGGCCGCGGTTGCAGAAGGACCTCGGCGACCACAACCACATGCTGCTGCGCAACCACGGCACGATGACGGTCGGCCGTTCGGTGGCCTCGGCCTTCGAGCGCATGTATCACCTCGAGCGGGCCTGCTCGATGCAGGTACGTACGCGCGCGCTGGGCACGCCGGTCTATCCGGTCGACGATGTCGCGATCGACAAGAACACCGAGCTGCTCGCCAACCGCGACCGCGCCGAGCTGCGCGCGACCAAGCTGGTATGGCCGCCGCTGCTTCGCAAGCTGGACCGCGAGCTTCCGGGCTACCGGTCTTGAGATTTTCGGGATTTGGTGTAGGGTAGCGCTCAACGAACCTCTACGCCTTTTGGAATGAAACGCCGCCCAATTCCGGGCGGCGTTTTTATTTGGCCCCGCCATTGCGAGGAGCGAAGCGACGAAGCAATCCAGGCTGTCTCCGCGGAGAGATTTCTGGATTGCTTCACTACGCTCGCAATGACGAGGATAGAGAGCTGCGCCTACTTCACCTCCGCCAGCGCCGCGAGGATGCGCGCCCAGGAACGGATGCCTTTCTGGAAGCTGCGGAGGTCGTACTTCTCGTTCGGCGAGTGAATGTTGTCGTCGTCGAGGCCGAAACCGACGAGCAGCGAGTCGAGCCCCAGCGCGCGCTTGAAGTCGGCGACGATCGGGATCGAGGCGCCCGATCCCATCAGCACGGTCTCCTTGCCCCATTCCTCGGTCAGCGCGGTCTTGGCCGCGGCGAGCGGCTTCATGTTCCAGTCGAGCGCAATCGCGGGCCCGGCAGAATGGTCGCCGAACTCGACCTTGCAGTCTCCCGGAATGCGCGCCGTCACGTACTCGCGGAAAGCCTTGCGGATCTTTTGCGGATCCTGGCCTTCGACCAATCGGAACGAGACCTTGGCCGACGCGTGCGACGGGATCACCGTCTTCGAGCCCTCACCGATGTAACCGCCCCAGATGCCGTTGACGTCGCAGGTCGGACGCGTGGAAGCCTGCTCGACCAGGAGCCTGCCCTTCTCGCCTGCCGGTGTCGATAGCCCAACGGGTTTGAGGAACGTGTCTGGTGTGAAGTCGAGCTTCTTCCACTGCGCGAGAATATCCGGCGGGGTGTCCTTCACCCCGTCATAGAAGCCGGGAATGGTGATATGGTTGTCATCGTCGAACAGCCCGCCGAGAATTTTGGTCAGCACCCGGATCGGGTTCATCGCGCTGCCGCCGAACACGCCGGAATGCAGGTCGCGATTGGCGGCGGTGATCTTGAGCTCCTCATAGAGCAGACCGCGCAGCGAGGTCGTGATCGCCGGCGTGTCGCGGTCCCACATGCCGGTGTCGCAGACCAGCACGTAGTCCGCCTTAAACTCGTCCTTGTTGGCTTCGATGAAGGGCACGAAGTTCTTCGAGCCGACTTCTTCCTCGCCTTCGATCAGGAACGTGACGTCGATCGGCAGCGACCCCGTCACCTTCTTCCAGGCGCGGCAGGCCTCGACGAAGGTCATGACCTGGCCCTTGTCGTCCTCGGCGCCGCGCGCCACGATGATCTTGCGGCCGTCGGCATGGTCGGTCACAACAGGCTCGAATGGCGGACGGTGCCAGAGCTCGAGCGGATCGACCGGCTGCACGTCATAGTGGCCGTAGAACAGAACATGCGGCCGGCCGCCTGCGACGCTCTTGCCGACGACCGCGGGATGGCCGGCGGTCGGCCTCACTTCAGTCGCAACGCCGAGGCTCGCGATGTCCCTGGCAAGATGCTCGGCCGCCGCCTTGCAATCGGCCGCGAAGGCCGGATCGGCGGAGATCGACTTGATCCGCAACAGCGAGAACAGGCGCTCCAGGCTGTTGTCGAACTCCTTGTCGATGTGGTCGAGCACCGATTGAAGCTGCGCATTTGGCATTGGTCGTATTCCCTGCGTTCGAATCCCAAGACGTCGGGACTCAAGAAGTCTCTCAAGAACTATCGGCTTTTAGCGCTGCCGCGGCGTTGGGGCCAGCCGCAACCGGCGGATGCCGGATGTGCCATGCGAGACTAGCTGCGAGAATCGCGGTGGCGACGAGGTTATTGCCCCAGGCCTGGAAGACATTGGGAAACCACGGCAGCGCCAGCAGCATGAGGATGCCGGCGGCGCCAAGGGCGAGCCAGGTTCCCAGCCGCACGTTCGCCCGCTCGTCGAAGGCGGCACGATGCATCAGCACCGTCATCGGGAAGAACAGCCACATGAAATAGTATTGCCGCGCCAGCGGCGATGCCACCGTCATCAGGCAGAACAGAATGCCGAGCTCCTCGGCGTCCGAGCGCGCCGTACGCCGCGCTTGCCCTGGCATGACCGCGACGAAGCCGAGTCCGAGCAACGCCGACAGCGCCAGCACGATCCAGTTCGCCGTCCTGTAATCAACGTCGATGACATTCATCGTGCGCGGCCGCTTGTTGGGATCCTCCTGATTGTAGTTGATGGGCCGGACCAGCCGGTGCGTGACAGCAATCAGTGACTGGTTCACCCACGACCAGTTCTGCTCGTCGCGCTGGCCAAATCCTTTTTCCGAACTCGACCCGACCATGCCCTGATACCAGGTCTTGACCTCGGCGGCGTTGCGCTCGAAGCCGCGAATGGGGCCCGGCACGATATAGAGAAGTATGCCGGTGAGGGCGACTGTCGCGACGGCGGCTCCCCAGTTTCGCCGCCAGACCAGATAGGGCAGCACCGCAATGGGAAACACCTTGATGGCGGTGGCGAGCGCGAACATGAAGCCTGCGAGCCAGGAGCGCTGATGCTGCAAGCTCCAGAAGCCGTAGAGCATCATCGCTAGCAGGACGAGGTTCGGCTGGCCGAGATCGAACATGTCGAACACGAAAGTCACGGTGACGAGAGCGGGCAGCGCCTCCAGCCAGGGGCCGGGCCTGCGGCCCGAACCGGTCATGGCATTGGAGAACATCCCGGTGTACCACCACGCCACAATATTCAGGATCGACAGCACGGTGTAGAGCGCGATCTTGCCGAACCAGCTCGGGATCGCCAGCAGGATTGCCGGCAGCGGTGGGTAGATGAACTCGAAGTACGCATGGATGTCGCCGGGATAGAGCGGCGCACCCTTCAGGACCTGCTGCCCGGCCCAGTACCACAGGCCGTAGTCCTTGGTTTTGCCGTGCCCGAAGATCTCGGGACCAAGGACGTCGGCAGCCAGGATGAAGCAGCAGAGCAGGAAGAGCAGGTCGAGCGGCGCACGCAGCGACAGGGTTCGGAATGCGCCGGGTCGAACGAAAGATTCAGGTGAGGTCACAGTGAGGTCCAGTCAGGGGCCATAGCACCTAGCAGACCGACGGACGCTTGGAGAGTCCTGATCACCCGAATTTGTACCCGCCGCGCACAAGCGGCGGGTTTGCGCAGGAATTGCCTCAAACGAGGCTTTCTGCCTACCTGCGCAGCAAGCCGCCGAGCGCGCCGCGGACCAGCGTGCGGCCGATCGAGCCGCCAAGCTGGCCGGCGACCGACTTGCCGATATTGGCGGCCATCCCCCCGATCACCTGATTGGTGACCGATCGAGTCATGTCGCGCGCGATGACCTGGCCCGTCGACAGGCGGCCGCGCTTGACGTTGGTGCCAAAGATGGTGCCGACGATCGAGCCGATCTGGCCGAGGATGCCGCCGCCTCCGCCGCCCGCCGAAGCATCCGCAGTCGCAGCCGTGCCGGCAATGCGCTTCTGGATCATCTCGTAGGCGGACTCTGCATCGACGGCAGTGTCGTATTTGCCCTTCACCGGGCTTGCATCCATGATCACCTTGCGCTCTTCCGGCGTGATCGGTCCGATCCGCGCCGATGGCGGCCGGATCATCACGCGTTCGACCATCGCCGGCGTGCCGTTGCCTTCGAGAAACGAGACCAGCGCCTCGCCCTTGCCGAGCTCCATGATCACCTTGGCAGTGTCGAGCTTCGGGTTGGGCCGGAAGGTCTGGGCCGCTGCGGCGACCGCCTTCTGGTCGCGCGGGGTGAAGGCGCGCAATGCGTGCTGCACCCGGTTGCCCAATTGTCCGAGCACGCGGTCGGGCACGTCGACCGGGTTTTGCGTCACGAAATAGACGCCGACGCCTTTGGAGCGGATCAGGCGCACCACCTGCTCGATCTTGTCCATCAGCGCCTTGGGCGCGTCGTTGAACAACAGATGCGCCTCGTCGAAGAAGAAGACCAGCTTCGGCTTGGGCAAGTCACCAGCCTCGGGCAGCTCCTCGAACAGTTCCGACAACATCCACAGCAGGAATGTCGCGTAAAGCCGTGGGCTCTGCAGCAACTTGTCGGCGACGAGGATGTTGACCATGCCGCGGCCGTCGCGGTCGGTCTTCATGAAGTCTTTCAGCGTCAGCGCCGGCTCGCCGAAGAATTTGGTGGCGCCCTGGTTCTCCAGCACCAGAAGCTGGCGCTGGATGGTGCCGACCGTGGCCTTGGTAACGTTGCCAAAACCCTGCGCCGCCTTCTTGATCTCGGCAAGCGGGCTCTCCTCGGCATCCGCCCCCTTCTTGCCGGCATCGGGCACGATGGCATCGAGCAGCGCGCGCAGATCCTTCATGTCGATCAGCGTCAGCCCGTTGTCGTCGGCGACGCGGAAGGCGACGTTGAGCACGCCTTCCTGCACGTCGTTCAGGTCGAGCATACGTGCGAGCAGCAGCGGGCCCATTTCAGTGACGGTCGCCCGCACCGGGTGGCCCTGCTCGCCGAACACGTCCCAGAACACCGTCGAGAACTGGTCGGGCTCGAACGTCAGTCCCATCTCGGTGGCGCGCTTGACGATGAAATCTTTGGCTTCGCCGACCTCGGAGATGCCGGATAGGTCGCCCTTGATGTCGGCCGCGAAGACCGGAACACCGGCGCGCGCAAATCCTTCCGCCATGACTTGCAGCGAGACCGTCTTGCCGGTTCCGGTTGCACCCGTGACGAGGCCGTGGCGATTGGCGAACGCCAGCGTCAGCCATGCCTGCTCGTTTCCTTTACCGACGAAGATCTTGTCGTCGGTATCACCGAGCTTGCTGTCCTGTGCGGTCATTATTCCCTGATCTCTCTGCCCTGTTTCGCATATCGAAACTCGAATGCACCAGTTCCGTAGTTTAACGCATATCGCGCGCTGATTGAAACCATTCAACGCGCTCCGGGCATGCAACATCGTCGGAAACATGCGGGTGACATCGGCCGAAAGTAGGAACGACGCATTCGCATCGCGGCATTTTTTTGCCGATTTCATCTCCGCTCTTGCATCGCTGCAACACTTCTCGCGCGTTCGAGACTGAATCGGAACGTTGATGGCGTTCATCGCTTGTATTTCACATCACACCGGCTCAAGATCATTTTCGAAAGCAATACTCCGGCATGTGAACCGGCTGAGGGGCGGCCATATGGACGAGCTAATCGGGCGGCTGGCGACAAACGCCAGCATAGATAGTGCTGTCGCCGAAAAGACGGTCGGCATTATCCTGGGCTTCCTCCGCAACGAGGGTCCTTCCGACAGCGTCCAGGTCCTGATCGACCAGATTCCGGGTGCAGAAGCGGCAATCGAGGCGTCCGGCAGCGGCGGAGGACTGTCGCGGCTGATGGGCGGCGGCCTGATGGCGGTGGGCACGCGCCTCATGAGCCTGGGACTTGGCATGTCCGAGATTCAGAACATCGCCCGTGAACTTTTTCGCTTCGGCCGAGACAAAATCGGAGCGGATCAGATGGGCAAGATCATCGCGGGGACCCCGGGCCTCAGCCAGTTCGCCTGACGCCTGCGCATTTCACATCGAGTATCATGACATATCCGATCTCCGAGATTGAGGGCCTGTCGGCCTTTGCCGCCAACAAGTTGAAGGCGCAGGGTATCCGCACCACCGACGCGCTGCTCGAGGCGGCTTCGACCGTGAAGGGCCGCAAGGCTCTCTCCGCCAAGACCGGCATCAGCGAGCAGTTGCTGCTGGAATGGGCCAACGTCTCCGACTACATGCGCATCCCCGGCATGGGCCGGGCCAAGGTCGGCCTGGTCCGCGCGGCCGGCGTCACCACCGTGCGCGAGCTCGCCTACAGAAATCCGGCAAGGCTCGCCCAGAGCATGCGGGACGCCAACGAGAAGAAAAAGCTGCTCCGCATCCTGCCCTCGGAGAAGTCGGTGGGCGACATCATCGCCAAGGCGAAGAAGCTCCCGCCGAAGATTTCGTATTGATCCAGGGACAAGGCTGGGCAGATAGAGCACCGCTCCTTCCCGGTCGTCATTGCGAGCGTAGCGGAGCAATCCAGAGTCTCTCCGCAGCGGCAGCCTGGATTGCTTCGCTACGCTCGCGATGACGGAGCGTGGGCAAGAGCATCGCGCCCTCACGGGCCCCGGAGCGTATTGGGCAACTGGATCGCCCCCCAATCCCGCCTTGAATCCCCCCTCCCCGACCGCTAAAGCGGGCCGCATGAATGCCTCGCCCTCCCTATCCGTCCCGGCGGCCGGTTCAGTCGGGCTTGACGTGCTGCGGACGCTGCTGGAGCGGCCGATCCCGGCGGTGATGGGCGTGCTCAACGTCACCCCGGATTCATTCTCCGACGGCGGCGACTTCATCGCGCCCGAGCAGGCGCTCGCGCGGGCACGGGCGATGATCGAGGCCGGGGTCGACATCATCGACATCGGTGCCGAGTCCACCCGGCCCTACAAGGGCGCCCGGCCGGTCACGGCGGAAGATGAGCTGGCGCGGCTGCGGCCGGTGCTACCGGGCATCGTGGCGCTCGGCGTCCCGGTCTCGATCGACAGCATGAAGGCGGAGGTGGTGGCCTTCGCGCTCGACCAGGGCGTTGCCATCGCCAACGACGTCTGGGGCCTGCAACGGGACGCCGACATGGCGCCGCTGGTCGCCGCGAGAGGCGTCCCCGTCATCGTCATGCACAACCGCGACAGCGTCGATCCCGCGATCGATATCATCGTGGACATGAAAGCGTTTTTCCTGCGCTCGCTGGACATCGCAGCGAAAGCCGGCATCGCCCGCGACAAGATCGTGCTCGATCCCGGCATCGGCTTCGGCAAGACGGCCGAACAGAGCATGATCGCGCTGGCGCGCCTGGGCGAGCTGGAGGTGTTCGGCCTGCCGATCCTGGTTGGTGCCTCGCGAAAACGCTTCATCGCCTCGGTGTCGCCGTCGGAGCCGACAGAGCGGCTCGCCGGGTCGATCGCCGCGCATCTGATCGCCGCACAGCGCGGCGCGAAAATCATCCGGACCCACGACGTCGCCGAGACCTTGCAGGCCCTGCGAGTGGCGCACGCAATCGAGAGCAAGCCATGACCGATACGATCTTCGTGAGCGGCCTGTCGATCCATGCCCGCCACGGCGTGATGGAGCACGAGACCGAGGTCGGCCAACGTTTTGTCATCGACCTCGAGCTTTATACCGACCTGTCGGAGCCTTCGCGGTCCGACCGCCTCTCCGACACCGTGTCCTACGCCGACGTCGTGGCGACCACCACCGCGGCCTTCAAGAACACCAATTACAAGCTGCTGGAGCGCGCGGCCGGCGCGGTCGCCGACGCAATCCTGTCGCACTTTCCGCGCATCCGTGCGGTCAAGATCACCGTGCACAAGCCGCATGCGCCGATCGCCGCGATCTTCGACGACGTCGGAATCATGCTGACGCGCTCGCGGCACCCCTGACATGGCGAGCGTCCTGATTGCGGTCGGCGGCAATGTCGGCGATGTCCGCGCGACCTTCCAGAAGGCGATCGCCCATATCTGCGGCATGGCGCAGGCTGCGTTGATCGCGCGCTCGTCGGACTATGCGACGCCGCCCTGGGGCGACGAGGACCAGGCTCCCTTCATCAACGCCTGCATCGAGATCGAGACCAGCCTCGATCCGCATGCGCTGCTCTTCGTGATGCAGAAGGTCGAGCAGAAATTCGGTCGCACGCGCGATAAAGAGCGGCGCTGGGGCCCGCGCACGCTCGATCTCGACATGATCGCCTATGACGACGTGTCGATGCAGAAACCCGACCTGACCCTGCCGCATCCGCGCCTGTTCGAGCGCGCCTTTGTGCTGGTGCCGCTGGCCGAGATCGCGCCCGAGCGCGTGATCGCAGGCGTTCGCGTCCGTGACGGTCTCGCCAGCGTCTCGACACAAGGCATTGAGCGGCTTCCGGATACCGGTTAACCAAAAACAACCGTTTGCAGGGACGGCCGGCCGTGGCAATTTCGCCTGCGAACAACAAGATTTTCGGGAGCCCCTCGCCGCATGACCTCCGCGACTGACGACCTGCCGCTGGCGGCGGATTTTCCCAAGGCGACCGTCGACGACTGGCGCAAGCTGGTCGATGGCGTGCTGAAGGGCGCGCCGTTCGAGAAGCTGGTCGGCAAGACCTATGACGGCATCAGGATTGATCCGCTCTATCCGCGCGCCAAAGGCGTTGCGCCCGTGGTGGGGCGGCCGGCGGCGGCGCCCTGGCAGATCATGCAGCGGATCGACCAACCCGATGCAAGTGCGGCGAACGCGCAGGCACTGACCGATCTCGAAAATGGCGCGACGGGTCTGGCGCTGGTGTTCGCCGGCGGCAATGCCGCTCACGGTTTGGGGCTGGAACCGACCGCAGACGCAGTCGCAAAGATTTTGAAGGATATCCATCTCGATGCCGGCATCGGGCTGGAGCTCGAGATCGGTCCCCAATCGCGGATGGCGGCGATCCACGTCGCGGAATATGTGAAGAGCAACGGCATCGATCCCGCGGCCTGCGACATCCGCTTCGGGCTCGACCCGCTCGCGGCCGCCGCGGTGTGGGGCCATAGCCCCTATACCTGGGACGAGATCGTTCCGGCCATCACTGGCGGCATCAAGGGCCTCGCCGCGCTCGGCTTCAAGGGTCCCTTTGCCTCGGCCGACGGACGCGTGATCCACGATGCCGGTGGCTCGGAGGTGCAGGAGCTCGCCTTCGCGCTCGCCTGCGGCGTCGCCTATTTGCGCGCGATCGAGGGCGCGGGCGTTCCGCTGGAGCAGGCGCAGGGCATGGTCTATGCGCGGCTTGCCGCGGATGCAGATCAGTTCCTCACCATGGCAAAATTCCGCGCCTTGCGGCTGCTGTGGGCGCGTATCGAGACGGCGTGCGGGCTCACGCCAAGACCACTGTTCATCGCCGCCGATACCGCCTGGCGCATGCTGACGCAGCGCGATCCCTATGTGAACATGCTGCGCGCGACCATGGCGACGTTTGCGGCCGGACTTGCCGGCGCCAACGCGATCACCGTGCTGCCGCATACGCTGGCGCTCGGCCTGCCCGATCCGTTCGCGCGGCGCGTGGCGCGCAATACTCAAGCCGTGCTGCTGGAAGAGAGCAATCTCGCCAAGGTCAGCGATCCCGCGGCAGGCGCAGGCGGCATCGAGACGCTGACCGGCCAGCTCTGCGACGCGGCCTGGGCGCTCTTCCAGGAGAGCGAGAAAGCCGGCGGCGCCTTCGCTGCGCTTCAGCAGGGCCTGTTCCAGAGCAAGGTCGCGGCCGCGCGAAAAGCCCGCGACGCCAACATCGCAAAACGCCGCGACGTGCTGACCGGCGCCAGCGAATTTCCGAACCTGCACGAGAACGAGACGACGGTGCTGAAGGCGACCCCGATCGCGCTGGCGCCTTATGGCGAGCAAAAATACAAGTTCGACGCACTGCCGCCGATCCGGCTGGTGGAACCGTTCGAGGCGCTGCGCGACAAATCCGATGCGGCGTTGAAGGCACACGGCGCGCGGCCGAAAGTGTTTTTGGCCAATCTCGGCACGCCCGCCGATTTCACGGCGCGCGCGACCTTTGCCAAAAGCTTGTTCGAGACCGGTGGCATCCAGGCCGTCGATAGCGAGGGCTTCGCCGATCCGGCCCAGTTGGCTGCCGCCTTCAAGGCCTCCGGCGCCGGGCTCGCCTGCCTTTGTTCCAGCGACGAGGTCTATGCGGAACACGCCGAAGCCGCGGCGCGGGCCCTGCAAACCGCCGGGGCGCGACTTATCTATCTGGCAGGCCGCCCGACCGATGCCGAGGCGGCGCTGCGTGCAGCCGGCGTCACCGGCTTCGTCTTTGCCGGTGGCGACGCGCTTGCCACGCTGCAAGACACCTATCGACGGATGGAGCAGCCATGACGGAAGCAGGCAAACCCGTTCTCACCGGCGGCTGCCAATGCGGGGCAGTGCGCTTTGGAGTCATGACGGCGCCGAACAGGGTTTCGATCTGTCACTGCCGGATGTGCCAGAAGGCCAGCGGCGCGCCGTTCGCCTCTTTTGCCGACATCAACAAGACGGACTTTGCCTGGACCAAGGGGCAGCCGTCGTTCTTCCGCTCCTCCTCCATCGCCGAGCGCGGCTATTGCGCCGCCTGCGGCACGCCGTTGAGCTTCGGCCGCATCGACGGCGACCGGATCGAGATCATGACCGGCGCTTTCGACCGTCCCGACCACGTGGTGCCGACGCGGCAGTTCGGCACCGAGTCCCGCCTCGGCTGGGTGGTCGGGATCGCCAATCTACCAAGCCAGACCACGCAGCAGAATTACGGCCCGGAGAAGATGGCGACCATCGTCAGCCATCAGCATCCGGATCATGATTGAGCGCCTATGATATGGTTGAAACGATGAGCCGCATTCCTGATTTCGCAGACATCGCCTTCGAGCGCACCACGAGCGCCGCGCCATCAGGCGGCGCCGAGCCGTGGCTGACGCCCGAGGGTATTCTGGTGAAGCCCGCCTATGGTGAAGGCGACCTGGCCGGGCTCGACTTCCTTGAGACTTATCCGGGCATCGCGCCTTATCTGCGCGGCCCCTACCCGACCATGTATGTCAACCAGCCCTGGACTGTGCGGCAATATGCCGGCTTCTCCACGGCGGAGGACTCCAACGCGTTCTACCGCCGCAATCTCGCAGCCGGGCAGAAGGGCCTCTCGGTCGCGTTCGATCTCGCCACCCATCGCGGCTATGACAGCGACCATCCGCGCGTCGGCGGCGACGTCGGCATGGCCGGCGTTGCCATCGATTCCATCTACGACATGCGCACGCTGTTCGCGGGCATTCCGCTCGACCAGATGAGCGTGTCCATGACCATGAACGGCGCGGTGCTGCCGATCCTCGCGCTCTATGTCGCTGCGGCCGAGGAACAGGGCGTGCCGCCGGCGAAGCTCTCAGGGACCATTCAGAACGACATTCTGAAAGAGTTCATGGTGCGCAACACCTATATCTATCCGCCCGCGCCTTCGATGCGGATCATCTCGGACATCTTCGCCTATACCTCGCAGAAGATGCCGAAATACAATTCGATCTCGATCTCCGGCTATCACATGCAGGAGGCGGGGGCGACGCAGGACCTCGAGCTCGCCTATACGCTGGCCGACGGCGTCGAATATCTTCGTGCCGGCCTTGCGGCGGGCCTCGATGTCGACCGCTTCGCGCCGCGGCTGTCGTTCTTCTGGGCGACCGGGATGAACTTCTTCATGGAAGTGGCCAAGATGCGCGCCGCGCGGCTGCTCTGGGCGAAACTGCTCAAGCCGTTCAAGCCCAGGGATCCGCGCTCACTGTCACTGCGCACGCATTGCCAGACCTCCGGCTGGTCGCTGACCGCGCAGGACGTCTTCAACAACGTGATGCGCACGACTGTGGAAGCGATGGCGGCGACGCAGGGTCACACCCAGTCGCTGCACACCAACGCGCTCGACGAGGCGCTGGCGCTGCCGACCGATTTCTCCGCGCGCATTGCCCGCAACACGCAGCTCTTCCTGCAGCAGGAGAGCGGCACCACCCGCATCATCGACCCCTGGGGCGGCTCGTATTATGTCGAGCGTCTCACGCGCGACCTCGCCGCCAAAGCCTGGAGCCACATCCAGGAGGTCGAGGAGCTCGGCGGCATGGCCAAGGCGATCGAGGCTGGCGTACCAAAGCTGCGCATCGAGGAAGCCTCGGCCAAGACCCAGGCGCGCATCGATGCCGGCAAGCAGGCGGTGATCGGCGTCAACAAATACAAGCCGACGGACGAAGCTCCGATCGACATCCTCAAGGTCGACAATACCAATGTCCGCCGGCTTCAGATCGACAAGCTGACGCGGCTGAAATCCGAACGCAACCAGAAGGACGTCGAGGCCGCGCTCGCCGCGCTGACGCGCTCGGCCGGCGAAGGCAACGGCAATCTGCTGGCGCTCGCCATCGACGCTGCGCGCGCGAAGGCAACCGTCGGCGAGATCTCGGACGCGATGGAAAAGGTGTTCGGCCGGCACCGCGCCGAGATCAAATCCATCACCGGCGTCTACAAGCGGGAGGCGTCCAGCATGGGTAACCGGGTCGAGAAGGTTCAGGCGCTGATCGACGCCTTCGAGGAGGCGGAAGGCCGCCGTCCGCGCATCCTGGTCGCAAAAATCGGCCAGGACGGTCACGACCGCGGCCAGAAGGTGATCGCGTCCGCCTTCGCCGATATCGGCTTCGACGTCGATATCGGGCCGCTGTTCGCGACCGCCGACGAAGCCGCGCGCCAGGCGGTCGAGAACGATGTCCACATCCTCGGCGTCTCCTCGCTTGCCGCCGCCCACCTCACCGCCGTGCCGGAGCTGAAGGCCGCGCTGAAGAAGCAGGGCCGCGACGACATCATGATCATCGTCGGCGGCGTGGTGCCGCCACAGGATTACGACGCGCTCTACGCGGCCGGCGCCGAAGCCATCTTCCCGCCGGGCACGGTGATCGCGGACGCGGCCGAGGAGCTGATCCGCAAGCTGAACGCCCGGCTCGGGCATAGCGAGGCGGCGGAGTAGGTCGCCATCGACCTTCGAAAGGACAGTGCGTGATATTTTCCGCGCCAGCGTTCATGCGCGCGCTAGCTGTGGTCGCAGCCTGCAGCGCGTCGTTGGCTACCGCGCATGCCTCCGATCGCAAGCCCGACGCGGTCATCAAGACCAAGAGCATCGAAGCCCGCGTCTTCCTCGACGACAAGGTCAAGGTCGATGCGGCGCTGGCGGCCGACTGCCTGACTGAAGGCAGGAAATGGCTCGACAAGAACGCGGCTGAAGCCGCCGCCTCGCGCAAAGAGGATCCGCAATTCTTCAGGGATGGCGGCTGGGACTTTGAGCGCAAATATGCGATCCGCTCCGTCGTCGCCGACCGCTATGTCAGCATTCTCCGCAACGACTACATGGACACCCACGGCGCCCATCCCAACTCCGACGTGAACACGGTCCTGTGGGACAAGGCGGAGAACAAGCGCATCTCCATCCGCCCGTTCTTCACCGAGACCGCCGACAACGGCCCGGCCATGAAGGCAATGGTGAAGGCGGTGATCGCATCGTTGAAGATCGAGAAGAAGAAGCGCGATACGAGCGAGACCGCCACCGACGAATGGTTCAAGAGCGTGGAGCCGAACCTGCTCAAGATCGGCGCGGTGACGCTCGCGCCCTCAACCGACGCGGGCAAGAGTTCCGGGCTCACTTTCCACTACCCGCCCTACGCAGTCGGCCCCTACGCCGAGGGCGAATATGTCGCATTCGTGCCGTGGGAAACGCTGAAGCCCTATCTCACCGCGGAAGGCACCCGCATCTTCGGCGGCTCGCGGCCGAAGAGCGACGCGGACGAACCGCAGTGATCGTGTTGAGCGGCGACAGGTTGCTCGCAGAGCGCTGGTTGCGCTGCCTTGCAGCCGCGCTGCAAAGCCGACTAGAATGTCGCCATTGACAAGAGCGCCCGAAATCATGGGCGCCGCTGGGAGGCATTCATGTCCAAGATTACGCGCCGCAGCTTTGCGGCCTCTTCCGCTGCGGTTGCAGCGTCGGCCGCATTCGGCCTCACACCCGCACTTGCGCAAGCCTATCCGGCGCGGCCCGTCACCGTGATCGTGCCCTGGGGCGCGGGCGGCGGCACTGACGCGACTGCGCGCATTGTCGCAGCGCTTCTGGAGAAGGATCTCGGCCAGCCCTTCAACGTGGTCAATCGCACCGGCGGCTCCGGCGTCGTCGGCCATACCGCGATCGCGACCGCGCAGCCCGATGGCTACACTATCGGCATGCTCACCGTCGAAATCTCGATGATGCATTGGCAAGGGCTGACCGAGCTGGCGCCGAAGAGCTACACCCCGCTGGCACTGATGAACGAAGATCCCCCGGGCGTCCAGGTCTCCTCCTCCTCGCCCTACAAGACGGTGAAGGAACTCGCGGAAGCCATCAAGGCCGCCCCTCCCGGCAAGTTCAAGGCCTCTGGCACCGGCCAGGGCGGCATCTGGCACCTCGCGCTGGTCGGCTGGATGCAGGCGATGGGCCTGCCCGCCAACCAGGTCGCCTGGGTGCCGTCGAACGGCGCCGCACCCGCGATGCAGGACCTCGCCGCCGGCGGCCTCGACCTCACCACCTGCTCGGTGCCGGAAGCCCGCGCCATCATCGAGGCCGGCAAGGCCAGGAGCCTTGCCATCATGGCGCCTGCGCGCAATCCAATCTTCAAGGACGTGCCGACGCTGAAGGAGGCGATGGGCATCGACTACGCGACCGGCGCCTGGCGCGGCATCGGTGCGCCGAAGAACCTGCCGCCGGAGATCGCAACGAAGCTCACCGCGGCGCTGAAGAAGGTCTACGACTCCGCCGAGTTCAAGGACTTCATGGGTAATCGCGGCTTCGGCACCGTGTGGGGCGATGCCGGCCAGTTCGCAAGCTTCATGGACAAGGGGGACGCCCAGATGGGCGAAGCGATGAAGGCGGCGGGTTTGAGCAAGGCGTGATCTCCTGCGACTCTCACGCGAAGCGATAGTTGATTGAAGTGGCCGGTCCGCACGCTCAGTTCACCTCGCCCCGCTTGCGGGGAGAGGTCGGAATGCGCGCGAAGCGCGGATTCCGGGTGAGGGGGACTCTCCGCGAATCCAACATTAACCTCCCCCGCGGAGAGCCCCCCTCACCCCGACCCTCTCCCCGCGCGCGGGGAGAGGGAGAACACCTCTCATAGGATTCTCCCATGCGCCTTCCCGACTCAGTCACGGGATCGTTTCTCGTCGTGCTCGGCACAGCAGCCGCCTATGGCGGCTGGCTGCTGCCGCCGGTGCCGGGGCAGCCGGTCGGCCCCAACGTATTTCCGCTCGTGATCGGCATTGGGCTTGCGCTGTGCGGGCTCGCGATCGTGTTCGGGATCGGCCACACCTTCGAGGAGGCGGAGGAACTGATCCCGCTCGAGGATGGCCAGGCAGCGACTGCCCCGCCGCCGCAGGGAAGATTCTACAGCCTGCGCGCACTGCTGCCCCCGGCGCTGCTGCTGTTCTACGTGGTGGCGGCCGATCGGCTCGGCTTCATCATCACCGCGGCGATCATGGTCTACGTCACCTCGACAGCGTTGGGGGCGAAGTGGAAGCTGGCGCTGCCGCTCGCAGCGCTGGCGCCGTTCGCCATCCACCTGATCTTCGGCAAGCTGCTGCGCGTGCCGCTTCCCGCCGGCCTGCTGCCGACGCCCTGGTGATCCCATGCTGAAAACCCTGATTGAAGCGTTCGCACTGATCTCCACCTGGGAGGTCATCATCGCGATGTTCGCAGCCTCGGTGTACGGGCTCGTGATCGGCTCGCTGCCTGGCTTGTCGGCGACGATGGCAACCGCGCTGCTCGTCCCCGTCACCTTCTACCTCTCGCCGATCGCGGCGATTGCGACCATCGTGGCGGCCTCCTCGATGGCGATCTTCTCCGGCGACATCCCCGGTGCGCTGCTGCGCATCCCGGGCACGCCCGCCTCCGCCGCCTATGCGGACGAGGCTTACGCCATGACCCGGAAGGGACAGGCCGAGCTGGCGCTCGGGGCCGGCGTGTGGTTCTCGGCCGTCGGCGGCATCGCCGGCGTGCTGTCGCTGATGATCCTGGCGCCGCCGCTGGCCGAGATCGCGCTGTCGTTCTCGACCTTCGAGTATTTCTGGCTGGCGCTGCTCGGCCTGATGTGCGCGACGCTGGTGGCGCGCTCCTCGCCCGTGAAGGCGATCGCCGGCATGTTCCTCGGCCTGTTGGTCTCCTGCATCGGCATCGAAAATCCCGGCGGCGTGCCGCGCTTCACCTTCGGCCTCACCGATCTGTTCGGCGGCATCGAGCCGATCCCCGCGCTGGTCGGCGTGTTCGCGGTCGCCCAGGTGATGCGCGCGATGCTGACGCCCGAGCCACCGCCGCTGCCGCGGCGCAAATTCGGAAGCATCATGGCCGGCCAGTGGAGGCTGACCAAGAAATACCATTGGCAGATGACGCGCGGAAACATCGTCGGCATCATCATCGGCGTGCTGCCCGGGGCCGGCGCCGACATGGCCGCCTGGGTGTCCTACGCGATGTCGAAGCGCTTCTCCAAGGAACCGGAAAAATTCGGCACCGGCCATGTCGAGGGCCTGGTCGAGGCCGGCGCCAGCAACAACGCCAGCATCGCATCGGGCTGGGTGCCATCATTGTTGTTCGGCATCCCCGGCGACACCATCGCCGCGATCGCGATCGGCGTGCTCTACATGAAGGGGCTCAACCCCGGGCCGACGCTGTTCACCGAGAAGGCGTCGAGCATGTACGCGATCTATCTGATGTTCATCATCGCGAACATTTTGATGATCCCGCTCGGTATCGCCATGATCCGGGTTGCCGCCTACATCCTGCTGGCACCGCGCTCCGCCATCATGCCGATCATCATGCTCTGCTGCGCGGTCGGCTCGTTCGCGATCGGCAACAACATGTTCGGCGTCGTCACCGTCGCCGCCTTCGGCGTGATCGGCTATGTCATGGAGGCGAACGGCTATCCCGTCGCGGCGATGGTGCTCGGCATCGTCATGGGCACCATGGTCGAGCAGGCTTTCGTCACCTCGCTGATCAAGTCGGACGGCAGCATTTTGCCGTTTTTCGAGCGCCCCGTGGCCGCGATCCTCGCCGCCATGGCGATCGGGGCGCTGCTGTGGCCGGTGATGGTCTGGGCATGGCGGAAGGTGAAGCCGGTGCGGACGGGGGTGGCGGCGACATCCCGGTGATATCGAGCGGGCGGCCCTCGCCTGCCCCGCGCGGGCGTTGTAAAGCAGGGCATGGTTGAGAAAAAGCCTTCACTGGACATCAAATCCCTCGCCCATGACCTTCGCGCCGGCAGCCGCGCGGCGCTGGCGCGGGCCATCACGCTGGTCGAGAGCCGGCGCAGCGACCATCAGGCGCTGGCGCGCGAGCTGGTGCAGACGCTCTTGCCTGACGCCGGCAGAGCGGTCCGCGTCGGCATCACCGGCTCGCCCGGCGTCGGCAAATCCACCACCATCGACGCGCTCGGCACCCATCTCATCGAGCAAGGCCACAAGGTCGCGGTGCTCGCGGTCGATCCGTCCTCGGCGCGTAGCGGCGGTTCGATCCTGGGCGACAAGACGCGGATGGCCCGGCTCTCGGCCTCCGACGACGCCTTCATCCGCCCCTCGCCGTCCTCGGGCACGCTCGGCGGCGTCGCGGCCAAGACACGCGAGGCGATGCTGCTCTGCGAAGCCGCCGGCTTCGACGTCGTGCTGGTCGAGACCGTCGGCATCGGCCAGTCCGAAACCGCGGTCTGCGATATGACCGATTTCTTCCTGGCCCTGATGCTGCCGGGCGGCGGCGACGAATTGCAGGGCATCAAGAAGGGCCTGGTCGAGCTCGCCGACATGATCGCGATCAACAAGGCCGACGGCGACAATCTCAAGCGCGCCAACATCACCGCCGCCGACTATCGCGGCGCGCTGCATATCCTGACGCCACGCTCCGAGCACTGGCATCCGCCGGTCGAGACCTATTCGGCGCTGACCGGCGACGGCATCGCGAAGATCTGGCAGAAGGTCCTCGATCACCGCAAGGCGATGAATGCATCCGGCGACTTCGCCGCACGGCGGCGCGAGCAGCAGGTGAAATGGATGTGGTCGATGCTGGAGCAACGCATGCTGGCGCGGTTGCGCAGCGAGGCGTCGGTGCGGACCAAGGTCCGGAAGATCGAGACTGAGGTGGCCGACGGCCATCTCACACCGGCGCTCGCCGCCGAAAAGATCCTGGAGTTGCTGCAATGAGCGACAAGCTCCGCATTCTGCTCACCGGCTTCGGCCCGTTTCCCGGCGCGCCCTACAATCCGACCCAGCCGTTGGTCGCTCGGCTGGCGCAATTGCGCCGTCCCGCACTCGACGATGCCGCAATCTCCAGCCACATCTTCCCGGTCACCTATGCCGCGGTCGACCGGCAATTGCCGGAGGTGCTTGCGAGAGAGAAGCCCGATGCGCTGCTGATGTTCGGCCTCGCCGCACGCACGCCCTATCTGCGCATCGAGAGCCGCGCGCGCAACGCCGTCACCATGCTGTGGCCCGATGCCGCCAACACCCGCTCGAGCAAGCGCGGCATCGCCGGCGATGCGGACGCGATGATTTTCGGCCCGCACACCGCAAGGCTGCTGCGCGCCGCCCGCCTCACCGGCATCGACGCGCGCCCCTCGCGCGATGCCGGCGCCTATCTCTGCAATTACCTGAGCTGGCGCGCGATCGAAAACGTCAGGGGCGGCGGGCCAAAGCTCGCCGCGTTCATCCATATTCCCCTGCTTGCGCGCAGCGGCGCCGTGCGCCGCAAGGGCGCGCCGCGGATCACGCTGGAGGAACTGGTGGACGCCGGGGAAGCGATGCTGATGGAGATGGTGCAGTTGGCACGGAAGGCGCGGAACACGACTGCGTAAACATTTAACCCTACCGCGAACTATCCTCACGGCCCCAGCCGCGCGGTCCCGTTTTTGCGCTACCTAACCGCTGCGGACCCCCGCGTCCGCCGGAGGACGCGTCATGGACCTCAATCGCCGCCATCTCATCGGAGCTTCGACCGCAGGCATCGCCGGCGCGCTCGCGATACCGGCCGACGCCGCGCGTGCGGCGCCGCTGACGTCGCTGCTCGGCCGCGATGCCACGCAATATGGCGTGCGACCCGGCAGTGGCGAGGATCAGACCCGCCCGCTCCAGCGTGCGATCGACGAGGCCGCGCGAGCCCAGATGCCGCTGGCGCTGCCACCCGGCATCTACCGCACGGGACTGCTGCGCTTGCCAAATGGCGCGCAACTGATCGGCGTGCGCGGCGCGACAAAATTCGTCTTCACCGGCGGAGCCTCGGCGATCCAGAGCGACGGCTCCGATGCAATCGGCCTTTCCGGCATCACCTTCGACGGCAGCGGCATTCCGCTGCCAGCACGACGCGGGCTGATCCACGTGCTGGGCGGGCGCGACGTCCGCATCACCGATTGCGCGATCACGAGGTCCGGCGGCAGCGGCATCTGGCTCGAGCAGGTCTCCGGCGACATCTCGGGCAACATCTTTACCAACATCGCGGTGACGGCAGTGGTCTCGTTCGACGCCAGGGGTCTCAGCGTCTCCCGCAACACCATCACCGGCACCAATGACAACGGCATCGAGATCCTGCGCACCGCCACCGGCGATGACGGCACGCTGGTCACTGATAACCGCATCGAGGACATCAAGGCCGGCCCCGGCGGCTCCGGCCAGTACGGCAACGCGATCAACGCGTTCCGCGCCGGCAACGTCATCGTGCGCGGCAATCGCATCAAGAACTGCGATTACTCCGCCGTGCGCGGCAACTCGGCCTCGAACATCCACATCACCGGCAACAGCGTCAGCGACGTGCGCGAGGTCGCGCTGTATTCGGAGTTCGCGTTCGAGGCCGCGGTGATTGCCAATAACATTGTGGACGGCGCCGCCGTCGGCGTCTCCGTCTGCAATTTCAACGAAGGCGGCCGCATCGCCGTGGTCCAGGGCAACATCATCCGCAATCTGATCCCGAAGCGGCCGATCGGCACCGCGCCGGATGACGATGCCGGCATCGGCATCTACATCGAGGCGGATTCATCGGTCACGGGCAACGTGATCGAGAACGCGCCGTCCTACGGCATCGTCGCCGGCTGGGGCAAATATCTCCGCGACGTCGCCATCACGGGCAACGTGATCCGCAAGGCACTGGCCGGCGTCGGCGTGTCCGTCGTGCCCGGCGCCGGCACCGCGCTCGTCAACAACAACATGATCTCGGAAACCCCGCGCGGCGCCGTGGTCGGGCTCGATCACGCGCGCGCCGTGACCTCCGACCTGTCGGTGGACGGCGCGCAGCGGTTCGCGCAGTTGGTCGTCGGCGGGAATGCGGTGCGGCGGTAAGCGCGCTATCGGCGGACGGGCCGTGCATCCTTCGAGGCTCTCCCCGGGACGCGTTGCGTCCCAGGCTTCGCGCCTCAAACGGGGCGCTGGGTTCGCATCGAAATCAACACTCAAAAGTTGTTTGATGCAATGTTGACAACAAACACGGTGCCGTCATTCCTGAGGTGTGAGCCGTGCGGTGCGAAGCGCCGCGCGGGGAGCCTCGAAGGATGATGTTGTGGGCATCTATGTCTACATGTTGCGTTGGGCTGATGGTTCTTTCTACATCGGAAGCGCCACCGGCGACGACGTGTCGAGGCGTGTCGACGGGCACAATGCCGGCGCCTATCAGGGGTACACCTACTCGAGGCGCCCCGTCGTCCTGGTGTGGTCCGAGTCTTTTGATCGGATGACTGACGGCATTGCCGCCGAGCGGCAACTCAAGGGATGGAGCCGCGCCAAGAAGGAAGCGCTCATCAAGTCGGATTGGGATTCGGTGAGTCAGCTTGCACGGCGCCGCGCGGGAGAGCCCCGGTCGAAGAAATAAGCCGCGGTGGGGCTGGCACACGGGCCGCTCATCCTTCGAGGCTCGCCAATCGGCGCATTGCGCCGCTTACCTCGCAGCTCAGGATGACGGGTTGGAGGGCGCTGCGTCCGTCTCAAGCATTCCTTTAGAACGCGTTCCGCAGCAGCGGGTACTTCGCTTCGAGGCCGTCGAGGTTGAAGGTGAACTCAACCAGGCGCTCGGGGGCTGCGACAATTTCGGCTGCCGGCGGAGAGAACTGCGGCAGAAGCGCCGCCATCGCCGCCAGCGCCTTGGGCGCTGCCGGCACCTTGGGCCCCGTCATCGTGACGGGCGCGGTGGGCGGCGCCATGGCAGCCGGCACGTTGAGCGGTGCGATCGGGGCAGGCGCAGCGACCGGCGCGGTCGAGGCTTCGGAGATTTCGGCGAGAACGCCCGGCTTGGAATCGAGCCTGACCGGCACGGCGGTCTCCGGGGCGATGTGCACGGCCTTCGGCTGCACGGTCTGCGCCTGCTGCTCGCGCGGAAACATGCGGGGCATCGTCGCCGGCGACCAGCCGAATGCGGGCGACACGCTCGCGGCCGCCGTAGCGACATCGGCGCCGGTGGCAAGCGCGCGCCAGGTCTGGACGGCGAGCTTCGCTTCCTGGATGTTTTCGAGAAATGCGATCTCGGAATGATAGCGGCGCCAGCGCCCGGTCTCGAACATCTCGGAGAGATGCACCAGCCGCTGCTCCGCGAGAGCGCACCAGCGTGCCGCAATGTCGCGGCCAATAGCCACGTCGCGAATAGCCTCTTGGCGATGTGTCATAAATCAGCCCGTCAGGAGAAAATACGGACGCGACGCAACGCACACGAATCAATTTAGACGCGACGTGAATATTTTGTGGAAAAGTTTTGACTTGTCCAGCAACGACGAGGTTTTCGTCGCCAAACTCCGTAGTCGTGCGGAGATTCAAGCGGTTTCGGAGTCAAGCTTCGCACAAGCATAGCGCGCTTGCGACGTGCGGCAGAGCGGTGGGGGATGAGCGAGCCACGATCTCTCGACCGGGAGCTGATCTCGCGCAGGGCTTCCAGGAATGGCACGTCCAAAAAGAAAAGACCCGTCCGGGGGGACAACCGGACGGGTCGAGCCATATGGGCGCTTGGGGTGGATGGGCGCTCGCGCCTGATATGACTTATGGGGAGGGATAACCGCTCCCACATAATTTGGTCGTGGCAGCGGGTCGAACGTTCAATGCAGCGTTTGATTTTTCGACCTTCGCGCCGCGCGCAAAATTGTCGCAGCCGCTATCGCGTCGCCGGCCTATCCGCTTGAGAAACCGTGGCTTTATCCTCGGTGCTCGACAACGAGGGTTGCTCTAATGCGCGGATGCCGGGCTCGTCGCGACGCTTCTCGATATCTTCACGTTTTGTTGTACCGGACGCGGCCGCGACTGGCGTCGCGCCGGCGGCGGGAACGGCCATGACCGCGGCAAACGCGTCGGCCTCGCCATCGCCGAACAGATCATCTCGCCCGGGTGAACCGAGGTCGCGCGCCGTCTTCGCCAGCGTCGTGCGCAGCGCTTCCGGCTTCAAGGCGTAGTTGCGCTCGAGCAGCAGCGCCGCGACGCCGGAGACATAGGCGGCCGAGAACGAGGTGCCCGACGTCATCTGGTATTTGCCGTCAGGCGCCGGCAGGAAGATATCGACGCCGGGGGCCGCGACGGCGATGTAGTTGCCACGATTGGAGGCGGTGAATAGCCTGTCCTGCTGGTCGGTCGCGCTGACCGCAATCACGTTGGGATTGGCGGCCGGATAGAGCGGCGGCGATTTCGCTCCGGCATTGCCGGCGGCTGCGACCAGCACCAGGCCACGCGCGGCGGTCGCCGCGATGGCCCGCTCGATCACCGCGTCTTTGGGACCGGCAAAGCTCATGTTGACGATCTGCGCGCCGTGCTCGGCGGCATAGTTCAGCGAGCGCAGGATGATGTAGGACGAGCTCTCGGCCCCGCCGGTGGTGCCGCCGAAGGCGCGGATGGCGATGATGCGCGCTTCGGGGGCGCTGCCCATCAGCTTGGCATGCGACACGATGGCGCCGGCAATGCCGGTGCCATGAATGTGCGGGCCTTCGGCGCTGCCGAGCGCATCGAAATTGTCGGCAATGGAATTGGCAAGTTCGGGATGTCGGACGTCGATGCCGGAGTCGATCACGGCGACCGTCACATTGGCGCCATGCGCCAGCGTATGTGCCTGTGGCAGGCGGAGTTTGGCCAGCGCATATTGCGCGGGATCTCCCTCGGTCGGCACCGACGATTTCTGGTCCTGCAGCAGGTAGCGGAAGTTCGGCTGGACCGAGCGCACGCTGCCGTCGGCCGCGAATTCGCGCCGCACCGTCGCGGAGGGCCGGCCGTCGGTGATGCGGAACAGTCCGAACGTTGCCCCGATCAGCGGAAAATTCTCGGAGGACACGCGAGTCAGGCCATGGCGGCGCGCAAGCTCGTCGGCCTGGGTCGACGACAGCCCACCATCGATCTCGGCGACGAATTCGTCGGTGAAGGTGCGCAAATCCGCGGCGACGGGCGTGTTGTTGCCGCGCCCCTTTCCGGCGGTCTTCTTGCCCGATTTGCCCGAGCCATCGCCGCCTGCGTTCTGCTGCGCCAGGCATTCACCGCCGGCGTCGCGATCGGGCGCGGTACAGGCGGGATAGAGGTTCGGGGAGTAGCGCGCGTAAGGCAGCACCGGCGTCGGCCCCATCCGCGCCGAAATCCTCGTCGTCACGACCGGGCCGGGGCCGCGGCCGACGACCACCGCTCTGGCGGCAACACCCGGACTGACGCGTGCGGCGATGCCGGGAGAAATGGTCGGCATTCGGGAGGGGACGCTGATCGTCGGCGTGCGCATGATCGCCTGCGCCTGCGCAACCTCGACGCCCAGACAGGCGGCGAGCAAAAGCGCGGCTGCGACCGACGAAGCGCAGACCCCGGCTCTTACTCCACTTTCGGACTTGCGCGTCATCAGCTTGGAAGCGCCTTACGGCGCCGCGACGGCGAGGTTGACGAACTTCTCGCGCTGCATCTTGCCGAGCAGCGAGGCGAGTTCGTCCTGGCTCATCGCCTTGTCGAACTGGAGGCGGAACATGCCGCCCTTGGCATCACCGATGATCGAAGCCTGGTAGCCGTCGAGCAATGCGGTGATGTCGGCGACGCGCGCCTCGGGCGTGAAGCGCACCAGCGCGCGCGCTGGCGGGACGGTCGTGCCGAGGTCGCGTGTGAGCGGAGCGCTAGTCGAGAGCGAAGCAGTCTGGAAGGTCGCAGTCTGGGTCTTCGTCAACACGGCGCCGATGATTCCGGCTTGCAGCACGAGGGCCATGGCGCCAAGGCTCGCCGACCAGGCCAGCGTGCGCGGCGACAGGCTCGCAAAGAAGGTGGCGATGCGCGCCGACAGCGGCAGCGAACCGGCCGCCCGCGCCGGCTCGGCGTCGATCGCGGCGAACAGCTTTTGCATCGCGCGCGCCGACGGAGCACCCAGGCTCTCGTTCAGATGGATGGTCTCTTCATACTCGCCGCGGATCGCGGCGTATTGCTTCGCGAGCTCGGGATCGCGCGCCAGCGCCTCGTCGACGCGGCGCGCATCGCGCGGGTTCAACGTGCCGGCGGCGTGCCACGGCAGCAGCAGTTCAATTTCACCGGGCTCTTGCTCCAGCATTTTCTTGCTCAAAGCCATCATGGCCAGCCTCGCTCAATGCCGGCTGCCTTCAGCAGTTCGGCCAATTTCTTGCGCGCATAGAACAAGCGCGTCTTCACAGTGTTCTCCGGGATGCCAACGATTTCGGCCACCTCTTCCACGGACTTCTCGTGGTAGTAGACGAGATCGACGATCTCCCGATGGTCCGGCGAGAGGCCCGTCAGGCACTCCCGCAACGCTTCACTGGTATCCTTCTTCTGCACCGCCGTTTCCGGATTGTCGGACGTATCCTCGATCGCGTTCGCGGCGTCGTCGTCCAACTCAAAATCCTTCCTGCGCCGAAGCGCAGACAGGGCCTTGAATCGGGTAATGGCCAGCAGCCAGGTGGAAACGGCGGATCGGCCCTCGAACTTGCCGGCTTGACGCCAGACGTCGAGAAATACCTCGCTGATGAGGTCTTCCGCCGCCTGCTCGTCCCGCACGAGCCGGAGGCCGAACCGATACACCCTGACATGGTGCCGCCCGTACAGCACCTGCATGGCGAGCCGGTCGCCTTGAGCGATCCTGGCGATCAGGATCTCGTCCGAAGCCGCTTGTGTCACGCTCAAAGGCCGTCTCGCAAGGTTGGTCGGGTCGATGCGGCAGACGGTTCGACGGGAGGGGTAAAATTGTTGAACCTACCGCAGTCATACGGGAGGCTGTGTGATCTACCCCACATACGCGAAATTTCCTTTTGCCACCCGCGGCTGGGCGCTTCGCTCAAGAACGGTAACATAGTAATGAAGTACTTTCCTGAGCAATGCCATCCCAGCGTAGACGGCCCGACCTGCATGGAACCTTAGCAGCCTAGCACGACATATGTCTTCCGAAGCCCTGCTTTGGCTCGACCGCCTCGCACACGATGCCTAATCGACGGCAAATTCCTGGAGCGGTCGACGTCCCGCGCTGCCGCGCTGTACAGCGTGGATTCGGTTTCGAAGGATACCAAACCTAAAGGCTTGCGACGTAGATTTTTGGACTGACATCCACCATTGGCGGGACCATGAGCACGGCTGCGACGTCCCTTCCCGAGAGGAATGCCGCTGAGGCCGCGGATCTCGCCCTGACGACCGAGGCAGCGGCACCCGAAGTCCTCGCGCGCCGGATCCGGCAGCGGCGCCAGATGTATGTCGGCCAGGTGGCGAGCTATTCGCTCGGCGCCTCCGTCCTGCTGCTCTACGCCTTTGACGGCGTGATCTCCATGGGCGTTCCGTCACTGTTCTGGCTCAGCGGCCTTCTGATCATCGGGACCTTCACCGTGCTGTCGGAAGCGGGCTTCGCCGACCGGTTCGAGGATCATTACCTCACCGTCTTTCAGATCTCGGCGCATATGACGCTGCAGCTGCTGTTCCTGCTCGCGGTGCCGACAGTCGGAGTCGCGTTCATTGCCGTGCTGTTTCTGATCTTCGCCTTCGGCACGCTTCGTATGACCTCTAGTCAGGCGATGCTCACCTGGGGTCTCGCCACGTGCGGGCTCGCCTTGGTCTTCCTCGCCTCGGACTTGCCAATCGGACTGCCGGTGACGACCCAGCTGCAACGGGCCGCCTCGATGCTGTGCTTCGTGCTGGTGATCGGACAGTGCGCCTTCCTCGGCCTGTTCGGCGCCACGCTGCGCAAGATCCTGTACCGGCGCAGCATCGAGCTGAAGGCCGCCTATCAGCGCATCGAGGAGTTGGCTGAGCTCGACGAGCTCACCGGCTCCTACAACCGCGGCTGCATCATGCGGCTTCTCGATGCCGAGATCGAAAAATCGCGGCAGACGTCGAAGCCTTGCGCGATCGCACTGATCGACCTCGACTGGTTCAAGCGCATCAACGACGCCCACGGCCATCCCGTCGGCGACGAGGTGCTGCGCACCTTCGCGATCACCATTTTCGCCAATATCCGCCCGGCCGACTGCTTCGGCCGCTACGGCGGCGAGGAATTCTTGCTGCTGCTGCCGGGAACCGACCGCGAGGCGGCGTCGCGCATGCTCGATCGGCTGCGCGGCATCGTCGCCGACCTGGACTGGAGCGCATTCTCCCCGGGCATGCGCGTGACCATTTCCGCGGGCGTCGTGACGCTGCGCGACAACGATACTGCCGACACGTTTCTCGTGCGCGCCGACAGCGCGCTCTATTCCGCCAAGGCACAAGGGCGCAACCGCATTGCAACGAGCTGACCAATCCATTTTCTCCCGGCGCGACAGAAGCCGCTGCCGGGCCGAACGCTCCAGGACAGGGCAATGAGATCCAAATCCGCAAAATCATCCGAGAGTCTGCTCGAGGAATTGCAAACCGCGCTCTCGCACGGCACCGTTGCGCACCGGGTCGAGACGCTGCGCCGCGTCACCGATCTCTTCGTGGGCAACGCCTTGGACTATTCCGACGACCACGTTCGTGTGTTCGACGACGTGTTCCAATGCCTGATCGAGCAGATCGAGACGTCCGCCAGGGTGCTGCTCGCCGCCCGCCTCGCACCGATCGCGGCTGCGCCGCCGAAGATCATCCGCACGCTCGCGCTCGACGAGGTGATCGAGGTTTCCGGCCCGGTGCTGTCGAAATCCGAACGGCTGGACGAGGCGACGCTGATCGAGATCGCGCGTACCAGGGGCCAGGCCCATCTCAAGGCGATCTCGCTGCGGCGGGTGCTGTCGGAAGCGCTGAGCGACGTGCTGGTGACCCGCGGCGACGAGGGCGTGGTGCAATCGACCGTCAGCAATCCGGGCGCGCAACTGTCGGAGGGAACTCTCGCCGAGCTCGTGACCCGCGCCGAACGTGACGACGACCTCGCCAGCTGCATCGGCCTGCGGCCCGACCTGCCCCGCCATCATTATTTGAAGCTGGTCGCGAAGGCCTCCCTGACCGTGCGCAGGAAGCTGGAGGCCGCCCATCCGGAGCTCGCAGACGACGTGTCCAGCGTAGTCCAGGAAGCGGCTCAGCGGATCCGCGCCGCCACCATGACCCGGCAGACCGAGATGGCGCGGGCGCTGGTGAAGTCGCTGCACGAGGACGGCCGCCTCACCGAGCTCCAGGTCGCCACTTTCGCAGAGCAGGGCAAGTTCGACGAAACCAATGCAGGGCTCGCGGCGCTTGCGGGCGTCGCAGTCGAGACCGCCGAGACCATGATGATCGAAAGCCGGATCGAGGGCGTGATGATCCTCGCCAAGGTCGCGGCCATGCAATGGTCGAGCGTCCGCGCCATCATCGCCCTGCGCGAGAAGCTCTCAGGCGGCTCGCAGACCGACATGCTGACGCTGCGCGACGCTTACGAGGCCCTGCGCAGCTCGACGGCGCAGCAGGTGCTGCGCTTCCATCGCATGCAGCAGGGCGCGACGCCGGCGACGTGAAGCCGGCGAGCTAGTAGCGTAAGACCCTCGCCCCCACCGCCGCTCCAATTGCCGTCACCAACGCGGTGGCGAGCGTGTACCAGGTCGCGACGAACAGCGGCGAGTCGTCGGTGCAGTGCGAGGCATACAGCGTCGCGGCGAGCCCGGCTGACACCAGGCCGGCGAGCGCACCGGCGAGCGCGGGGTGCGACGGCGCGCCGTGGCGCAGGCCGAACAGAGCCCCGGCAAGCAGCGGCAGCGACATCGCAGGGATTGCGAACAGGCACACCCTGGAATTCTTGCCCATCAATCGCATTGTCATCGGCATGGCCGGCGCCATCATCGCCTCGCTGCCGATCGCCACCGCGAGCAGCCCGACCGGCAGCAGCAGCAGCCAGCCCCAGCCGCGCATCAGGGCTTCGGGCCGCGACAGATGCAGGCTGACGATGATCGCCGGGATCGCGAGCGACAGCGTGACCGCGAACTTCATGTCGAAGAATGGGTTGCGCATCGCGCTCATCACGTCGTGACGCACACCGAGGAAGGTGGCGAAGATCAGGATCGACAGAGGCGCGGCGACCAGCAGCGCCATTGTCAGCACCGCGCCGACGCGCGGTGCACGATGGGCGTTGTCGGCCGCGAGCGAGCGAATGAGTTGATCGGTATCCATGACTAGTGGTCCCGCAGTTTGGCAGTCAGTGCCGCAAGTCCGCGATGCAGCGCGACCCGTACTGCGCCCTCGCTCATCGAATATTTCACCGCTGTGTCCTTGATCGAGGTGCTGTCGACCGCGATCGACTGCAACACGTCGCGCTGGCGCTGCGGCAGCGCATTGAGCTGGCTGGCGACTTCGCCGGCCGAGACCGTCTCCTGCGGCGCCTCGCCCGGCAAGGTCTCGGCGAAATCGTCGATATTGACGAAGATCCGCCTGCCCCGTCGCCGCAGCATGTCGATCAGCTTGTTGCGGCCGATCGCAAACAGCCAGGGGGCGAAGGGGGCTTCGCTGTCCCAAGTGTGCCGCTTCAGATGCACCGCCAACAGAATCTCCTGCACGATATCCTCAGCCTGGTCGGGAGGCTGCCCGGCCCGGGCCAAGCCACGCCTCGCGGCAGCGCGCAGCACAGGCGTGACCGCCTTCAGCAGGCGATGATACGCCGCGTCATCGCCTGCCATGGCCGACCGCATCAGGCCGGTCCACTCGTCCTCACGTCCGCGCACGCGCGCCCCTCACCATGCAATTCGGCCGCTCTTTCAGTTTGTTACGCCGGCATCAGCAAGATCACGAATTCGTGATCTTGCTTGGCCACGCGACCGATGCGGCCGTCAGGATCTGCGACGGCTCATAACACCGATCGGTCCCGTACGCACCCGCGGCCGGCCGGGACGGCAAGGGTTTGCCGCGCTTTTGCCCGGTGTGGCCCGAAGATTCCCACTTTCTGCCCCGCTGTCGTCACGCACCAGGGTCTCTGTTCGGTCCGGGACGGGCGGACTTGGGGAGATGTCAACATGATGAAAGCCAGCGGGCGCGCGGCCCTGATTCTCCTGGCCGGGCTTTTCGTGCTGTTCGGGGGCGTTGCGCAGGCGGCGCCGAGTTCAGCCGCTAGCAGCAAGTCGGACAGCGCCAGCAAACAGGCCGACACGGTCAAGCCGACCAAGCAGCGGCATCACACGTCGCGCCACCGCGACAGCACCAAGACGGCACAGAAATCCGACGACAAGGCCGACAAAAAGGAGGCCGCGGCAACGGCCGATGAGACGAAGGCCGACAAGCGTGACGCGCCGGCCTCGAGCCAGATGCCGCCGGAAGTCGCCAACGCCAATGCGCAACTCGCCGCCGCCGATACGCCGACCGCGGCTGCCGCCTCCGCAATGACGGGCCGCGCCAACGACAACGTCCAGGCCGCGGCCGATAATACCGCCGCTCCGAACCCCGAGAGCCAGGTCGTCGCACCCGATCAGCTCAACGACATCGACCGCGCCTTGCAACAAGAGAACGCGCCGGCGCAGAAGGCGGTGATCGCCGCAACCGATGCGCAGCCGCGGCCGGCGCCGGTGATGGCAAGCAGCCAGCAGAGTTCGGCCTGGGACCAGAGCTCCCTGATCGGAAAAATCTTCATCGGCGTCGGCACGCTGCTGACGCTGGCCTCCGCCGCGCGCATGTTCATGGCGTGACTTTGGGGTGATTTTGGCCTGATCTCCGGTCCGCGGGACCTCGTCCGGAACGCGCATCTCGCCGCGTGTTCCGGCCGTCCTTGCTCCGGTGGCTTTGGCGCCTCTTGAAGCCCGCCGCGCCAGCGGGCACATTGCCCGCTCAACCAAAAGCGTGGGTGGAGCATGAGCACGTTCGAACACATCATCGTCGAAAGCAAAGGCGCGGTCGGCATCATCAAGCTGAACCGGCCGAAGCTGCTCAACGCACTCTCCTTCGGCGTCTTCCGCGAGATCGCCGCGGCCGTCGACGATCTCGAAGCCGATGACGCCATCGGCTGCATCGTCGTGACCGGCAGCGAGAAGGCATTTGCCGCCGGTGCCGACATCAAGGAGATGCAGCCGAAAGGCTTCATCGACATGTTCTCGGAGGATTTTGCCGCGATTGGCGGCGATCGGGTTGCACGCTGCCGCAAGCCGACGATCGCCGCAGTCGCGGGTTACGCGCTCGGCGGCGGCTGCGAGCTCGCGATGATGTGCGACTTCATCATCGCGGCCGACACCGCCAAATTTGGTCAACCCGAAATCACGCTCGGCACCATCCCCGGCATCGGCGGCACCCAGCGCCTGACCCGTGCGATCGGCAAGTCCAAGGCGATGGACCTTTGCCTCACCGGCCGCATGATGGATGCAGCCGAAGCCGAGCGCAGCGGCCTCGTCAGCCGCATCGTGCCGGCCGACAAGCTGATGGAAGAGGTGATGGCCGCGGCCGAGAAGATCGCCGCGATGTCGCGGCCCGCGGTCGCGATGGCCAAGGAAGCGGTCAACCGCGCCTTTGAGACCACGCTCGCCGAGGGCATGAGCGTCGAGCGCAACCTGTTCCACTCGACCTTCGCGCTGGAGGACCGCTCCGAGGGCATGGCGGCGTTCATCGAGAAGCGGAAGCCGGTGAACAAGAACCGGTAAGGAGGCCCGCGGTCAGGCTGGTGTAAGGCTCTGCCGCTTTCCCGCAGAATCCCTGTGACGAACCTGCAACAAGCACGGAATACATGGGGGTTTCCCCCGCGGCAGTTTGCCTGCGGGACCTCGGCTGGTTAAACAGCTAAGAGAGCCGCCGTCGGCGGGGGCGGACAGCCGGGATTTGCGGGATTACATGATTGGGCGTGCCGCCAGAGCTGGTCGCGTGATGGCGCGGCATCGATCGGGCGTGGCTCCTGTGCTCGCGACATGGACCACGCTGGCGCTCTGTTGCGCCCTGCCCTCCGCCGCATGGTCGGAAGCGCTGCCGGAGGCGCTCGCCAAGGCCTACCAGACCAATCCGCAGCTCAATGCCGAGCGCGCGCGGCAACGCGCCACCGACGAGAACGTGCCGCAGGCACTCTCCGGCTACCGGCCACAGATCGTCGCAAGCCTCAGCGCCGGGCTGCAATCGGTGCGCAACCTGCTGCCCGACAACACCATCCAGACCGCCAATCTGAAGCCGTGGATCATCGGCGTCACCGTGACGCAGACCCTGTTCAACGGCTTCCGCACCGCCAAAAACGTGCGCGCCGCCGAACTCCAGGTGCAGTCGGGCCGCGAGGCGCTGCGTAATTTCGGCCAGGGCGTGCTGCTCGACGGGGTCACCGCCTACACCAACGTGCTCGCCAACCAGTCGCTGGTCGAGGCGCAACGCTCCAACGTCGCCTTCCTGCGCGAAACGCTTTCGGTCACCCAGCGGCGCCTCAACGCCGGCGACGTCACGCCGACCGACAGCGCCCAGGCCGAGGCGCGGCTCAACCGCGGGCTTTCCGATCTCAATGCCGCCGAAGTCGCGCTGGCGGTCAGCCAGGCAATCTACGCGCAGGTGATCGGCAATGCGCCGTCGCAGCTTCGCGCTGCCGACGTCGTCGACCGCTATCTGCCGAAGAGCCGCGAAGACGCGCTGACGATGGCGATCCGTCAGCACCCGGCGGTGATGGCGGCAGGCTTCGACGTCGACGTCGCCTCCACCAATATCCGCGTCGCCGAAGGCGCGCTGCTGCCGAGCGCCAGCGTCCAGGGCAGCGCCAGCAAGAGCCGCAACAACGACCCGACGCTCGGCACCTTCGCCGAAGACCAGGCCTCGATCGTCGCCAATGTCACCGTGCCGATCTACGACGGCGGCCAGGCCGCCGCACAGACCCGGCAGGCCAAGGAAATCACGGCGCAGAGCCGGCTCGTGCTCGACCAGGTGCGCAACCAGGCGCGCACGGCGGCGGTCAGCGCCTGGGTTGCCAATGAAGGCGCCAAGATCGCGGTCTCGGCCTCGGAATCCGAAGTAAAAGCGGCGACCGTCGCGCTCCAGGGCGTGCAGCGCGAGGCCGCCGGCGGACAGCGCACGACGGTGGACGTGCTGAACTCGCAGGCCGATCTGATCCAGGCCAAGGCCCGCCTGATCGGCGCCAATCGCGACCGCGTGATCGCCTCCTACACCCTGCTCAGCGCCGTCGGCCATCTCGACGTCAAGACCTTGAGCCTGAACACGCCGGACTATCTGCCCGAGGTGCACTACCATCAGGTCCGCGACGCCTGGCACGGCCTGCGCACGCCGTCCGGGCAGTAGTTTCAATCGTCTGGCTCGGTGCCGATGAAAAGCCGCCGCATCCATCTGATGGGAGCTTCCGGCTCCGGCGTGACGACGATCGGCCGCGCGCTCGCGAGCCTGCTAGCGCTGCCGCATCACGACAGCGATGATTATTTCTGGCTGCCGACGGCGCCGCCCTACCAGACCACGCGCCCCGCCGCCGAGCGTCTGCGCCTGATGCGCGAGATGTTTTTGCCGCGGCTCGATTGGGTGCTGAGCGGGACGGTCACCGGTTGGGGCGACGAGCTCGTCCCATTCTTCGATCTCGTCGTCTTTGTGACGACGCCGCGCGAGCTTCGCTTGCAGCGCCTGCGTGGCCGCGAGGCTACGCATTTCGGAGCGGATGCCGTCGCACAGGGTGGCTGGCGTCATGAGGAGGCGGAGTCGTTCGTCGATTGGGCCTCGCACTACGAAGCCGGCGATCGCGAGGGCCGCAGTCTCGCAAAAGATGAGGCGTGGCTCGCGAAGCTGCCCTGCCCGGTCGTGCGCGTCGACGGCTCACGCCCGCTTGCGGACCTCGTCGAGCAGCTATGCAGCGAAGCGCAGCGGCTGCCGGGCTGATGTGATACTGTCCCGACGCCACTGCCAAATAACAAAACGGGGAGAGAAACCATGCTCAGCCGACGCGGCGTCCTGCTTGCCTCCCTTGCCGCCGGAGTTGCCATGTCGAACAAAGCCCACGCACGTGCCGCGCAGCCCGCGACGCCAGTCAATTTCGACGTCCCGGCCCATGCCTGCGACTGTCACACCCACATCCATGGCGATGTCGAAAAATTTCCGTTCTTCGCGGGCCGCGTCTACACGCCGGAGCCGGCTTCGCCGGAGGAAATGGCCGCGTTGCACAAGGCGCTGCATATCGAGCGCGTTGTGATCGTGACACCGAGTGTCTACGGCACCGACAACTCCTCGACGCTGTTCGGCATGAAGGCGCGTGGCGCGGCCGCGCGCGGGGTGGCCGTGATCGACGACAAAACGACCGAGGCCCAGCTTGACACGATGCAGGCAGACGGCTTTCGCGGTGTCCGCCTCAATCTCGCGACCGGCGGCGTCAACGACCCCAATGTCGGCCGGCCGCGCTTCACCGCCGCAGTCGAGCGCATGAAGGCGCGCGGCTGGCACGTGCAGCTCTACACCACGTTGCCCATGATCTCGGCGATCAAGGACCTCGTCGAGACGGCGCCGGTACCTGTTGTATTCGACCATTTCGGCGGCCTTGAGGCTTCGCTCGGGCTGGAGCAGCCGGGATTTGCCGACCTGGTCGCGCTGGTGAAATCCGGCAAGGCCTATGTCAAGATTTCCGGCGCTTACCGCTCGTCGAAGCTCGCGCCCGATTATCAGGACATGGTGCCCTATGCCCGCGCGCTGATCGCGGCGAACGCGGACCGCGTCGTCTGGGGGACTGATTGGCCGCATCCGGATTCGAGCCGTGTCGAGGGACGCAAAGCCACCGACATCGCACCGCTTTACCAGATCGACGACGGCCGCCTGCTCAACCAGCTTCCGGTGTGGGCGCCGGATGCGGATGTACGCAAGAAGATCCTGGTCGAAAACCCGGCGCAACTCTACGGATTTTGACGTCAGCGTGCGCGGCGGGAGAAGAAGGAGATCAGCACCGGCAGCGTCACCAGGATCACGATGGGGGCGAGCATCATGCCTGTCACCACGACCACCGCGAGCGGCTTCTGCACCTGCGAGCCGATGCCTTCCGACAGCGCGGCCGGCAACAGACCGATGCCGGCGACGACGCAGGTCATCAGCACCGGCCGAAGCTGCAATTCGCCGGTGCGTATCACCGCGCTCATGCGGTCCATGCCCTCTTCGATGAGCTGGTTGAACTGCGACAGGATGATGATGCCGTCCATCACGGCGATGCCGAACAGCGCGATGAAGCCGATGGCCGCCGAGACACTGAAGGCGGTGCCGGTGATCAAGAGACCGAGCACGCCGCCGAAGATCGCCATCGGGATCACGCTCATGGCGAGCAGCGTGTCGGTCATCGAGCCGAAATTGAACCAGAGCAGGACGCCGATCAGCGCGAGCGAGATCGGCACGACGATCGACAATCGCCGGATCGCGTCCTGGAGATTGCCGAATTCGCCGACCCAATCCATGTGCGCGCCGGGCGGCAGCTGCACCTGATCGGCGATCTTCTGCTGCGCCTCGCGGATCGCGCTGCCGAGGTCGCGTTCACGCACCGAGAATTTGATCGGCAGATAGCGTTCCTGCTGCTCGCGATAAATGTAGGCCGCTCCCGAGACGAGGCTGATGGTGGCGACCTCGCTCAGGGGTATCTGCGTGACGGTGCCGTTCGGTCCGGGCGCGCCGATCCGCAAATTCTGGATCGCTTCGGCACTCCTGCGGAATTCCGGCGCGAGACGAACGATGATCGGGAAGTGGCGGTCGCTTCCGGCCTCATAGATGTCGCCGGCAGTGTCGCCGCCGATCGCGACCTTGATGGTGGCGTTGATGTCGCCCGGCGCAAGGCCATAGCGCGCGGCCTTGGCACGGTTGATGTCGATCTGGATGGTCGGCTGCCCGAGTGAGGTGAACACCGCAAGATCGGTGACGCCCTGCACGGTTGCCAGCACCGACTTGATCTTGTTGGCGGTGTCGGTCAGCGCCTGGAGATCGCTGCCGAAGAGCTTGATGGAATTCTCGCCCTTCACGCCGGAGACGGCTTCGGACACATTGTCCTGGAGATATTGCGAGAAGTTGAACTCGACGCCGGGGAAGCGATCGTCGAGCTGCTTGAGCAGCTGCGCGGTCAGCTCTTCCTTATCGCGGGTGCCGGGCCATTGGCTCGCGGGCTTGAGCGGTGCGAAGAACTCGGCGTTGAAGAAGCCGGCGGCGTCGGTGCCGTCATCAGGGCGGCCGTGCTGCGACACCACGGATTCCACTTCAGGCCGCGCGCGGATCACCTTGCGCATCTCGTTGACGTAGGAGTTGCCTTCCTGGAGCGAGATGGTCGGCGGCAGCGTGGCTCGGATCCAGAGATTGCCCTCCTCCAGCTTCGGCAGGAATTCGAGGCCAAGCAACCGGCTGAGCGCAACCGTCATCAGCACGAGGCCGAACGCGCCACCAAGCATGATGCCGCGGTTGGCGACCGCCCAATGCAGTACCGGCATGTAGATCCGATGCAGGATCAGCATCACCCTGGTCTCGGTCTCCCTGACATGCGCCGGCAGGATGATCGCGGACAGCGCCGGGGTGACGGTGAAGGTCGCAAGCAGTCCGCCGGCCAGCGCGTAGGCATAGGTGCGCGCCATCGGCCCGAAGATGTTGCCCTCGACGCCGGAGAGCGTGAACAGAGGGAGGAAGGCCGCGATGATGATCGCCGCGGCGAAGAAAATCGAACGTGAGACATCGGCCGCCGCGCTGAGGATGGCGTGGCTTTTCATGCCGAACAGCGTCTCGGACGACATCTGCTCGGATTCCGACATCGGCGTCGTCTGCGTCAGGCGCCGGAAGATCGCCTCCACCATGATCACGGTGGCATCGACGATCAGGCCGAAATCGATCGCGCCGACCGACAGCAGGTTCGCCGATTCCCCGCGCAGCACCAGGATGATCACCGCGAAGAACAGCGCGAACGGAATGGTGGCGCCGACGATCAGCGCACTGCGGAGATCGCCGAGGAATATCCACTGCAGCAGCACGATCAAGAGAATGCCGACCACCATGTTGTGCAGCACGGTATGGGTGGTGAGCTCGATCAGGTCGCCGCGGTCGTAGATGCGCTCGATGCGCACGCCGGGCGGCAGGATGCTGGACTCGTTGATGGTTTGAACGAGCTGGTGGACGCGCTTGATGGTTGGCGAGCTCTGCTCGCCACGGCGCATCAGGACGATGCCTTGCACGATGTCGTCGGCCTCGTCGAGGCCGGCGATGCCGAGACGGGGCTTCTGGCCCACGGTCACGGTGGCGACGTCCTTGACCAGCACCGGATTGCCGTTGGTCTGCGAGACCATGGTGTTGGCGAGGTCGTCGATCGAGCGGATCAGGCCGACGCCGCGCACCACGGCCGATTGCTGACCGATATTGACGGTATTGCCGCCGACATTGACGTTGGAATTGCCGACCGCCTGGAGCAATTGCGGCAGCGTCAGGCCGTTGGCGACCAGCTTGTTGAAGTCGACCTGGAGCTCGTAGGTCTTGCTCTTGCCGCCCCACCCGGTGACGTCGATCACGCCGGGCACGGCACGGAAGCGCCGCTGGAGGATCCAGTCCTGGATGGTCTTGAGGTCGAGCACGCTGTAGTTCGGCGGACCGACGAGACGGTAGCGGAAGATTTCGCCAATCGGGCTGAGCGGCGAGATCTGCGGCTGCACGTTGCCGGGCAGCGGCGCGAGCTGCGCCAGGCGGTTCAAGACCTGCTGCAACGCCTCGTCATAGGTGTAGGCGAAGGAGAACTGCAGTTTGACGTCGGAGAGACCGTAGAGCGAGATGGTGCGAATGGTCGTCACGTTCTTCAGACCCGCAACCTGGGTCTCGATCGGAATCGTGATGTAGCGCTCGATCTCCTCCGCCGACAGGCCCGGACTCTGCGTCACGATGTCGACCATCGGCGGGGTCGGATCCGGATAAGCCTCGATGTTGAGCTGGTTGAACGCGATCAGGCCGCCGATGAGCACGGCGACGAACATCCCGACCATCAGGAAGCGCCGGTTGACGGCAAGGGCGACGAGGCGATCCATTCAGGTCTTCAGCTTGTCTTTTTCCCGGCCCGTCGATCAGCTGCCGGACGCCGCGCGGTCGATGAACAGGCTGCCTTTGGTGACAACCTGCTCGCCGGGCTTCAGATTGCTGGTGACCTCGACGAGATTGCCATTGATGAGACCGATCTTGATCTCGCGCAGCTCGACCGACTTGTCCTCGCGTGCGACCCAGAGGCGGACCTTGTCGGCTTCGTAGATCAAGGCCTGCTTCGGTACCGCTGGCGCGGCGCGGTCGCCGAACGAATAGATCGTGACGTTGGCGAACATCTCCGGCTTGAGCAGACCGTCCTTGTTGTCGATAGTGGCGCGGACCAACAAGCGGCGGGTGTTCGGATCGATCGCGGCGGCGACGTAGTTGACCTTGGCAGTCAAGGGGCGGCCCGGCAGCGCCATCACGTTGACGCTGATGTCCTGCCCGATGCACACGGCAGCCGCATCGCTCTCGCGCACGAAGGCGGTGAGCCAGACCGTGGAGAGGTCGCCGACGACGAAGACCGGATCGCTGGCGCCCGAATTGACGTACTGGCCGGGGCCGATCTTACGCTGCACGACCGTGCCCGCGATCGGCGAATAGATCGTGACTTCCGGATTGATGACGCCCTTGTCCTGGAACGCCTTGATGGTCTCGTCGGTGAAGCCGAGGATACGCAGCTTGTTGCGCGCGGCTTCCAGCGCCGTGGTCGAGGAGCGCATGTCGTTCTGCGCCTGAACCTGGGTCGCTTCCGCCTGCTGATAGTCCTTCAGTGGGATGGCATGACCCTCATAGAGGTCCTTGGCGCGCTTGAACTGGATGTCGGCAAGATCGATCGCCGACTTCGCCTTGTTCTGCGAGCTCATCGCCGCAATGAAATCGTTCTGGGCCTGCACGGTGTCGGCGGCCTCGATTGTGAACAGCGGTTGACCTTGCTTCAGCACCTCGCCGGGCTTGGCGAGCAGCTTGGTCACCCGACCCGCATAGGGCGAAAACACCGGCGTCGAACGGTCCTCGTCGACTGCGACCTTGCCCTCGGTGACATACTCGGCGCGGAAGGTCTTGGCCTTGACCGGCTCGATCGTTAGCGTCGCCCATTCCGACGGCGTCGGCGTGAAGTTCTGCGCATTTCTGCGCGACTGGCTGGAGATCTCGGAGTGGCTCTTCTCCTTGGCTCCCGCATGGAGGAAGCCGTAGGCCCCGGCACCGGCAAGAGCTAGTAAAACTACGGATGTAATCATCCGTTGTTTTGTAAGCACCTGCAATCGCTTGGTATTTTCAACTACCATGGGGCCCGGTCATGTCTGCGATGATACCGGCGGATGCCGGCCTCATCGGTCGCGCTAATAGTGCCGAATTGTGATTTCAAACAACCTAAAAAACGCTGGCGGCCTTTCGGTTTGCGTTAAAAATTTGCGACACGTCAGCTTCACGTCAGCTTGTCACCGGCCACTCTGCCGGATGGCTGCCGAGCGGCTTCGCCGGACGGCTCCATTGCGCCGGCGTCTTCGACAGCAGTGCCGAATGGCGCACCGCCTTCAACGTGCCGAAGCCAGATGGCATGCTCTCGATGAATGCAGCATGTACGGCCTCGCCCGTAATATCCGGGGTGTTCAGGCCATTTTCGAGCCGTCCGAGATTCCACAGCCAGCGCCCGGTCTGCGCCAGCGACACGCGCACGTGCCAGCTGCCGCCTTCGCGGGCCTGGCGGGCCTTGGCCATCATCGCGCCGAACGCCATCAGATAGCCGGTGGCGTGGTCGAGCATCTGTGCCGGCAATTCTTTCGGTCCATCAATGCCGGCAGCCTGTCCCTCGGCATGGTTGAAGCCGGTCGTGGTCTGCACGAGCGAATCGAAGCCGCGCCGTTCCGCCCAGGGGCCGGCATGGCCATAGGCCGACAGCGTCACGTAGACGATGCCGGGGTTGATTGTCGCCGCGTCCTCCGGCGTAAAGCCGAGAGCAGCAAGCGCGCGCGGGCGATAGCCTTGCGAGAAGATGTCGGCGTCTCTCAAGAGCTCGCGCAACCGCGCACGTCCGGCCTCGCTCTTCAGCTCGATGAAGGTGGTGAGCTTGCCGCGGCCGGTGTCGATGGTCAGCCACGGAATGGCCGGCAGTTCGGGGCCTGACACGAGCAGCACATCCGCGCCGTGCGCGGCGAGCGTGCGGCCGGCGACGGGGCCCGCGATGACGCGCGAAAGATCGAGCACGCGCAGGCCGGAGAGCGGGCGATCGCCTTTTGGCAGTCGTTGCGGCCATGGCTTCGGCGGGGCCTCGCCGATCTTCTCGATCGAGACCAGCGGCAATTCGGCAAGCGCGCGGGCCTGCGGCAGCGCCGACCATTCGTCGTAACTCCGCATTAGCGCAACGACGCCGCCCGCGGCGTAGGCCGCGGTCTCGAAATCCTCGCCCTTCCATTGCATCAATGCGGCCTGCACCTTCTCGCGCTCGGGCTCGCAGCCAAGCACCTTGCAGACGGCGTCGCGATGATGCGGGAAATTGGTGTGGCAGCGGACGAAGCGGTTGTCGCCGGTTCTGTAGACGCCGGCGATGGCGTCCCAGGCGGGCGGCGGTGGCTTGTCGTCGACGCGCAAGTAGCGCTCGGAGCGGCATTCGGCGACGGCATGGCGCAGGTCGACGCTAACGTCCTGCGCCTCGCCGCTGTGCAATCTCCAGATTTCGGCGGCGGCAAGGCCGGCGGCGGCGATCGTTGTCTGGCCGGCAATTGCGACGCGGAACGAAGACGGGATTTGCGGCTCCTCGCCCGTCAGCCGCACGCGCGCAAGCGCGGCGGCGTCACCGCCGGCGGACGTCCAGATACCACTGAGAATCTCGGCGGGGCTTTGCATGACCCTTCTCTCCCTCTAGTTTGCGACCATCGCATTAGCACACGAGGACATGCAATGGCCGCCATCGACCCCCTCACGGCAGGCGCCGTGTTCATTGCAACGGCGGCCACCGACGCGGTCTACGTCATGTTCACCTCGGCCGTGATCGCGCGCAAGCGCGTGCCCGCGGCGAACTGGAGCGCGGTCTGGTACATGCTCTCGTCCTATGCGGTGATCAGCTACACCGAGAATGCTTTCTATGTGGCTTTCGCGGCGATCGGCTCCTGGGCCGGCGCCTACGTTTCACTGACGTACCTGCACCGCCCGCCCGGCGGCCCGCCGGTGGGCGCGGCACCGGAGTGAGGGCCCTCGATGTGAGCGGCGCGATCGACCACATGCTCGGCGTCGTCCTGGCGAAAGCCAGGACCCATTACCCCGGTCGATTTTTGTTGAAATGCGCTTTGGCCACAGCATCGCACAGCAACGGAGGTTTGTGGTAATGGGTCCTGGCTTTCGCCAGGACGACAGTGGAGAGGCACTGCGCTTTGTTCGCGACGACAGCGGGCGACCAACAAAAAGGAAAACCAAACAATGGATCTCGGTCTCAAGGGCAAGAACGCCGTCGTGCTTGGCGGCACGCGCGGCATCGGGCGGGCGATTGCGGCGACGCTGGCCGGCGAAGGCAGCAATGTCGCGGTGTGTGCACGCAACGCCGATCAGGTTGCCGCTACCGTTACGGAGTTGAAGGCCAGCGGGATCCGCGCGACCGGCGGCCCCGTCGATGTCACCGACGGCGCGGCACTGAAATCCTGGATCGAGAGCGCGGCAAAGGAGCTTGGCGGCATCGACATGCTGTTCTCCAACGCGGGTGCGATGGCGCAGGGCCATGATGCCGCATCGTGGGAACAGAATTTTCGGCTCGACCTGCTCGGCGCCGTGCACGCGTTCGACGCCGCGCGGCCGTTCCTCGAGGCCAGCGGTGCGAGCAGCGGCGACGCCGCCTTCGTCATCATCTCCTCGATCTCAGCGGCGCAAGCGGACACGGCGAGCTCCTATGGCCCGATCAAGGCGGCGTTGATCCACATGGCCAAGGGGCTCGCGCGGCAGTACGCGAAGAAGAAGATTCGCGTCAACGTGGTCTCGCCCGGCACGGTCTATTTCAAGGGCGGCGTCTGGAATACGATCGAGCAGAACATGCCCGAGCGCTACAATGATGCGATGAAGCGTAACCCCACCGGCCGCATGGCCACGCCACAGGAGATCGCGAGCGCAGCGGTGTTTCTGGCGAGCCCGGTGTCGGGGTTCACCACGGGCTCCAATCTGGTGGTGGACGGCGCGATCTCGAACCGGGTGAATTTCTAGGCGGGCATGCGCGTCCCTGCCTTTCCGTCATCCTGAGGTGCGAAGCTTGCGATGTAAAGCATCGCAAGAAGAGCCTCGAAGGATGAATGGCCGAGCTGGCAGCCGGGCCGTCGCCCTTCGAGGGCCGCTGAAGAAGCGGCCACCTCAGGGTGACGGTGCGAGAGCGGCGCGGCCCACACCCTCAATGGAAGTCCCGCGACGGCGGCAGGATGCGGACGTTGCGGGGATGGCGAAGTTTTTGCGCGGGCGCATCCGGGTGGGCGCGGGGATCGTCGTTGAGCGGCTCGATCGGGGCGGCGCCTGCCGGCACCGGATGCTTGCGGCCGAGGGCGTCGTTGGCGAGGCCGACCAGATCGTGCGAGCGGTCGATCATGCGCTGGGCAATGAGGTGCGTCACCTTTTCTGGGCTGCTCTGGATGTAGCCCTCGACCAGGATGAGGCGTGCGCCCATCACTTCTTTCCGGTACTGCTCCATGATCTTCGGCCACACCACGACATTGGCGATGCCGGTTTCGTCCTCCAGTGTCATGAACACGACGCCGCTGGCGCTGCCCGGCCGCTGCCGTACCAGCACGACGCCGGCACAGCGGACGCGGCGCCGCTCGTTCTCATGATTGATGTCCTTGCAGGCGACGATGCGCTCGCGCGTAAACATCTCGCGCAAAAATTCCATCGGATGCCCCTTCAGCGATAACCGAATGGTCTGGTAGTCCGCGACCACCTGTTCGGCGCGCGGCATCACCGGCAACGGCCTGGCGTGCTCGTCCGGCTGCTCGCGTGCGGTGGCCACCTCGAACAGCGGCAGCGGAACATCGTCGGGCAGGCGACGCACCTGCCACAGCGCCTCGCGGCGGTCGAGCCCGAGCGAGCGGAACGCGTCGGCATCCGCGAGCAGGATCAGCGCGCGCTTGGGCAGTCCGGTGTCGCGAGCGAAGTCTTCCAGAGAGGTGAAGGGCCGGCGGTTGCGGGCGGCGACGATGCGATCGGCCCAGTCGGGCGCTCTCTCCACATGGTCATTCCGGGACGCGCCTCTTTTGAGCCTTTCCTCATCCTCATCCAGCCAGTGGAAACCGTCGATCTGGCGGAAGCCGAGACGTACCGCGCAATATCCGCCGTTTCCCTGCTCCAGCGTGCTCTGCGCAAAACTGTAGGTCACATCGATCTCGCGCATCTCGACGCCGTTCTTGCGGGCATCACCGACGATCTGGGCCGGCGCGTAGAAGCCCATCGGCTGCGAGTTCAGCAGGCCGCAGCAGAATGCATCAGGGTGATAATGCTTCAGCCATGAGGAAATGTAGACAAGCTGCGCGAAGCTTGCGGCATGGCTCTCCGGAAAACCGTAGGAGCCAAAGCCCTTGATCTGGTCGAAGCAGCTTTTGGCGAAGTTCGGATCGTAGCCGCGCGCGACCATGTTGCCGATCAGCTTCTCCTCGTATTGGCCGATGGTGCCGACATTGCGGAAGGTCGCCATCGAGCGGCGCAGGCCGTTGGCTTCCTCGGAGGTGAATTTTGCCGCCTCGATCGCAATGCGCATCGCCTGCTCCTGGAACAGCGGCACGCCCAACGTTTTGTGCAGCACATTGTAAAGCTCGTCCTTGTCGCCATGCTCCGGTGACGGCGACGGATAGCTTACCTTTTCCAGGCGGTTCCGCCGCCGCAAATACGGATGCACCATGTCGCCCTGGATCGGTCCCGGCCGCACGATCGCGACTTCGATGACGAGGTCGTAAAAGGTCCGTGGCTTCAGCCGCGGCAGCATGTTCATCTGGGCGCGGCTCTCGACCTGGAACACGCCGAGCGACTCCCCGTCGCACAGCATGTCGTAGACTTTGGAATCATCCTGCGGGACGCTCGCCAGCATCCAGCGTTCACCCTTGTGCTGCTCGATCAGATCAAAGCACTTGCGGATGCAGGTGAGCATGCCCAGCGCGAGCACGTCGACCTTCATCATGCTGAGCGCGTCGACATCGTCCTTGTCCCATTCGATGAAGGTGCGATCATCCATCGCGGCATTGCCGATCGGCACATAGGTGTCGAGCCGGTCTTGCGTGAGCACATAGCCGCCGACATGCTGGGACAGATGACGCGGGAATTCGATCAGCTCGGTCGCGAGCTCGACCGCGAGGTTGATCATGGAATTTTGCGGATCGAGGCCGGCCTGCCTGACCTGCATGTCGTTGAGGCCCTTGCCCCAGCTTCCCCAGACGGTGTCGGCGAGTGCCGCGGTGACATCCTCGGTCAGGCCCAGCGCCTTGCCGACGTCGCGGATGGCGCTGCGCGGGCGATAATGAATGACGGTGGCGATGATTGCGGCGCGATGGCGGCCGTAACGGCGATAGACATATTGCATCACCTCCTCGCGCCGCGAATGCTCGAAATCGACGTCGATGTCGGGCGGCTCCAGCCGCTCCTTGGAGATGAAGCGCTCGAACAGCAGATCGACTTTGGTCGGGTCGACCGAGGTGATGCCGAGCACGTAACAGACCGCCGAATTCGCCGCCGATCCCCGCCCCTGGCATAAAATGTTCTGGCTGCGCGCGTAATGCACGATGTCGTGCACGGTGAGGAAGTAATGCGCGTATTTCAGTTCGGCAATCAGCGCGAGCTCTTTCTTCAGGGTGGCGCGCAGCTTGTCGTCGATCTCGCCGCCAAAATATTTGTCGACACCCGCCCAGGTCAAATCCTCCAGATGCCCTTGCGCGGTCTTGCCCCGTGGTACCGGCTCATCCGGATACTGGTATTTGAGCTGGTCGAGCGAGAAGGCGATCTTGTCCGCAAAACGCATGGTCTCCGCGGCAGCCTCAGGGAAATCGCGGAACAGCCGCGCCATCTCCCTGGGCGCCTTCAGAAACCGTTCTGCATTGCCTTCCAGCTTCCGGCCGACCGCCTCGATCGTGGTCTTTTCCCGGATGCAGGTCAGCACGTCCTGGAGGGGACGGCGCGCGGGGTGGTGATAGAGCACCTCGTTGGTCGCAAGCAGCGGTACTTTTGCTTTTGAGGCGAGATCATCGAGCTGCGCGAGGCGGCGGCGGTCGTCACCGCGATAGACCAGGCTCGCCGCCAGCCACACGCCCTCGGCGCGACTTGCCTTCAGCTTGGCGAGGGTGTCCTGCGCTTGCGCCGTATCGAAGCGATGCGGCAGCGTCAGGATCAGGAGCTGGCCTTCGGAAAACGCAAGGAGATCGGCGAAGGTGAGATGGCATTCGCCCTTCGCGATCCGCGTGATGTCGTCGCCGCGCTTGCCCCGGGTGAGAAGCTGGCACAGCCGGCCATAGGCGGCGCGGTCACGCGGATAGACCAGGATATCCGGCGTGCCGTCGATGAAGACGATGCGGGTGCCGATCAGAAGCTTCGGCTTGTGCAGCACCTTGTCATTGTCGAGCTCCTTGTAGGCGCGTACCACACCGGCGAGCGTGTTGTGGTCGGCGATGCCGATCACGGGAATGCCGAGCTTGCTGGCCTGGTGCACATAGGCGCGCGGATCCGAGCCGCCGCGCAGGAAGGAGAAATTCGTGGTGATGCCGATCTCGGCATAAGCGGGTATGTTCATGCGAAGAGACCGTGCACATACCAACCGGGAGGAGCGGGCTTGCCGTCGCCGTCGAAGCACTCCCCCTCGTAAAGACCGTCGCGAAAGATCCAGAAGCGCAGGCCCTCGGCATCCTCGATACGGAAATAGTCCCGCGTCAGTTGCTTGCCGTCCTGCCGCCACCATTCCATGGCGATGCGCTCGGGGCCTTCCACCCGCACCACCGCATGCTGCGCGCGGCGCCAGGTGAATTGATGCGGCGGCCCGTCGGGCACGGTCGCGAACGGCACATTGATCGGTTCAGGCTTGTCGAACAGCCGCAACGGACGCAATGGCGGCTCAGTCTCGGTGCGCGCGGGCCATTCGGCCTGCATGGCCACGGCGAGATGATGCTGCGCCGGCGCGGCCAGCACCGCACATTCGGGGATATGCGTATCCTGCGGCAGATGCACGACGACGCGCTTTCCGCCGATGCGCGCGGCGATGCGGTCGATCAGCGCGGCAAGCTCGTCATTGTCGTGGACATGGGCGTCGAGATCGCGCTGCTCCTGCACCACGATCTCGGTGCGGCTTGCCGACAGCCGCACCATGTCGAAGCCGAAGCCGGGATCGAGCGGGTCGACGAGGGCATCGAGACGCTCGCGGAACAGCCGGTCGACGACCGCGCTCCGCGTCACGGGACGTCCAGTCTCGACCATGATCGCGCGCACCGCGCCATCGGCCCGGAAGAATGTGGCCTCCAGCCGGCGCGCGCCCTTGCCCTGCTTCTCCATCGACGCAATCAACGTATCCGCCAGACGCGACAGCGTCATCGCGATCATGGTGTCGGTCGCGATCGGCTCGGCAAAGCGTTTCTCCACGATGTAATCGGGCAGCGGCTTTCGTGGATTGATCGGCGCATCGCCCTGCCCCAGCGCATGCGCGAGCAGCGTGGAGAACCGCGCACCGAACCGCGCCGTGATTTCGCTCGGCGTGCGCGAGGCAACATCGCCGATCGTCTTCAAGCCGGCGCGGCGCAAACCGGTGCTGATGGTCTCGCCCGCGCCGAGCGCGGACACCGGAAACCGGCTGATTGCCGCCGCCTCCCCGCCATCGGCAACGATGGTCCCTGATGATTGCCGCGTCAGCGTGCGCGCGCAGACCGAGGTGCCGGCGATCGCCGCGCTGACGGCAAAGCCCTGGCGATCGAGGGCACGGACAAGGGTTTGCAACAGCGCAGCCTCGCCGCCAAACAGATGCGCGCAGCCGGTGATGTCGAGAAACAACCCGTGCGGCGGATCGAGCGCTACAAGCGGCGTGAAGCGGTCGCACCAGTCGGCGATGTCGCCGATCGTCTTCGCATCAGCCACGGCATCGGCGTCGAACACCTTTAGATCCGGACACATCGCCCGGGCATTGGCCAGGGGCTGGCCGATATGCAGACCGAGGCGCTCGGCCGCCTCGTCCAGCGCATGGATCACCAGCGCGTTGCTGTCCTTGGCAACGACGATGCTGGGTGCATTATTTTCATGCAGTCCGACGTTGCCGAAGAACCGCTGGATCCGATCGATGGGCAGGCGCGGCAGCCACAGGCTGAGGATACGCCGACGATTCAGAGAACTGGCACTCATCACATTTCCATTCCATGATCCACCGGCCGCACGGGCCATGACGATTGCGCAGGAGCTCGGCATCGAAGCGCGGCGCCCCCCAAGCGCTCCACATCGCGCCCGGCGACGAATGCGCCGCGCGAAGCATCCATCTGGTCTCGGCGGTTGAGGGCAAAGGTTGCGCGGCCATCCGCAGCAGCAAGCCGGTGACACCAGAAGACTGCGCAGCCAGCGTCAGCTTGCGGCTCGCCACAAGATCAAACTGCCTGGTCTCGCCCCAGAGCTCGAGCACGACGGCGCCCAGCGCATCGCAGGCGAGCGCATCGGCCGACGTCCGCAGCGCACTCTCCACGTCGGCGGCGCGCACCATCACCATGCGGCGCGGATCGAGACCGATCTCGGCGAGCCCGCTCATCGACAGCGCGCCGGCTTCAATGTCCGAAAAATCCTGCCGCACCCACAGCAGCGGTTTGCGTGCCGTCATGCGCCCCGCAAGTCCGGTGACAAAGCCGGTCGCGGCCGCGCCCTGACGTCCTTCGCAAAATACCTCGTGGATTGCCGCGCGTGCGAGCCCGCCCTTCAGCGCGCTGTCGACTTCGCTATGGCCGAGCGCGACACGGTCGCGATGATGCACGACCTCCGCCGTCTCGATGCGCTCGATCTGGCCGCGCAAGGCTGCAAGCGCGCTTGTTCGTGCGCCGCTCATATACGCCGCTCCTCAAGGGTGATTGCCGGTGGCTCTCAAAAAGAGAACCAGCGGCTAGCTCATTTGTTCATGATATGTTCTAATATAAAGCTAACGACACCCCGGGAGTCAATCGAATTGGCGGGCCTTGGGATTCATGAGCTGAATCAAAGGGATTCCGATATGGACGTGCAACGCAAGCTGGAAATCCTGGCGGACGCCGCCAAGTACGACGCGTCCTGCGCCTCCAGCGGCACCGAGAGGCGGGATTCCAGCGACGGCAAGGGCATGGGCTCGACCGCGCCCGGCATGGGCATCTGCCATTCCTACGCGCCGGACGGCCGGTGCATTTCGCTGCTCAAGGTGCTGCTGACCAACGCCTGCAATTACGACTGCCTCTATTGCGTCAACCGGGCCTCCTCCAACGTGCCGCGTGCCCGCTTCACCATCGACGAAGTCGTCAAGCTGACGCTCGACTTTTACCGGCGCAATTACATCGAAGGACTGTTTCTCTCCTCCGGCATCATCCGCAACCCCGACTACACCATGGAGCAGGTGGTGAGCGTCGCGCGCAAACTGCGCGAGGAGCATCACTTCCGCGGCTACATCCATCTCAAGACTATCCCCGAGGCCGACGATGCATTGATCTCCGAGGCCGGCAAATATGCCGACCGTCTCTCCATAAACATCGAGATGCCACAGGAGACGAGCCTGCAGCAATTCGCGCCCGAGAAAGACGTGCGCGCGATCCGCCGCACCATGGGCCGGCTGCGGCTGAAGCTGGACGAGGCCGAGGAAAGCCGCAGCGCGAAGACGAAAGCCAAGCCGCAGCGCTTCGCGCCGGCCGGCCAGAGCACGCAGATGATCGTCGGCGCCGACGCGGCCTCCGACCACACCATCCTCCACACCAGCGCCAATCTCTACGGTTCATATCGGCTGAGGCGCGTCTATTATTCCGCGTTCAGTCCGATCCCCGATGCCAGCCGCGCGCTGCCTCTGCGCGCGCCGCCCTTGCTGCGCGAGCACCGACTCTATCAGGCCGATTGGCTGATGCGGTTCTACGGCTTCGACGTCGGCGAGATCGTCGACGACAGCGCGATGCTGCCGCTCGACATCGATCCAAAACTCGCCTGGGCGCTGCGCCACCGCGACCGCTTCCCGCTCGACGTCAACCGCGCCAGCCGCGAAGAATTGTTGCGCGTGCCGGGCTTCGGCACCAAGGCGGTCGAGCGCATCATCGCGACGCGACGCACGACCACGATCCGCATCGCCGATCTCGCGCGGCTGCATGTGCCCCGCAACAAGGCGCTGCCGTTCATCGTCCTCAGCGATCACCGGCCCGCGCCACATCGCCTCGACGAGGCACGGCTGATCGAACGATTCAAGCCGAAGGCAACACAACTGGGATTTGGCTTCTGATGCAGTACATCACCCTCGAGAACGAAACCGATTTCGACGGCTGGCGCAAAGCCGCGCGTAGCCTCGTGCTTCATCAGGTGAAACCGGCCGATGTCACCTGGGCCGTGCAGGGCGGCGAAGCGGAGCTGTTCGCGACGCCCTCGCCGTCTCCTCCGCCGCCGGCGGCTGGCGACGGCACCTTCAACGTGCCTGCAAAATTCGTCGAGCTCGCCAAGGCCGCGATCCTGCATCGCGATCCCGAGCGTTTCGCGATCCTCTATCGCCTGCTGTTTCGGCTGAAGGGCAATCACGACCTCATCGAGGTCGCGACCGATGCCGATGTCGCGCAAGTCACGGCCATGGCAAAGGCGGTCTACCGCGACGAGCACAAGATGCATGCCTTCGTGCGCTTCCGCGAGATCGGCAGGGAACGCGAAGCACATTACGTCGCGTGGTTCGAGCCGGAGCATCATATCGTCGAGCTCGCGGCGCCGTTTTTCGCCAAGCGCTTTGCCGACATGCCCTGGTCGATCCTGACGGCGGATTTGTGCGCACATTGGGATGGCCACGCGCTCTCGTTCACATCAGGCGTCAGCAAGAGCGAGGCGCCGAGCGAAGACCGGCTGGAGGAAACCTGGCGGCGTTACTACGCCAGCATCTTCAATCCGGCCCGCCTGAAGGTGAAGGCGATGCAAACGGAGATGCCGAAGAAATATTGGAGGAACCTGCCCGAGGCTTCGATCATTAAGCCCTTGATCGAGGACGCCGAACGCATGACCGGCGCCATGATCGCCAATGCCGCAACCGATCCACACAAGCCTCAAAAGCGGCCGGAGGCTCCGATGAAACGCAAGCTTGCTCCCGACGATCTCGAAGCGCTCCGCGAGGAGGCCGCCCATTGCCGCGCCTGCCATCTCTACAAGGACGCGACCCAGACCGTGTTCGGCGAGGGCCCGAGGTCCGCCAATATCATGCTGGTCGGCGAACAGCCCGGCGACAAGGAAGACCTCGCCGGCCATCCCTTCGTCGGTCCGGCCGGCCAGATGCTCGACCGGGCGCTGCAGGAGGCCGGCGTCGATCGCAAGAAGGTCTATGTCACCAACGCGGTGAAGCACTTCAAATTCGTGCCGCGCGGCAAAATCCGCCTGCATCAGAAGCCGAACACGCCGGAGATAAAGGCCTGCCGACAGTGGTATGAGCGGGAAGTCTCCGTCATCCAACCCGATCTCATCGTCGCGATGGGCGCGACCGCCGCGCAGAGCGTATTCGGCAAGATCACCCCGATCGGAAAGAACCGCGGCCGGCTGATCGACCTGCCCGACGGTCACAAGGCGCTGGTGACGGTGCACCCGTCCTATCTGCTGCGGTTGCCCGATCCGGAAGCCAAGGTGCTGGAATATCAGCGCTTTGTCGAAGATTTGAAGATCGTCGCCGGGTTGCAGAAGAAAGCCGCGCGCGCCGCGTAAAGAACGGCGGGAAAACGGGTTTCCACCGCTGCTTGTCATCCAGCCTTCAAATCCATCGGGGACAATAGCCCTTACAGAAAGTTAAGGGGCGTCCAGACATGACTGATGTTGCATTCGACCGCGCGGTAGCCGATCCCGCGCCGATCCAGCCGGCCTCGCGGCCAAATCTCGACAAGGGCTTCAATCCGCTGACACTGATCCTGTTCTTCGGCATCCTCGCCGCGGGCCTGCTCTATGTGGCCTACAGCATCTATTCGGATGTCGATGCGACCGGCACGCGGGTCACGAGCTACCTGCCCTATATCCTCCTTATCGTTGCCCTCCTGATCGCGCTCGGCTTCGAATTCGTCAACGGCTTCCACGACACCGCCAACGCAGTTGCGACCGTGATCTACACCCATTCGCTGCCGGCCGAAGTCGCGGTGATGTGGTCGGGCTTCTTCAACTTCCTCGGCGTGCTGCTCTCGTCCGGCGCCGTGGCCTTCGGCATCGTCTCGCTGCTGCCGGTCGAGCTGATCCTGCAGGTCGGCTCCAGCGCCGGTTTCGCGATGGTGTTCGCGCTGCTGATCGCCGCGATCCTTTGGAACCTCGGCACCTGGTATTTCGGCCTGCCGGCCTCCTCCTCGCACACGCTGATCGGCTCGATCATCGGCGTCGGCGTCGCGAACGCGCTGATGCGCGGCCGCGACGGCACCTCGGGTGTGGACTGGGGCAAGGCCACGGAGATCGGCTATGCGCTCCTGCTGTCACCGCTGGTCGGCTTCGTCTGCGCCGCCGGCCTGCTGCTGCTGCTCAAGCTGATGATCAAGAACCCGGCGCTCTATGCCGCTCCTGAGGGCAACAAAGCCCCGCCGATCTGGATTCGCGGCCTGCTGATCCTGACCTGCACCGGCGTCAGCTTCGCCCACGGTTCGAACGACGGCCAGAAGGGCATGGGCCTGATCATGCTGATCCTGATCGGCACCGTGCCCACGGCCTATGCGCTCAACCGCGCATTGCCGGAGTCGCAGGTCGCCCAGTTCGCGAAGGTCTCGGAAGCCGCCTCCAAGGTGGTTGCGGCCAAGGGCGCCGGCCATGCGATCATCGGCGACCCCCGTCCTGCGGTGACGCAGTACGTCACCTCGCGTCACATCAGCGAAGGCACTTATCCTTCGCTGGCAGTGCTGGTGAAGGATGTCGGCGAGCAGGTCGCGAAATACGGTTCGCTGAACAAGGTGCCGGCGGAAGTCGTCGGCAATACCCGCAACGACATGTACCTGACTTCGGAAGCGATCCGCTTCCTGATGAAGGACAAGGAAAACGACCTTAGCAAGGACGAGGTCGCGACCTTGAACGCCTACAAGGGCGGGCTCGACAGCGCGACCAAGTTCATCCCGACCTGGGTGAAGGTCGCGGTCGCCATCGCGCTCGGCCTCGGCACCATGATCGGCTGGAAGCGCATCGTCGTGACCGTCGGCGAGAAGATCGGCAAGACCCATCTCACCTACGCGCAGGGTGCCTCCGCCGAGCTCGTCGCCGCCGCCACGATCGGCGCCGCCGACGTGTTCGGCCTGCCGGTCTCGACCACCCACGTGCTGTCGTCCGGCGTCGCCGGCACCATGGCCGCGAACGGTTCGGGTCTCCAGGTCGCCACCATCAGGAACATGGTGATGGCCTGGGTGCTGACCTTGCCGGTCGCCATCCTGTTGTCAGGCACACTGTACGTGATCTTCTCGCGGATCTTCTGAGCCAAAGACCGGCACCGCTGACAGCCAGGGGGCCCGCTCCGAGCAGAGCGGGCCTTTTGCTTTGCCGACGCGCGCCCAAAACCATCCTGCCGTCGATTGTCCGGAAGCCATCCACATCTTCAGATTGTGGTTCGTCTCAATGCATGATTACATGCTCGCCGATCCACGGTCCGGCGGACCTTGTCAGGTCCCCGCGCCCCGATTGCCGGATCGATTTTTTTGCGGGACTGATCATTTCATGACGACCTCATCGAAATGCGATGGCGCGTTGGACCATTTCGGCCCTGTCGAGGTGAATTCGAAGTGCACGATGAACGAAGGCCCGCAGGTAAAGGCCGGAGAGACCTGGTCTTTCAGTGCCCACGGCCGCTGGAAGGACTGGTTTATATCGTGCGGGCCCGACGGGTATCGCAATTTCCTCGCCGATATTTTCCAGATTCAACCGCGCTTTGCAGGTCAGAACTGGTTCTGCCTGTGCGGCGAGGTCCCGGGCACCAGTGAACGTTTCGCAATCGGGCGGGGCTGCACTCACCGGTTCGAAAACTCCGGCCGGGTGACCTTCTATGCCAACGACCTGCTCAGCAAGTACGGCAACAATCACGGCTCCGTCGAGCTGACGGCCGTTCGCGGCGGCATTGCGGCAGGCATTCCAGAGGACGACGCCGATACCTACCAGGGCCTTACGGGACGCTGGCTCCTGATCCGCCGGACATTCGAGAAAACCCGCGGCATCGGCACCCTGGCGATCCTCGTGCTAGGTGCCTCGCTGGCTCTCGCCTTTCTGCCGCAGGGCATCGACCTCGTACGTGCCATCGGAGACGACTCGCTCGAGGCGCCGAAACGTCAGCTCGTCGCTTTCGTCCTCGGGCTGTTGTTCCTCGGAATTCAATCCTGGCTCTGGCCGCGGCTCTTGATCGACTTCAACTACGGCCTCGACCGAACCAGCTGGCGGCCGAGACGACTGCTGGAATGGGTACCTCGCATACTCGGTGTTGCTCCATTCCTTCTCGTCCTGATTGCGCTCATTCCGCAAAGGAATTTCGGGCTGCCCATCGTCCTGGTAATTGTGGCACTGGGATTCCTTGCCTTTCTGATCAAGCGCGAAGATTTGACCAGGCGCTTTCGTCCGGGCTCAAGACGGATTGGGTTTGCGCCCTGGTGGATCGGCACAAGTCTGCTGCTCGCGGTCGCGCTAATGGCGTTCGCGACCTTAGCGCCGGTGACATTTGGCCATGCCTTCGGTGCGCCTGCTGTCGTCTTCATCGGCATCGGGCTGATCATCCCGCCAACCATCATCGCGATCCAGACCGGAGGCGGTCTTCGCCTGCCCGTCGTTGCGGCCACGCTGGTCGCGGCGGGCGTTTTCAGTCTCTGGATGGACAATCACGCCGTCGGCCGTCGCGCGTTCGGACGAGGTCCTGAGCCGGTCGCAGTCGCCGAACGGCTCACGCTCGCGGAGGCCTATGCGACCTGGCGGAAACAACAGAAGGATCCGCTGAAAGGCGGGGCACTTCCGATGGTGCTGGTTGCGTCCGAGGGCGGAGCATCACGAGCCGGAGACTGGACCGGGGAGGTCTTGGGCGCTCTGCATCAGTCGAGCAACGGCCAGCTCGCGCAGAGCCTGTTCGCGATCAGCTCGGTCTCGGGCGGTAGCGTCGGAGCGGTCGGCTACTCTGCCTTCCTTCATGTCGAGCCCGCCGTCCCGCCCCGGCAGCTCGCCAAGAGCCTGCCCCAGTTCACGGGCGACGATGCGCTGAGTCCGAGCCTGACGGGCATGCTGTTTCCCGACCTGCTTCAGCGTTTCCTTCCCTTCGCATTCCTGCCCGATCGCGCCGAGGCGCTGGAACGAGCCTGGGAGGCAGCCTGGGACGACTCATGCCCGGCTGGTGGAACGAACTGCGCATATCTGCTGCAAAAACCCTTCCTGACGCTCGCCCCCAAGAAGGACCAGCCCTGGCGCCCGATTCTCATCGTCAACGGCGCGAGCGAAGAGACCGGCCGGAGGATTCTCACCAGCACAGTCAATCTCGGCAAAGCGATCGACGCGGATGACTTCCACCAGATCGCAATGCGCGACGTTGCGATATCGACCGCAATTCATAATGGGGCCCGCTTTCCGTGGATCAGCCCGGCCGGCACTCTGACCAAGAACGGAAAACGGCAAGGTCACATCTTGGATGGCGGCTATTTCGACGCGGCAGGTGTCGCAACTCTCGGCGAACTGGCGCAGGCGATCGCAGCATTACCGGAGCGGGCCGACCCCCTCCACTTCATCTTCGTCTTCGTCGGTTTCGACGGAACGACAGAGCAATCCCGTCCTCCGGGCGAGCAACCGACGCAGCAATCGCTTTCGACCGGCGGCACGAAAGCGGCGCCGGAGCCCACGGCGAGGCAGGACACACCGGAAGAGCAGGGCAACACCGCGATGCTGCTCAATGAAACGCTCGCGCCACTCCTCGGCCTGTTCGCCAGCCGAGCCGGACACGAAGTTCACATCATGAACGCCTTCGTCAACACGCCGGCCCTGCCGCCGAACGTCACCGCGGAGTTCGTGCCGCTCATGCTTTGCAAGGACATGGTCAACGGCAGTATCTTCGAGCCCCCGATGGATTGGGCGCTGTCGGAGGCCGCCCGCAAATTCATTCACGGCGCGCTCGGCTTTGAGCCGAACGCACCGTGTTCGCGCAACGGCGTATCAGCCAATGCCGAGGCGTTGCAGAAGATCGCCACGACGATCAAAAGACCAGACTGACACCGCCCGCGCTTACGACGCCGCGAGTTGGCCCTCCACCAGTTTGACCCAGTACGAGGTGCCGTAAACGATCGCCTCGTCGTCGAAATTGTAGGCGGGGTGATGCAGGCCGGCGCTGTCGCCGTTGCCGCAGAAGATGAAGGCGCCGGGACGCGCTTCCAGCATATAGGCGAAATCCTCGCCGCCCATCAGCGGCGGCATCTCGAGCACATTGGCCTCGCCCGCGACCTGCCCGGCGATGCGACGCGCGATCTCGGTCTCCGCGGCGTGGTTGTTCACCACGGGATAATTCCGCTGGTAGCGCAGGTCGATCTTGGCGCCGGTGATCTGCGCCACGCCCGCCACGACCTCGTGCACGCGCTTCTCGACCAGCTTGCGCACCTCCGGCGACAGCGTGCGGATGGTGCCCCTCAGCGTTGCCGTTTGCGGAATCACGTTGCGGGCATTGCCCGCGTGGAATTCGCAGATCGAGATCACGGCCGATTCCAGCGGATCGACGCTGCGCGCGACGATGGACTGTAGCGCCGTGATCACCTGCGCGCCAACCAGAACGGAATCGACGCATTTGTGCGGCCGCGCGGCATGGCCGCCGAGGCCTTCGATCATGATATCGACCTCGTCGGTCGCCGCCATGATTGGACCCGGCCGGATCGCGAACGAGCCGACCGGGATGCCGGGACCGTTGTGCATGCCATAGACCTGCTCGATGCCGAAGCGCTCCATCATTCCATCCTTGACCATGGCCGCTCCACCTGCGCCGCCCTCCTCGGCGGGCTGGAAGATCACCACCGCATCGCCGGCAAAGTTGCGGGTCTCGGCGAGATAACGCGCAGCACCGAGCAGCATCGCGGTGTGGCCGTCGTGGCCGCAGGCGTGCATCTTGCCCGGGATCTTCGAGGCGTACGGCAGGTTGGTCTGCTCCTCGACCGGCAGCGCATCCATATCGGCGCGCAGGCCGATGGTCTTCAGGCCCTCGCCGGCCGCCTTGCTGCCCTTGATCACGCCGACCACGCCGGTCTGGCCGATGCCCGTCACGACCTCATCGCAGCCGAATTCGCGCAGGCGGTCCGCGACGAATGCTGCGGTGCGGTGGACGTCGTAGAGCAACTCCGGATGCTGGTGGATGTCCCGGCGCCAGGCCTGAATATCGGGTTGAAGGTCGGCGACGCGGTTCACGATGGGCATGGAGGGTCTCAAGTTTTGTTGAAAATGCAGGCCTGTCTACCATGCAAGCACCAGTCCACCCAACTGGCGGAGGGTCTGGGGTAGGTCTGTCCTCTCGTCATGGCCGGGCTTGTCCCGGCCATCCACGTCTGACTATTAGAACGGAAAGCGCGTGGATGGCCGGGACAAGCCCGGCCATGACTCCTGTTGGATGGAAGCATAATGCCAAGGCGGCTCGAAGGTGAGTTTGACTATATTGTCGTTGGGGCAGGCACGGCGGGCTGCATCCTCGCCAACCGGCTGTCTGCCGATTCCAGCAATCGCGTCCTCGTCCTCGAAGCCGGCGGCGACGACAACTGGATCTGGTTCCACATTCCCGTCGGCTATCTCTTCGCCATCGGCAATCCGCGCTCGGACTGGATGTTCAGGACCGAGGCCGAGCCCGGGCTGAACGGCCGTTCGCTCGCCTATCCCCGTGGCAAGGTGATCGGCGGCTCTTCGGCGATCAACGCCATGATCTCGATGCGTGGACAGGCCGCCGATTACGATCACTGGCGCCAGCTCGGGATGACCGGCTGGGGTTATGACGACGTGCTGCCGCTGTTCAAACGGCTCGAGGATCATTTCCTCGGTGCGAGCGAGCATCATGGCGCCGGCGGCGGCTGGCGCATCGAGGCGCCGCGGCTGGCGTGGGACATCCTCGATGCCGTGGGCGATGCAGCCGAGGAGATGGGCATCATGCGCATCCCGGATTTCAATACCGGCGACAACGAAGGCACCAGCTATTTCCACGTCAATCAGAAGCGCGGCCGGCGCTGGTCGTCGGCGCGCGGCTTCCTTAAGCCGGTACTGAACCGCCCGAACCTGCGGCTCGAAAAGCATGTGCTGGTCGACCGCCTGATCATCGAGCAGGGCCGCGCCGTCGGTGTGCGCTTCATCCAGAATGGCGAAATCATCGAGGCGCGCGCGAAGCGCGAGGTGATCCTCTCGGCAGGCGCGATCGGCTCGGTGCAGGTGCTGCATCGCTCGGGCATCGGACCCGCCGACTGGCTGTCACCGCTCGGCATCGACATCGTGATGGACAAGCCCGGGGTCGGCCGCAATCTGCAGGATCATCTCCAGCAGCGCGCGATCTACAAGGTCGAGGGCGTGCGCACACTGAACGAGACCTACTACAATCTGGTTCGGCGCGGCCTGATGGGCCTCGACTACGCCTTCCGCCGCCGCGGGCCGCTGACGATGGCGCCGTCGCAGCTCGGCATCTTCACCCGCTCCGATGCGACCCGCGCGCGCGCTAACATCCAGTTCCACGTGCAGCCGCTGTCGCTCGACAAATTCGGCGATCCCCTGCACCGCTTCCCCGCGATCACGGTGAGCGCCTGCAATCTCCAGCCGACCTCGCGCGGTACCGTACGTCTGCGTTCGGCGACGCCGGACGAGAAGCCCATCATCGCGCCGAATTACCTTTCAACCGATGACGACCGCCAGGTCGGCGCCGATGCCATCCGCACCACGCGCCGCCTGATGCAGCAGAAGGCGCTGGCAAAATACCGCCCGAGCGAATATTTGCCCGGCCCCGCCGTCGGCGACGACGATGCCTCACTCGCCAAGGCTGCCGGCGACATCGGCACCACCATCTTCCATCCCGTCGGGACCGCGAAGATGGGCGCGGTGAGCGATCCCATGGCGGTGGTCGACGAACGCCTGCGCTTCTACGGTCTCGGCGGCCTTCGCATTGTCGATGCCTCGATCATGCCGACCATCACGTCGGGCAACACCAACACGCCCACCGCGATGATCGCCGAGAAAGGCGCGACGATGATTTTGGAGGATGCGAAGTGAATGCGTAGCCCCGATGGGGCGTAGCGAATCCGGGAGAGGACGCTCGATTTGGCCCGCATTCCGGTACGCTCCATACGGGCTACGCGTCCAACCACCTCACGAAAACGTCATCGCGTCCGGGAATAAGTCCCCTCCTCCCCCAATCACCTCCCCGAAGCCCAATTCCGGGCGAAGTGGAGCTGCGCGATGAGCGGACACGATCACGGCGAGGACGGCTTAAGCCGCCGCAAGGTGTTGGAATGCATGACCTGGGCCGGCACCGGGGTGCTCTGGACCATCACGGGTGGCGTGCCGCGCTCGCTCGGCATCATCGATTCCGCGCAAGCTGCGACCGCGGTCGCGCCCGGAATGACCTTCCTCCAGATCAGCGACAGCCATGTCGGCTTCGACAAGCCGGCCAATCCCAACGCGCTCGGCACGCTGGAGGAAGCCGTCAACAAGATCAACGCGATGCCGGTCAAGCCGTCGTTCATGATCCACACTGGCGACATCACCCATCTGTCCAAGGCCGCCGAGTTCGACAATGCCGACCGCATCATCTCGCAGAGCAAGCTCGACGTGCACTACGTGCCCGGCGAGCATGACTTCCTCGACGAGGACGTGAAGTTCTATCGCGAGCGCTACGGCCGCGGCACCAAGGGCGCAGGCTGGTATTCGTTCGACGCCGGCGGAGTGCACTTCATCGGCCTCGTCAATGTCGTCGACCTCAAGGCCGGAGGCCTCGGCAATCTCGGCGCCGAGCAGCTGGCCTGGCTCGAGGACGACCTGCGCGGCAAGTCGAAATCGACGCCGATCGTGCTGTTCGCCCACATCCCGCTCTGGACCGTTTATCCCGAGTGGGGCTGGGGCACTGAGGACGGCGCCCGCGCGCTGGACCAGGTGAAGGGCTTTGGCTCGGTCACCGTGCTGAACGGCCACATCCACCAGGTGATGCAGAAGGTCGAGGGTAACGTCACCTTCCATACCGCGCGCTCGACCGCCTTCCCGCAGCCGGCACCGGGAGCTGCCCCCTCGCCCGGACCGATGAAGGTCGAGGACGCAAAGCTCCGCGCTATGCTCGGTGTGGCTAGCATCAACTTCAAGCAGAACGAGCAGCGGCTCGCGATCATCGACACGCCGCTCCAGGGTTGATGCAGGACTAACGGAAGCTGACAATGAATACATTCAATCGCCGCGACCTCGGTGTCGCCTTCGGTCTCGCTTTGGCCGCGGCCATGCTGCTACCCGCCACAACCGCCCATGCCGACGACATGGAGGTGCATATCGACAATTTCGTCTTCCAGCCGGCCGAGCTCAGGATCAAGGTCGGGACGACCGTGACCTGGACCAACCGGGACGACATCCCCCACACCGTGGTGTCGGCCGGCAAGTTCAGGTCCAAGACCCTGGACACTGACGACAAGTTCTCGTTCACCTTTACCAATGCGGGTGACTACAAATATTTTTGTTCTCTGCACCCGCACATGACGGGGATGATCAAGGTTGAGTAACATCTCGAACCAAGGCATCAACGTCTTGCCCGGCCGGTGGTCCCACGCCGGCCGGGCTCATGTGCCTTCGGCCACACACGGAGACAAGACGAACAGGGACGAGACGAACAGCGACGACACGAAGCAACGAGCAGAACAAGAGGCAAAGCGAGGAGCGATGCCTGCCAACGACGATTTGCAGAAGGCGCAACGCTTCCGCGAGGCGGCTCTGCCCCATCTCGACGACGTCTACACGCTCGCGCGCTATCTGTTGCGTGACGCCTCCGATGCCGAGGACGCGGTACAGGAGTGCTATCTGCGCGCGCTGAAGCATTTCGACAGCTATCGCGGGCCCGCGATGAAGCCCTGGCTGTTGGCGATCCTGCGTAACGTCTGCAATGCCGAATATGCACGCCGCGCGCACAGGCACAGCGCGATCGAGGATACGCCCGGCGCTGCCGAGCAGACGCCGATCTGGCAGGAGGCCGAGGCCAGTCCCGAAACCGAAGTGCTGCGCAGCCGCGATGCGGGCGCGATCCGCAAGCTGATCGACGCGCTCGCCGAGCCGTTCAAGGAAACATTCGTGCTGCGGGAGATCAACAACCTGTCCTATCGTGAAATCGCCGAGGCGGTCGGTGCCCCCGTCGGCACTGTGATGTCCCGCCTCGCCCGCGCCCGCGCCATGCTGCGCGCGGCCTGGACGGCGGATGAGGAGCAAGCAAGATGACCTGCGACGAAGCAAGAATGCTGCTTCACGCGCTGCTCGACAACGAGCTTGATGCCGGCCATGCGCGCGAGGTCGAAACTCATATCGCCAGCTGCCCGACCTGCGCTGCGGAGCTTTCGGCCCAACGCGACATGCAGCGCGTGCTCGCGGACGCCGACTTGCGCTACACCGCACCGGCGAGCCTGCGTGCGCGTATCGAGGCTTCGCTGCCGCAGCCGCAGCCGCAGCCGCAGCGTCAACAGCCGAGCCGCCGCTCCGTGCTGCGCGGCTTTGCGATGGGCTCGGCAGTCTCCGCGCTCGCCGCCTCCGGCGTTGTCGCATTGGTGCTGCGCCAGGACGACCAGCAGCGCATCCTGTCGGAGGTCGTCTCCGCGCATCTGCGCTCGCTCCAGGCCGGCCACCTCATCGACGTGGTGTCGACCGACCAGCACACGGTGAAGCCGTGGTTCAACGGCAAGCTCGACGTCGCCCCGCCCGTCATCGACCTCACCGCACAAGGTTTTACGCTGGTCGGCGGCAGGCTCGATTATATCGACGCCCGTGCCATCGGTGCGGTCGTCTACAAGCGCCGGCAGCACGTGGTCAATCTGTTCGTGTCGCAGACATCGAACGCGGAATACCGGCCGCCCAAGACCGAAACCATACAAGGCTTCAACTGCCGGCGCTGGGGCAATCGCGGCCTGAACTTCTGGGCCGTCAGCGATCTCGGCGCAGACGAGCTCGCCGAGTTCGTCGACAAGTTCGAGGCGGCGATGAAGGCGAATGTGGAGGGGTAGCGGCCTCGTTGATACGCGGGACCTTGAACCGTGTATCAGATAGTGATACATTGTCTGAGTGATCAAGACCTTCAGGGATAAGACGACTGAGGCGGTCTTTGACGGCGAAAGCCCTAAAGGCTTTCCGGCTGATCTGGTGAAGGTTGCGCGTCGGAAATTGCGCTATCTGCACGCAGCCAGCGAACTCAGCGACTTAAGGGCGCCGCCCGGCAACCGTCTTGAGGCCCCCGCGGGCGATCGCAAGGGACAGCACTCGATCAGGATCAACGATCAGTTCCGAGTGTGCTTCGTCTGGACAGCGCAGGGCGCCGCCGAGGTCGAGATTGTGGACTATCACTAGGAGACGTGAGGATGGCCAAAAAATTAAAGCCCATGCATCCTGGTGAGGTTCTTCGGGAGGAATTTCTGGTTCCGCTAGACATGTCGGCTGGCGCGCTCGCCAAGACATGCGGCCTTCCCCGCACGCGAATCGAGCGAATCGCGAGCGAGCAGACTGGGGTCACCGCCGACACAGCACTTCGACTCGCCAAAGCCCTCGGTACGACCGCCGAGCTATGGCTCAATCTCCAGAACGATTACGATATCCAGATTGCCAAACGCGATCTCGGCAAGGCGCTCGACCGCATCGAGACTGTAAACAAGCCCAAGGCGGCCTGAGGGATCAGGTTACGCCGACCGCCTTACCGCGTTGTCCACCAGCGTCTTGCCGAGCGACCAGATCGCGCCGGGGACCTTGTGGCTGCCGGCGATGACGTCGTCGAAGGCGCGCTCGATCCAGCCGCAATCTTCCTCGGTGATGGTGAGCGGCGGCAGAAGCTTGATGGTGTGGCTGCCATGGCCGGCGACTTGCGTGAGGATCTTGTGGTCCTTGAACAGCGGCACGGTGATGAGCTGGCAGAACAGGCCCTTGTTGGCTGCCTCCAGCACGTTCCATGACGCCCGCAGCCGCAGCGATTTCGGCGGGCCGAACTCGACGCCGATCATCAGGCCCTTGCCGCGGACTTCCTTCAACAGCTCGTAGCCGGGCACCATGCGCGTGAGCGCGAGGCGCAGCTCGGCACCGCGCTTGGCGGCGGACTCGATCAGCTTCTCGGACTCCATGACGTCGAGCGTGGCGATGCCCGCGGCCATCGCCAGGTCGTTCTTGGAGAAAGTCGAGCCGTGCACGACCGCACGGTCCATCTGGTTGAAGATCTTGTCGAAGATGCTCTTGCGCGTCAGCACCGCGCCGACCGGCACATGGCCGCCGGACAGCGACTTCGAGAGCAGCACCATGTCGGGCTCGACGTTCCAGTGCTCGACCGCGAGGAAGCGGCCGGTGCGGCCCATGCCGGTCTGGATCTCGTCGGCGACGAACAGCGTGCCGTATTTCTTGCAGAGCGCAGCTGCACCCGGCAGGAACTCGTCGCTGGGCATGTTGACGCCCTTGCCTTGGATCGGCTCGACGACGAAGGCCGCCACCTCGCGCGAGGCCAGCGCCTTTTCGAGCGCGGCGAGATCGTTGAACGGGACCGAGGTGCAGCCCGGCAGCAACGGCTCGAAGCCGGTGCGGAAGTTCGAATCACCGGTCAGCGACAGCGCGCCATAGGTCAGGCCGTGATAGCCGTGGGCACAATAGACGATCCCCGGACGGCCGGTGGCGCCGCGGGCGAACTTGATCGCCGCTTCGACGCATTCGGCGCCGGAATTGGCGAAGAACGCCTTGTCGAGATAGGGGACGTACTTCAAAAGCCGCTCGGCAAGCACGCCGGCAAGCACCGAGACGTCAAACTGGACGAGGTTGGGCAGGTCGGCATCGAGCACGCTCTTGAGCGCCTCGCGCATGACCGGATGATTGCGCCCGATCGCAAACACGCCAAAACCGGACAAGAGGTCGAGATAGCGCGCCCCGTCGCGGTCGTAGAGGTACTGTCCCTGCCCCTTCTGGAAGCCGACATCGTAGCCGATGGTCTTCAGAACCCGAACGAACTGCTCGTTCAGATGCCGATTATGCAGGGCGCTGCGCTGGGCCTGGCGGTCCGCGAACAGCTGAGACATGTCTGGATTTGGGCTGTGCATCCGCTACATACTTCGGTTGAGGGCCGTCTCGTCAACTGAAAACGGAACGTCGCTGAAAACGGTCTGTGCGGCCTTTTGCCCTTTTTCGGACCATCTTCGCAAGCAGAGCTTTAGACCATGTTGCACTGCCAAGGAACTATCATGCGTTTAGCCCTTTACACCGGACTAATACTGGCTGGCGGTTACACCTGCCTGACCCCCGCGCTCGCCGCCGATCCCACCGGCGACTGGCGGGTTGCCGATGGCGTCGCCAACATTCGTGTCGCCCAATGCAATGGCAGCATGTGGGGTGCGGTTTCCTGGGAAAAACAGCCCGGCGGCCGCGACGAGAACAATCCGGACGCGTCGAAAAAGACCCGGCCCACGCTCGGCATGGCGACCCTGATCGACATGAAGAAGAAGCCCGGCGCCGATCAGTGGGAAGGTCAGGTCTACAACGCCAAGGACGGCCAGCTCTACAGCGCGACCATCACGCCGGTTGGCACCGACCAGCTCGAGATCAAGGGCTGCGTGATGGGATTCCTGTGCGGTGGCGAGACCTGGACCCGGGTCAGCCCCCCGATTCCCTTGAGCTCCGCCAACGCGATGGCCAAGGGCGCGCCGAAGTCCACCGGCGCGGCGCCGAAAGCCCCGGCGACGACGGGCGCTACAGCGGCGCAGCCTGCGCCCGCAGCCCCGAAGGCCGCCGGCACTGCCAAACCCGGTCAGAAGGGCGCCGCCGACCAGGTCGGCGACATCTGCCTACTCCCTGAGATTGCGGGGTTTGCCCATTAGGGCGGGCTGAAACAGCAGCACGGCGGCGAGCGTCGTCACCAGCGACAGCGCGAGCAGCTTGCCCATGCTGGACGTGCCAGGATGGCTCGACAGCCAAAGGCTGCCGAACGCGGTCGCCGTTGTCAGCGCGCTGAAAAAGATCGCACGCGTCAGGCTGGTCTGGAGCAGGTTTGTCCTGCCCGAGCGCCAGGCCACGACATAGTAGATCTTGAAGGCCACGCCGACGCCGAGCAGCAGCGGAAACGCGACGATATTGGCGAAGTTGAGCGGCAAGCCGATCAGCACGCAGATCTCGAGCGTCACCGCGCCCGCCACCAGCAGCGGCACCAGCGTCATCAGCACGTCGACGAACCGGCGCAACGTGATCCACAGCAACAGGCCGATCACCAGCAGCGCATAGATCCCGGCATGGATGAACGCCTTCACCACGGTGTCGCCGGACTTCAGGATCGAGACCGGACCGCCGATCGCGGTCGGCTCGGCAACGAGCACCGCCGCCGCAAATTTGCGCAGCGTGTCGTTATCGTTGGGATCGCCCTTCGGCAACGCCTCGACCCGGATGATGCCGTCCTTGCTCTTCCAGGCGCTGACGAGATCTGCCGGCAATGACTTCAGCGTGACCGGCTCGGCCTGCATCGCGTTCCGGAGCTGGTCGAACACGATCTTCATCGGCGCGATGAACACGTCCTGCGCCTTGTTCCGCGTGGCTTCATCGCCATTGGCGAGCTTTTCCAGCGCGTCCGCGAGCCGACGCGAGGCGACCGCACCCGGGCCCTTCGCATCGCCTGCGGTCCGGCGCAGATTGTCGACCGAGGATTTCAGCGCATCGACGTTTTCCTTGTCCGATGGCGCGGCGTCGATCTGGTCGGGATTGAGCGCGGGATTCAGCACCTTGGCGCCCTGCGCGATCAGCTTCAGCTTCGGCGGCTGGTCTTCGGGAACGAAGCTGTTGAGCGACATCACGCGCAGCACCTCCGGCACCTTCTCCAGCTTCGCCTCCACCTGCTTCGCCTGCTCTTCCGACGTGGTCATCACGTTGATGGCATTGGCGCCGGTGTTGGGATCCTTGCGCAAATCGAGGAAGGTCGCGATCGACTCCGCCTTCGGGTTGCGCAGGTTCATCGGGTTGAAGTCGAACTTCATGAAATAGAGCAGCGGCAGCCCGGCGACCGCCAGAAACATCGTGCCGCCGACGACGAGCACGCGGTGCTTCTCCAGGAAGTAATCGAGCGGCGCCAGGAAGGCATAGCCGACCGGCTCCTTCTCACCGGGCGGGTTCAACAGCTTCAGCATCGCCGGCAGCACCGTGATGCTGGTGACGAACGCGACCAGCATGCCGACTCCGGCGATCTGGCCGAGTTCGGCGATCCCCTTGTAGTCGGTGGGGATGAAGCAGAGGAAGCCGGCTGCGGTCGCCATTGCCGCCAGCGACAACGGAATTGCCGAGCGCTTGGCGGCCAGGATCAGCGCACCCGAGAGATCGTTGTGCTTGTAGCGCTCGGAGCGATAGCGGACGCTGTACTGAATGCCGAAATCGACGCCGAGGCCGACGAACAGCACGGCGAACGCGATCGACAACAAATTGAGCGAGCCCACCATCATCAGGCCGGCGGCGGTTGTCAGCGCAAGACCCACGAAGAGATTGACGAACACCGCGAAGATGATCTTCGCCGAATGCAGCGCCAGCCACAGGATGAGCAGCACGACGAGCACCGTCCCGATGCCGTTGACGACAGCGCCTTCCTGGACGGTTGCATATTCCTCATTGGCGATCGGGACCGGTCCGGTCAGCCGGACCCGCGCCTGATATTTGGTGGCAAAATCCAGATCGGCTGCGGCCTTGCGGATCGCGTCGGTTGCCCCCTTGCCGGGCTCGAGCGCGTTGTAATCGAGGACTGGCTTGAATTCGATGAAGGCGCGCTTGTCCGAATCCGTCAGCGGCTCGTCACTGACGAGCTCGCGCCAGGAGAAGGTCGCGTTGCCCTTGTTGAGCACGGTCTCGACCGTTTGCGCGATCTGGTTGAAGGGCCGCTCGGTGTTGTCGAGCTTGACCTGCCCGCGCTTGACGCCGGCAAGTCCGGTCTCGAGCGCGCCGGTGAGGCCTCGGATCGAGGGATCGCCTGCCATGATCTCGATGAGGGGCGCGGCGGATTCGAACTGGCTGGTGACCTTGGCGACTTCCTCGGTCGGCAGGAACAACAGGCCATTCTTCTCGAAGAACTCGCCGGTGCCGAGCTGCTGCATCGACTGGAACTCGGTCTTGTTGTCCTTCAGCTTGGCATAGAGTGCGTCCGACGCCGCGGTCGCCATCTCCGGCGTCTTGGCTTCGACCACCGCCGTAATCGTCGCATCGCGGTCGAAGGCGCGATCGAACTGCTGGTCGCGTTGGCGCCAGTCCAGATTTTGGGCAATCAGCGAATTGATATCGGTGTTGATGGCGAAATGCTGGGACGTGTAATAGCCCGCCCCCACCGCCAGCAGGAGCCCGAGAACGACGACGAGGGAGGCAAACCGGGTGCAGGCCCTGACGATGGCAACGACGACGCTTTGCAGCACTACTTTTCTTTCTGCGGTTAACAGCTTGCCGGAAACGCCCGCTATGTAACGGAGTTCCCAGCCGAAACCTATTGCTGTTTTGAGTGGTTATCGCCGTCAGAAGGTTCGAGGTAAACGGCGGAAGACCATGGCAAAATCATGCGGGACGGTCGGTATAGCCGGGGAGTTGAGGCGGGAAAGTGACGAAGGGGCAAACATCGATGCCACCGTTTTCCTGACCAATCACCCTCTACTATAATACCGCAAAAGTGATCCAGTGGGGAACCAAAGTTCATTCTACCTTTCCTTGCTGCCGATTTTTTGACACAAAGTACTGCGCCTCCATGCACCGGGGCCCCGACAGCGGTGGGCAGCTACCGCGTGCGCGAAGCCGTGGTGCGGATATTGCAACTCATTGGTTCGTATCGGGGTGTCCCCTGAACTTGAGAGCGGATTGGTGCAACTTGCGTGATGGACGTCCAATGGAAGTTTATCTGGCGCAACCGCGCGGCTTTTGCGCGGGGGTGGTGCGTGCGATCGAGATCGTGGAACGGGCGCTGGAGAAGTACGGCCCGCCCGTCTACGTGCGCCATGAGATCGTGCACAACAAGTACGTCGTCGAGAGCCTGAAAAACAAGGGCGCGATCTTCGTCGAGGAACTGTCGGAGGTGCCGCCGAAGGCTGTGACGGTCTTTAGCGCTCATGGCGTCGCCCGCAGCGTCGAGGAGGAAGCGGCCGCGCGCGACCTTCCGGTGCTCAATGCCACCTGCCCCCTGGTCACGAAAGTTCACAATCAGGGGAAGCGCTACATCGCCAGAGGCCGCACTCTGATCCTGATCGGCCATGCCGGCCACCCCGAGGTCGAGGGTACCATGGGCCAGGTTCCCGCCCCCGTATTGCTGGTCCAAAGCGTTGAAGAGGTTAAGGCCCTTGAGCTGCCGGCGGATACGCCAGTGGCCTATATCACCCAGACCACCCTGTCGGTGGATGACACCAAGGACATCATTTCGGCCCTGCAGGCCCGCTTTACAGATATTCAAGGCCCGGATATCCGGGATATCTGCTATGCGACACAGAACCGCCAATCTGCGGTAAGGGACTTGAGCAAGCTGGTCGACGTGATCTTGGTGGTGGGCGCTGCCAATAGCTCGAATTCGAACCGGCTCCGCGAGATCGGCACTGAGGCCGGTGTCGCGAGTTATCTGATCGCCGACGGCAGAGCGCTCAATCCCGAGTGGTTGAAAGATGCCAGAACCGTCGGTGTGACGGCTGGCGCTTCGGCGCCCGAGGTACTCGTGGATGACGTGATCGAAGCAATGCGGCGGATCGGACCGGTCAAGGTCTCGGTGCTCCCCGGCCGCGAGGAAAACATCGAATTCCGGCTTCCGGCCCAACTGGCTGCGAGCTGACCCCACCCGAATTTCAAGCCCAGAAAGAAACTTGTAATGGCTATCCCCTTCTTCAAGGAAATGCGTATCGGCGGCTATTTGATCAAGCAGAAGCTGCTTGGCCGCAAGCGCTATCCGCTCGTGCTGATGCTGGAGCCGCTGTTCCGCTGCAACCTCGCCTGCGTCGGCTGCGGCAAGATCGATTATCCGGACGCGATCCTCAACCGCCGCATGACCGCACAGGAGTGCTGGGACGCGGCCGACGAGTGCGGCGCGCCGATGGTCGCCATTCCCGGCGGCGAGCCGCTGATCCACAAGGAGATCGGCGAGATCGTGCGCGGCCTCGTGGCGCGCAAGAAGTTCGTCTCGCTCTGCACCAACGCGTTGTTGCTCGAGAAGAAGCTCGATCTGTTCGAGCCCTCGCCCTATCTGTTCTTCTCCGTGCATCTCGATGGCCTGAAGGAGCATCACGACAAGGCAGTGTCACAGAAGGGCGTGTTCGACCGCGCCGTCTCCGCGATCAAGGCAGCCAAGGCCCGCGGCTTCACCGTCAACGTCAACGCCACCATCTTCGACGGCCACCCGGCCGAGGAGATCGCCAAGTTCTTGGACCTCACCGTCGAGCTCGGCGTCGGCGTCTCGATGTCGCCCGGCTACGCCTATGAGCGCGCGCCGGACCAGGAGCACTTCCTCAACCGCACCAAGACCAAGAAGCTGTTCCGCGACGTCTTTGCGATGGGCAAGGGCAAGAAGTGGAATTTCATGCATTCCGGCCTGTTCCTCGACTTCCTCGCCGGCAACCAGGAATACGAATGCACGCCCTGGGGCATGCCCGCGCGCAACATCTTCGGCTGGCAGAAGCCCTGCTATCTGCTCGGTGAAGGCTATGCGAAGACCTTCAAGGAGCTGATGGACACCACCGACTGGGAGACCTACGGCACCGGCAAGTACGAGAAGTGCGCCGACTGCATGGCCCATTGCGGCTACGAGCCGACGGCGGCGACCGCAGCCATCAACAACCCGCTGAAGGCGATGTGGGTGTCGCTGCGCGGCATCAGGACCACGGGTCCGATGGCGCCGGAGATCGACATGAGCAAGCAGCGTCCGGCGCAGTACATCTTCTCGGCGGAAGTGCAGAAGCGCCTGTCGGAGATCCGCAAGGACGAGGCCGCCGCCGCGCAGGAGAAGGCGGCGCGGAAGGCTTCGACCGCCGCCTAATCGCGATGCCCTGTAGATGGGGTAACGGGTCGGCCTCCGCGGCCAAGCCGCGCTAGCTACGGCGCTATGTGATGCGCGCGTCGCGCGGC